>NZ_JAAXYC010000532.1 GCF_018619185.1 Streptomyces sp. McG3 | reverse complement strand
CCCCTCCCCCTCCCCCTGCCTGCTCAGGCATGTCTTCAGGAACGCCCATGTCCTCGCGCCCTGGTGCAGCGTGGCCCCTGGTGGCCGTGTTCACCGCCGGTTACCTCGCCTCCTACCTCCTTCCTACGATCGTCGGCCGGCTCAGCGCCCAACTGGGGCTGAGTCCAGCCCAGGCGGGCCTGGTCGGCAGCGCCCTGCTCCTCAGTTCCGCCTGCGCCGGCTTCGCCCTCGCGGGCCGGGTCGAGCGGTACGGGGCACGCACCCCCGCCCGCGTCGGACTGGTGCTGGCCACCATCGGCTACGGCTGGGCCGCGCTGGCCGGGTCCGTACCCCTGGTGGTGCTCGGCGTGGTGATCGGCGGCCTCGGCTCCGGCACGGCGACGGCGGTCGCCGCGGCCGGGATAGCCGCCCGGCGCGACCAGCACCGGACGGCCTCGCTCGGGCTGCTCGCCGTGTCCGCCACGGCGGGCGTCCTCTACCTGACGATCCCCCACTTCGGCGGGGGGCACCGGCTCCCGTTCGCCTCGGTCGCCCTGGTCGCCCTGCTCGTCTGGCCCGTGACCGCCCGGCTCGGCGGTGCGACGGCGGTGGAGGGGACCACCTCGCAGATCACCGGCCGGCTGCCGCGCCGACGCTCCGGCCTCGTCCTGGCGGGCGGCATGCTCGTCTGGTCCATGGCCCAGAACGCGCTGTGGGGCGTGAGCAGCCGCATCGGAGTCGTCCAGGCAGGGCTCTCCGAGATCGCCGTCGGTGCGGTGTTCGCCGCCGCGCTCGGGGCGGGTCTGCTCGGTGTGGCGGGCGCGGGGCTGCTCGGCGCGCGGCTCGGCCGGGCGGTGCCCATCGGGCTGGGGACCGTGGTCATCGCCGGGAGCATCGTGCTCAGCTCCTCGGCCCACGGCCTCGGATCGTTCGCGACCGGCGAGATCGTGTGGAACACCTTCTATCCGGTGGTCCTCTCCTACCTCATCGGTCTCGCCGCTTCCCTGGACATACGCGGCCGCTGGGCGGTGCTGGCGGGCTCCGCCTCCTCCGTGGGGGTGGCCTGCGGTCCGCTGCTGGGCAGCGTGCTCTCCGCGGAGGCCGGCTATCCGGCGATGGGGCTGATCCTGGGGGCGGCCACCCTGCTGGTCGCCGCCCCCGTGACCGCCGTGGCGCTGCACACCGGCGGCCGTCCGCTGGTGCCCGGCTCGGTGCGCCGTCGCGGTGGCGCCCCGGCCGCCCTGCTCGCCGCCACCACCGGGAACCTGCCCGGCGCGGTGCCGAAGCTCGGCTCACCCGAGCAGGCCGTCACGGAGCTGCGGGTGCCGGCCCTGCGGCGCAGGCGGCTGGTCCGCAGCGCCATCCGGACGGCCGGTCCGGACGGCGGTTCCGGTCAGTCGAACGCGTACGCCTCGACCTCGGACAGGTAGCGCGCCCTGCGCTCCTCGTCGTGGTCGAGGAAGGCCGCCTCGAAGGAGTTGCGGGCCAGGGTGCGCAGCTGCTCCGGCCCCAGGGCGAGCGCGTCGCGGACGGCGTCGAAGTTGTCCCCGGCGTACCCGCCGAAGTAGGCGGGGTCGTCGGAGTTCACCGTGCAGTGGAGTCCGGCGGCCAGCATCGCCGGCAGCGGATGGTCCCCCAGTGTGCCGACCGTGCGCAGCCGCACGTTGGACAGCGGGCAGAGCGTGAGCGGCACCCGGTCGGCGACCAGCCGCTCCACCAGTTCCGGGTCCTCCAGGCAGCGCAGTCCGTGATCGATGCGCTCGACGCCGAGGACGTCCAGGGCCTCCCTGATGTACTCCGGCGGGCCCTCCTCGCCCGCGTGGGCCACCTTGCGCAGGCCGAGGGCGGTGGCCGCCTCGTAGACCTCGCGGAACTTGGCGGGCGGGTGACCGACCTCGGCGGAGTCCAGGCCGATCGCGCTGATCCGGTGCAGATACGGCTTCGCCGCGTCGAGGGTGCCGAGGGCCGATTCGGCGGACAGGTCGCGCAGGAAGCACATGATCAGCTGGGTGGAGACGCCGTGCTTCTCCTCGCTGCGCTCCAGCGCCCGGCCGAGCCCCTCGATGACGGTGCCGATCGGGACGCCCCGGGCGGTGTGGGCCTGCGGGTCGAAGAAGATCTCGGCGTGCCGGACGCCCTGGGCGGCGGCGCGGGCGAGGTAGGCGTCGACGAGTTCGGCGAAGTCCTCCTCGGTGCGCAGGACGGCCATCAGCGCGTAGTACAGGTCGAGGAAGGACTGGAGGTCATCGAACTCGTAGGCGGCGCGCAGTTCGTCGGTGGTGGCGTAGGGCAGGGCCACCTCGTTGCGCTCCGCGAGGGCGAAGGCCAGCTCGGGTTCGAGGGTGCCTTCGATGTGGAGGTGGAGTTCTGCCTTGGGGAGGTGCACGGTGTCTCGCAAACAGGGGTGGGGGCGGATCAGGGGTGGTGTCGGGT
>NZ_JAAXYC010000531.1 GCF_018619185.1 Streptomyces sp. McG3 | reverse complement strand
GTCCGGGAGGGGGGCGGTGTGGGGCCCGCCCCCGGGGTCAGTGGGTGTTGGCGGTGGTCTTCTCCGGGGTGCGTGACTGGAGCACCCGGTAGGAGACGAAGAGGATGAGCGCCCACAGCGGTGCGCAGTAGAGCGAGATCCTGGCGTCCTTGTCGATCGCCATCATCACGATGACCATGCCGATGAAGGCGAGGGCGAACCAGCTCGTGTACGGGGCTCCGGGGGCCTTGAACGAGGACTGCGGCAGCAGGCCCGCGTCGGCCATGCGGCGGTAGCGGATCTGGCTGACCAGGATCATGATCCAGGCCCACATGCCGGAGATGGTGGCGAAGGAGACGACGTAGTTGAACGCCTCGCCCGGCCACTGGTAGTTGATCCCCACGCCGACGAGCATCAGGGCGGCGGAGAACGTGGTGCCCACGAGCGGCAGGCCGTTCTTCGTCAGCTTGGTGAAGGCGCGGGGGCCCTGTCCGTTGAGGGCGAGGTCGCGGAGCATGCGGCCGGTGGAGTACATGCCGGAGTTGCAGGAGGAGAGCGCGGCGGTGAGGACGACGAAGTTGACGATGGCGGCGCCGACGCCGAACCCCATCTCCTCGAAGGCCTTCACGAACGGGGAGACGCCGGGCTTGAAGGTGGACCACGGCACGACCGAGAGGATCATGATCAGCGCGCCGACGTAGAAGACGGCGATGCGCCACGGCACGGTGTTGATGGCCTTGGGCAGCACGGTCTCGGGGTCCTTGGACTCCCCGGCGGTGACGCCGACGAGTTCCACGGCGAGGAAGGCGAACATGACGATCTGGAGCGTCATGAGCGTGCCGGTGATGCCGTTGGGGAAGAAGCCGCCGTCGTTCCAGAGGTTGGCGACGGTGGCGGTGTCGCCGGCGTCGGAGAATCCGACGGTGAGGACGCCCGCGCAGATCAGGATCATGCCGATGATCGCGGTGACCTTGACCATGGAGAACCAGAACTCCAGCTCACCGAAGAGCTTCACGGAGATCAGGTTGGCGCCGTACAGAATGACGGTGAACACCAGGGCGGACAGCCACTGCGGAATGTTCCACCAGTACGTCATATAGGTGGCGGCGGCGGTGACTTCGGTGATTCCGGTGACGACCCAGAAGAGCCAGTAGGTCCAGCCGGTCACGAATCCGAAGAACGGGCCGAGGAATTCCCGGGCGTACTCCGAGAAGGAGCCGGAGACCGGGCGGTACATGAGGAGTTCGCCCAGGGCCCGCATGATGAAGAAGATGACCAGGCCCGCGATGACGTAGGCCAGGATGAGGCTGGGTCCGGCCCGGTCGATGGCTTTGCCCGCGCCGAGGAAGAGCCCGGTGCCGATGGCTCCGCCGATGGCGATCATCTGAATCTGGCGAGCGCCCAGACCGCGCTGGTATCCCTCGCCACCGGTCCCGGCGTCGTCGCCGGGCCGGCCCTTGTCTACCTGTCCCTCGTCGACCTGCGCCGATGTCATGGTGATGCGCCTTTCTCCACGCCGATCCGCGCCTCACAAGGCTGCGGATCAGGTCCTGATCCCCCCGGATATGGATGGAGTGCCGCCGGCGTTCGGCCGGTTTGCGGCGCCCCCGGGAACAGGGGTGGCGTCCCCGGGCGGTCGTGAAGATTTATCACGGCCGTCACGGGGCACGGTGGGACATTCTGTGGCGCAGGACACAGGAAAAAGCGGGCAAGGGGTTCTGTCCGGCACGAAAAGGCCGGACGGCTTGGTGCGATCGTTATGCGGATCTGAGCGTCCGTTGAGCGAACGAAGGGCGCCCGTCCCGGCGCGGCGGGGGGGCGCCCTCTCTGTTCACGGCATTACGGCATAAGCGCTTCGACGAGCGTTTCCTGGAGTGCGCCGAGCCAGAGGTAGGCCATCACCATGGGCTTGCGCGGATCGGCGTCGGGGAGCCGGTACAGCGAGCCCTCGCCGCCCTCGTCCTCGTCGGAGACCTCCAGCCGGGTACCGATGGTCAGGCGCAGGTCGTTGAGGGAGCGCAGCCAGCTGCGGCATTCGTCGCCGCTGAGGGTGAGGACGGCGCCGCCCTCCCCGGTGGGCGACAGCGCGTCCAGGGTGCGGACGACGGCGACGGCGTCGTCCCGCTTGCCGGAACGCAGGTCGTTCTCGGTGAAGCGGCGGAACTCGGAGGACAGCTCGCGGAGCTCCTCCTCCGGCTTTCCGCCCTCTGCGGGCCGGTCGGGGCCGCCGTAGGCGTCGGGGAAGAGCCGGGCGAGCGCCGGGTCGGACGGCGGCTTGCTGGGGCCCTCGGCGAAGAGGGCGGCGAGCGGGTCCTCGCCGTCGGCGGGCGTCTCGCCGGGGCCGATCAGTTCGAGCAGCTGGACGGCGAGGGAGCGCAGGATGGAGATCTCGACCTCGTCGAGCGCGACGGCCGCGCCGCCGCCTGGGGTGGCCTCGAAATGGCCGGCCATGGATTCTCCGATGGTGGGTCGAACGGGGCGGGTGCTGTCTCTTATACACATCT
>NZ_JAAXYC010000530.1 GCF_018619185.1 Streptomyces sp. McG3 | reverse complement strand
CAACGGTGGAGGGGGCGGCACGCCCGGGGGCGAACCCAACGGAAAGCCGATCAGCCCACAGCCGGGCTGGCACGGCAGAAGCGCCGGCAAGATGAAACATCATCGGCGCGACGCGCTCGACGTCAGTCACCTCAGCGAGGAGCAGCAACGGGCCGCCCTGGTCCGCGAGACGCGCCACCTGGCGGACAATGCCCGCGACCAGGAGGCGGGGCACAATCCGCCCGGCAAGGACCGCCTGGTGAAATCCTGTGCGGGAGGGCTGTTGCACGAGGGCACCCTGACGAGTCACTCTAGCTCGACGAAACGGCACGGACAGACGCTCCTGGAGACCCATCCCGCGCTCCAAAGCGTGGTCGACCGAGTGGAGAGGGAGATCCGAGCGGATAATGAGAATCCGGGTGCGGGGCATGGTAAGTGCGCCGAGATCGCGCTTGTATCCGACCGGCTCCATGGTATAGAAGAAAGAGGCAAGGCTGCGATAAGTACGGCAGAAGACATCCGAAGGGTAATGGAAGGCGCGCGTGTCTACTCTCTTCAGATCGGAGAGCAGGACTCGCCCACGGGATTCAAAAACCACGGTGACTACAAGGAGCCATGCCGATCCTGCTCCAGGATTCTGCCGCTGATCGGCGTCACTGCGCACACCTAGAACGAGAGTGAAGATGTCAATACTTTCCACGGCCGAAGAAGTGGACGCGTGGCTGACAGAAGCCGGGTGGTACCCAGGACGGGATGCCGCACGGGAGGCGGCGGAGGCCGTTGCGACTGTGACGGGCCGTTACCGTGCCTACGGAGTGGACATCGAACCCTCTGCGGCGGCACTCGCCTTCATTCGGGAGCATGTTTCCCTCCGGGCGGTCATCGACACCGCTCCGGAGAACTTCGCGATCTTCACTCCGCACCTTGTGTTCAAGGGGGACGCCGAGGAGATCGCTGAACTGGCCGGAGACCTCGGCGTAAAGCTGTTCCCAGTTGGCTATGACACTTATGACGGATCCACCATCCTCATGGATGAATCCGGTCGATTCTTTTTCTCTCATCATACTGGTTCCTATTATCTGGGAAGCGAAAAGCACGAAGCCTTGATGAGTCTCATGTCCAGCGAAATGGATGATGCGGAGGATTACTTTGTCTGACCTGATTCCTGGCGTCGCCGCGTCACTGCTCGTTCGTGGAAAGATTTTTAGCCATACCAGCCTCGGTGGTGACGAGCAGCCTGATCTGCACCCGGCTGTGCGGGAATTCTTCGATGTACTTCCTATAGCTGAACGCGAATCCTTTATCGGCTACTGCGCCGAATCCGCTTTGATCTCGGACCAGTTGTGGAGTCTGGATCGCCAACGCGTCGATGGTGGAACAAGCACCCTCGACGAGGGCGCGGTCCATCTCGCAGGTGCCGCCCTCGTCGCGAAGAAGATCCGAGGCCACGGCGACCCCGAGCACGGTACTCCGGCTCAGGTGTGCCGCTCGTGCTCGGCGCTGCTCGACCGTCTCCGCGTCACCGTCATGGACACATGACACCGAACCAGGACGCGCTGACGGCCGCAGGATGGCACGATGGCCGTGACGTCAGGGACGACGCGATGTCAGCCGTTCTCAAAACGATCGCGCTCGTCGAGCCGGTGGCCGATGGAACTACCTGGATGCTGTTCCCGGCGGCCGAACAGGCCTTGCGCGCGTTTTACGGACTGCGCATATCCCCGACGGGGCCGGGGCGTGCTGTGGCGGCCACCGGATGCGTTGTCGACCCCACAGAGGCGCGAAGCGTCTTGCGGCCGTTCGCGTTGCTTGGCGAGGCCCTGGGGACCCGGTTGTTTCCGTTCGGCCGCGCGGACACGGACGCGTTGCTTGCGGTCGATGAGCAGGGCCGTCTCTTCTCGATCGACCACGGCGGTCGTTGGCTGCTCGGAAGGACCGTGCGAGAGGGGCTTACGGCGCTGGCAGAAGGAGACGCTCCACACCGGATCGCCGCTCGTCGGTGGGTATGGACGGCACCGTCAGCGCCCGGCAGGACGCCACTTCTCGACGCTGTCCGGACCGCACTGGTGGCCGTGCACGTCCTTCACCACCGACAGGTGTACAGCGCCCGGGAACTACGCTTGACCGTTACGGCGTTGCGGGGTATCGGTGTGGAGACCCTGAACCGCGCCATCCCGTTGCCCGGGGGGTTGCTGGAGGACGCCGCAGCGCCTCTGGTGGCCGCGGCACTAGCGCTGATCGAGTCCGAAGGGGCCACCGAGCTGGGGAGTGAACTCAAGGTGAGCGTTGGCGTGCCGCTGCTCACCACCGCCCCGCTGTCTTCTGTTGCCTGCTCCGTGCGGACGGGGCACTACGCTGCGACGCCAACGGTGATAGAACTCTCGCTGTCGGCAGGCATGGGGGCTTCGGTGGGCCGAGCCGGCGCAGCCGTTCGCCTCTGTGCCGAGGATCTGGCGCGGTACACCCGGCGGGCGGACATCGATCGGTAGCGAGCCGGGCACCTGCGCGCGCTGACCGGTTGCCGGGGGTCGGAGCTTGAGCCCACCCGCTCCGCCCTTACC
>NZ_JAAXYC010000054.1 GCF_018619185.1 Streptomyces sp. McG3 | reverse complement strand
GCCCCGCCCCCCTGACCGGGAAAGCACCCCCGACCGGGAACGCGCTCCCGACCGGAAACGCACTCCCGACCGGGAACGCACCGCTCACCGAGAACGCGCTCCCGGCCGGGCACTCGCTCCTGGCCGGCCGCGAGGTCCCCGGCACCGGGGACGCCTGGTACGCGGTCGCCGCCGCGACCGGCGAACCGTTCGGCCCCCCGTACCGGGACGCCTCGACGGAGCAGGTAGCCGAGGCGGCCCGGCTCGCCGCGGCGGACGCCCGTGCCTTCCGGGCCCTGCCGCCCGATCGGCGGGCGGCCTTCCTCGACGCCTGCGCGGAGGAGATCGAGGCCCTCGGCGACGCGCTGCTGGAACTCGCCGCCCGGGAGACGGGGCTCCCGCCGGCCCGGCTGACCGGTGAACGGGGGCGCACCTGCGGACAGTTGCGGCTCTTCGCCGAGCTGGTCAGGAGCGGGAGCGCCCTCGGCGCCCGGATCGACTCCGGCCCCTCGGGCACGGACGTACGGCTCCGGCGCGTCCCCCTCGGCCCGGTGGCCGTGTTCGGTGCGAGCAACTTCCCGCTGGCCTTCTCCGTCGCGGGCGGCGACACCGCGTCCGCGCTGGCCGCCGGCTGTCCCGTGGTGGTCAAGGCGCACCCGGCACACCCGGGCACCGGGGAGGCGGTGGCCCGCGCCGTCACGGCCGCCGCCGCCCGCACCGGCATGCCGGCCGGTGTGTTCTCCCTGCTGGTGGGCCGGGGCCACGACGTCGGCCTCGCCCTGGTCGGCGATCCACGGATCACCGCGGTGGGGTTCACCGGCTCCCGGGCCGGCGGGCTGGCGCTGATCGCCGCCGGCCGGTCACGCCCGGTGCCCGTCCCGGTCCACGCCGAGATGTCCGCGGTCAATCCCGTGATCATGCTCGACGGGGCCCTCGCCGAGCCGGAAGCCGCGGCCGGCGCGTACGTGGCGTCGCTGACGGCCGGCGCGGGGCAGTTCTGCACGAACCCCGGCCTCCTGCTGCTGCCGGCCGGACCGGCGGGCGACGCCTTCCTCTCCGCCGCGGCCCGGGCCCTGAAGGCCACGGAGGGGCAGGTCATGCTCACCCCGGACATCGCCCGGACGTACACCGAGGGCGTACGGCGGTGGGAGGACGTACCGGGCGTACGGGAGGTGGCCCGGGGCGCGGCCGGGGCCGGCCCGTACGCACCGGCCCCCGTCGTCCTGGCGTGCGACGCGGCCACGTACACCGCGCACGGGGACCTCACCGGCGAGGTCTTCGGCGCGGCGGGGCTCGTCGTGCGCTGGTCGGGAACGGACGAACTCCTGTACCTGCTGGAGGGGTTGGAGGGCCAGCTGACGGCCACCCTGCACGCGACGGACGCCGACCGTACGGCGGCCCTCGGGCTGCTGCCGGTGCTGGAGGAGCGGGCGGGCCGCGTTCTGTGGGGCGGCTGGCCCACCGGCGTCGAGGTCTGCCACGCGATGGTGCACGGGGGGCCGTGGCCGGCGACGAGTTCGCCCGGAACGACGAGCGTCGGCACCCTCGCCGTCGAGCGCTGGCTGCGCCCGGTCTGCTACCAGTCCTTCCCCGACGCCCTCCTGCCCCCCGAACTCCGCGACGACAACCCCCTGCGGGTCCCCCGGCAGACCGGGGCGGTGCTCACCCCGGGAGCCTGAACTCCGGCAGCACCAGGGCCTCGTGGGCCGGCCGCCCCTCCGCCGGGGGCGGCATGGAGCCCAGGGAGCGCAGCATGGCGTTGCGCTGCTCCAGTGCCCGGGCGGTGGTCGGGAAGAGGGTGGCCTCGCCCTTGCCGACCTGATCCTGGTTCAGGGTCACGAACGCACGGGTGTCACGCTCGTAGGCGGCGAAACCCGCGGCGTGATCGCGTTCGGCCGCCAGGGATCCGGCGAGCATGTACGCGCCGACCAGGGCGAGGCTGGAGCCCTGGCCGGTGAGGAAGGAGGGCGCGTACGCCGCGTCGCCCACCAGCGCGACCCTGCCGCTGGACCAGCGGGGCATGCGGATCTGGCTGACCACGTCGAAGAACAGGTCGTCCGCGTCGGGCAGGGCGGCGAGCATGCCCGGGACCTCCCATCCCGCACCGTCGAAGACCTCGGCGACCAGGTCCCGTTGGGCCCCCGGGTCACGGAACGCGTCGAACGGCGGTTCCGTGCGGGCGAAGTTGAGGAAGCCGTGCACATCGTCGTCGTCGCCCACCGCGTACAGCACGGCCGCCCGGCCCGGGGCGCTCCACATCGTGGTCTCACGGACGAGCCCGAAGGTGTTGCGCAGGGTGAACCCGGCGAAGCAGTAGCCGAGATAGCGGTGGAACCGCTCCTCGGGTCCGAACAGGAGCGCCCGGGTGTGCGAGTGCAGCCCGTCCGCCCCCAGCACCAGGTCGAACGTACGGCTGCCTCCCCCGCGGAAAGTGACGTCGACCCCGTGGCGGTGCTGGTCGAGGGTGTCGATGGAGTCGTCGAACAGGAGCTCCACGTCGTCACGGACGGCCTCGTGGAGAGCGCCGGCCAGCGCCCCGCGCCGCACCTCCAGATCTCTTCCCGCGACCCCGCCGGTGACGGCGTGCGGGTCGACCGAGGCCACCTCGGAGCCGTCCTCGTCGAGGAAGGTCAGCCGGCGCAGATCGATGTGCGCCTCCCGCAGCCGGGGCAGGATCCCCATCCGCCGGACGACGTCGAGCGCGGTGCCGCGCACATCGATGGGATAGCCGCCGTCGCGGACCCTGCCCGCCTTCTCCACCACCGTGACCGCGAATCCGTGGCGGTTCAGCCAGTACGCGAGGGCGGGCCCCGCGATGCTGGCGCCGGATATCAGGACCGTACGCCCCCGTGCGGCGGGACCGTTCACCGACGTATCGAAGCGGGTCATTCCTTGACTCCTTTGCTCAGGGTACGGACGACGAGCAGGGACAGCGCCGTGACGGCTCCGGCCAGGACGAAGCCGACGACGTAGGCCGATTCGGCCGGGAGGTCCGACCCGGCGGGGGTCCTGGCCGTGAGGATCGCGCCGCTGATCTGGACCCCCACGGCGAAGCCGATCACGCGCGTCACCAGGACCAGACCGGTGGCGATGCCGGTGTCACCGCGGTCGACGGAGGTGGCGGTGCTGGTGACCATCGCCGTGACGCAGAGCCCGTTGGCGAGCGCGATCATCATCTTGCCGACGACGAGGTGCCAGACCTCGGTGTGGACGGCCGCCAGGCCGAACAGGCCGATGGCCATGACGAGGACCCCGGCGGTGACCACGGCACGCGAACCGAACCTCCGCGCCCCGAACCCGCCGGCCGGCCCGGCCAGCGACGCGGCCACGGCCCCGGGCAGCAGGAAGAGGCCGATCTGGGTCGCGCTCGCCCCAAATCCGTACGCGTCGGCGGGTACCGCGAACAGCGCCGGGACGAGATAGGCCGCCACCGACGTACCGACGCACATCATGAACGTCAGCACGCACGCCTTCCACACCTCGGGCCGCCCCACCATGCGCAGATCGACCATCGGCGAGGCCACGCGACGTTCGACGGCCACCCACCCGGTCGCGAAGGCGGCCAGCAGCACGAGGAGGGCGACGAGTACGAGGGGCCGCGCGACGATCTCGGGCGCCAGCGCCAGGACCAGCATCAGCGTGACGAGCGTTCCGCTCAGGAGGACCAGGCCCGGCCAGTCGATCCCGGCGCCGTCCGACCGGCGCGGCGGATCCTGCGGCATCAGCCGGTGCACCAGCACGGTGGCCCCGATGACCGCGAACGTCGGCAGCGCGAACATCCAGTGCCGGGACAGCCCTTCGGCCACGGGTCCGGCCGCCAGCGTCCCCGCCATCGTGCCGCCCACGAACAGCCCGCTGACCACCCCGATGGCCACCTTGAACTCGCCCTCGGGAAGGTGTTCGCGCACCAGGATGAACGACAGGGGCAGCGCGCCCACCATCGCGCCCTGGAGGATCTGACCGAGCAGCAGCACCGGCAGACTCGGAGCCAGGGCGGACACCAGACCTCCTGCACAGACCACCACCATCAGCCGGACGAGGACCCGTTTGCCGCCGTAGCGGTCGCCTAACTTCCCCGCCACCGGCGTGATCAGCGCGCCGGTGACGAGGAGCACGATGCTGAGCAACGCCCCTTCGGCGTGGCTCATGTCCAGCTCACGCCGCAGGAGCGGGAGCGTCGGCGTCACCACCGATTCCAGCGCGCCGGTGGCCAGCGCCAGGATGCCGAGGGCCCGGACAGGGGCCTTGCCGATACGGAGCTCAGGAGCCGAAGTCGTGGTCATGGAGGTCCTTTCCGTCACGGCCCGGCGGGACGGAGCCGACCGCACACGGAGGAACGCGCACGGTACGCACCGGACCAGAACTACACTACACCGTGCAGTGTAGAACGGTTAGGATGAGCCCATGCCGACCACCAAGACCCTGCGCGAGGGGTCCACGCGGAAGCGGGCCGCCATCCTCTCGGCGGCCCGGGAACTGTTCCTCGCCGACGGCTTCGACCGCTCCAGCGTCGACGCCGTCGCCGCGCGGGCGGAGGTGTCCAAGCGGACGGTCTACGACTACTTCGGCGACAAGCGGACCCTGCTGCGGGCGGTCGTCGACTCGGTCGGCCAGTCGCTGGTCACCACGGTCCGGCGCACCCTCGACGACACCCTCACGGAGCCGACCGGGGCCGCCGAACTGGAGGACGGCCTGGTCGCGTTCGCGATGCGGATCGCGACCGACATGCTCGGCTCCGCGGAGTACACGACCCTGCAACGCCTGGTCCGCACGGAGTCCGGCCATCTGCCGCAGCAGGACTACAACCCCATGGCGGACACCCCCGACGAGGCGATCGCCGAACGGTTCGCGGCCTTCGCCGAGGCCGGGCTGCTCGACGTCCCCGACGCCCGGCTGGCGGCGGACCAGTTCCTCGCGCTGACCTTCGGCGTCGCCCTGGACCGCCTCGGCTCCGCGAACGCCGCGCAGGACCCCCGCGTACGCCCCCTCGTCGTCGAGGGAGTACGGACGTTCCTCCGCGCGTACCGGGCCGATCGGGGCGCGGGCGTCACGACCTGAGACGGGCGGGAGCGGGCATCACGCCGTCAGGCGGGCCGACAGGCGCACGGTCACGGATGCCGCTGGATGGGAACCGGGTGGGCCGCGCGGACACTCATGGGTGTGAAGTCTTCACTGAACGAGCGGATTCGATCCGGCGAGCGCGAGGCGTTCGCCGAGATCTTCGATCAGCATGCGCGCGTGGTGTACGCGCATGCGATCCGGAGTACGGGTGACTGGGCCGCCGCTGAGGATGTGATGTCCTTGACCTTCCTCGAAGCCTGGCGGCTGCGCCACAAGCTCCACGGCGATGTGGGGAACGTTCGGGCCTGGTTACTGGGCATCGCCACCAACGTGCTCCGGAACTCGGCGAGGGCGTCCCGGCGGCACAGCCGGGCCATGGCCCGGCTGCCGGCATCCAAGGATGCGCGGGACTTCGCTGACGAAGTCGTCGGTCAACTCGCCGACGCGCAAGTCCTGGCAGCGGCGGCGAAGGCGCTGAGCCGCCTCAAGCGCGGCGAGCGCGAGGTCTTCACGCTGGTCGTCTGGTCCGGGCTGAGCTACACAGCAGCCGCCGAAGCGCTCGGGGTGCCCATAGGAACGGTGCGATCGCGGCTCTCGCGCGCCCGGACCAAGCTACGCCGGTTGGTGGAGACCGAGTTACGGACGGACGTCACCGTCGGCCCGATCACCGGGCCCGGCAACCGGCACGGGGCACGTGGCCCCGCACCCCAGGTCGCGGACGCATACCGGAGGAAAGCATGACGGACCCTTGTGAAGGTGCGGAGCTGACGGAGGCCCGGAACGAGTTTCCACCGCCCCCCTCCCCCCAGCCGCGCGCCGAGGTGGTTGAGCTGCACAAGCGGACTCTCCTCGCGGAGATCGACCGCACGGGGCCGAGCGGGCACCGGAGAGCTCGCGCGGGACGACGGGCCGCTGTTGCCCTCACCTCCGCGGCAGTCGCGTCCACCGCGGCCATCGCGGTCATGGTCACCGACTCCGTCACTCCTCGGGCGCCGGGTGCCCAGCCTGCTTCGCGAGCATCGGTGCGGCTTCTGGACCGGGCGGCCCGCGTGGCCGCCGGGGACCCGGCCGACTCCCCGCGAGACGCACAGTTCGCGTACGTCAACGTGACCGGCCACACCACCTCGCTGTCGGAAACCGCGACCGGGGAGATGAAGCAGGCCCGGGAGGACGAGAGTTACGAGCAGTGGACCTCCGTGGACGGCAGCCGACGTACGGTTCAACGTGAGAGGGGCGGTCCCAGGACTCTGCTGGAAGCCCCGGGAAAGGGCAGCTTCGGCTCGCCGACCTACCGCTTCCTTGCCGGGCTTCCCACCGACCCCGAGGAAGTGCTCGCAGCCATCTACCGTGAGACGAAGCTGAACCACGGAGAAGGCTCCGGCTCCACCACCGGTCCGGATCAGGAGGCTTTCGTCATCATCGGCGACCTGCTGCGGATGTCGGTAGCACCTCCGGAGGCAGCCGCGGTCCTCTACCGCGCGGCAGCACGGATTCCCGGCGTTGTCGTGGTCCCGAACTCGGTGGACGCCGCGGGCCGTCGGGGTGTCGCCGTCGCCCGCGCACACGATGGGGAGCGTAGCGAGTGGATCTTCGACAAGGGGACCTCCCGGCTGCTCGGCGAACGAACCGTGCTGCTCAAGGACTCCGCCTGGGGCAAAGCAGGAACAGCGGTCGATTCGACAGCCATCATCGGCAGCGGCTTCACGGACAAGCCCGGCGAAAGACCTCCCCGGACATTCGACGGAGGACGGGAGAAGGGGACGGGCCCGGATCGTAAAGGGCCTCCGACAACAAGGAGCGTTTCCTCCGATGACCGCACGGCACGCATCCCCTGAGCCCAGCGGCGCCGAAACCGCCTCGGCCAGGGACGTCACGCCGTTCCAACCTTCCCTCGTCGGAATGGTCTTCAGGGAGGTGACACCGATGCACATCTCCAGGCCCGCGGCGTGGGCGGTGCGCGCCCACAGATTCGAAGCCGGGGTAGAGAGAATACTGCGCAGCCAAGGGGCGACGGCCGCCCCCGCGATGGTCCGCGACCTGGACGGCATAGCGAGCACATTCCTGACGGACCTCGCCCGGGACGCGGCCATGGCCGTCCGCGAGGGCGCGGGCAACCGTTTCGGTACGGTCACCCTGATGGAGTCGGACGCACCGACCCCACCCCCGCTCCTCATCGATCCCTCCGGACCCCGTCCGCCCGCAGGGGGACAGGCGGACCATCGGCAGGGATGACGTCCTGGCCGCCGCCACTGTCCAGTTGTTCGACGGCAACCTCAGACAGCGAGACCTCACGGAGGCGCACAGGGCGACACAGAACACCCCAGCCGACTGAGCGGGCACGATACGCACGCCACGGGGACTCCGCCCGTTCCGGGAGGGCTCCACGACGCTCGAACCCCGAGACGCACGACCCGGATCGGCCCCACCCTCGCGTCCGTGCGCTCAACGCACGCGGCACCCCTAGCGCACACGCAGGGGAAACGCAGGTCAGGCGTCCTTCTTCACCGGCTCCAGAATCGCGACGCACTCGACATGGTGGGTCATCGGGAACAGATCGAACGCCCGCAGCGTCCGCACCTTGTACCCCCCGTCCCGGAAGTACGCCAGGTCCCGGGCCAGCGCCGCCGGGTCGCAGGCCACGTAGGCGATCTTGCGTGCGCCCAGCCCCGACAGGTGCTTGACGACCTGCTTGCCCGCGCCCGCGCGCGGCGGGTCCAGGACGATCAGGTCGCACTCCGTGATGCCGGTACGGGGCAGGACCTGGTCGACCTTGCCGTGTTCGATGCGAACCCGGTCCAGGTCCTTCAGGTTGTGGCGGGCGTCCTCGACCGCGCGCTTGCCGGACTCGATGCCGAGGACCGCGCCCTTCTCGCCGAGGCGCTGGCCGATGGCGCCGGCGAACAGGCCGACGCCGCAGTAGAGGTCGAGGGCGGTGTCGTTCTTGCGGGGCAGCAGGCCCTGCATGACCGCGCGGACCAGGGTGTTGGCCGCCTGCGGGTGGACCTGCCAGAAGCCGCCGGAGCCGACGCGGTAGGTGCGGTCGTCGGCGCGCTCGCGGACGAAGGCGCGGCCGTGGACGCGGTGGACGCCGCCGTCCTTCTCCTCGACGCGGAGCACCGAGACCGGCTTGTCGAGTTCGACCAGCGGGAGTCGGCCGCCGGGCTTCGGGGTGAGGATGACCTGGCGGTCGTTCGAGCCGGTGGCGGTGATGGCCTCCACTCCGGCGATCTGGGGCCACTCGCGCTTCTCGACGCCGAGCTCCGAGACGCCCGGCGCGGCGATCAGGCAGCGGTCGATCGGCTGGACGTCGTGCGAGCGGTGCTTGCGCAGGCCCGCGCGGCCATCGGCGTCGACGGCGTACTGGACGCGCGTGCGCCAGGCCGGCACCTCGCCCGCGGGAAGCTTGTCCCCCTCGGCCGGCATGACCGTGCCGTCCCAGCCGGCCTCCTCGGGGGTCAGGCCCGCCAGCCGCAGGAGCTGCTCGGCGATGACCTCGCCCTTGAGGCGGCGCTGCGCGCCCGGCTTGGCGTGCTGCCAGTCGCAGCCGCCGCACATGCCGGGGCCGGCGTACGGGCAGGGCGCCTCGACGCGGTCCTTGGACGGCTCGATGATCCGTACCGCGTCGGCCCGCAGGAAACGGGAGTCCGTGTCGCCGTCGGTGACCTTGGCGATGATCTTCTCGCCGGGGAGCGTGTGGCGTACGAAGAGCACCTGGTTCTCGGCGGTGCGGGCGATGCAGTGACCGCCGTGTGCGACGGGCCCGACCTCGACCTCGTACTCCTCCCCGACCAGCGACGACGTGGGTTCGTTCTGCATGAGGGGAGGCTCCAGGGAGAAAGGGGGCAAACGGTCGGGCCTGCGGCCGGACGACAGCCCACCAGTCTACGCGGGCGTGGTCAGGGTGCTGACCACGCCCGGCCCCCGCCGCCTCGCGCCTTCCGGACGGGGTCCTGACGTCCGCACGTCACCGGCCGGTCCCGCCCCTCTCGGTCTCACCCCTTGCGGTTCGGCTCCTTGTGCCTCCGCTCCACCGGGCCCCGGCGGACCGAGCCCGGGGCGCTCCAGTCGGCGCGCTTGCGGGCCCGCTTCTTCGCCGCCTCGGAGGACTGGAGCTGGTACGGGACGGAGGTCACCATGACGCCCGGGGTGAAGAGCAGACGGCCCTTCAGGCGCAGGGCGCTCTGGTTGTGCAGCAGGTGCTCGTACCAGTGGCCGACCACGTACTCCGGGATGTAGACGCTGACCACGTCGCGCGGACTCTGCCGGCGCAGGCCCTTCACGTACTCGATGACCGGGCGGGTCACCTCGCGGTAGGGCGAGTCCAGGATCTTGAGGGGGACGTTGATGGCGCGCCGTTCCCAGTCCTCGCGCAGCGCCTTCGTCTCGTCCGGGTCGACGCTGATGGAGAGCGCCTCCAGGTGGTCGGCGCGGATCAGTTTGGCGTAGGCGAGCGCGCGCAGCGTGGGGCGGTGGAGCTTGGAGACGAGGACGATGGCGTGGACGCGGGAGGGGCGCACGCTCTCGTCCGCGGGCGTCTCGTCGGCGGCGATCTCCGCGGCGACCCGGTCGTAGTGCTTACGGATCGCGGTCATCGTGCCGTAGAAGATGACCATGCCGAGCAGGGCCACCCAGGCGCCGTGGGTGAACTTGGTGGCGAGGACGATCACCAGGACCATGCCGCAGAAGAAGGCGCCGAAGGCGTTGATGGCGCGGGAGCGGACCATGTGGCGGCGTTTGGCCTGGTCCCGTTCGTCGGCCAGCAGCCGGTTCCAGTGCCGCACCATGCCGGTCTGGCTGAGGGTGAAGGAGACGAACACCCCGACGATGTAGAGCTGGATCAGCCGCGTGGAGTCGGCGCCGTAGACCCAGACGAGCAGGATCGCGGCGCCCGCCAGCAGCACGATGCCGTTGGAGAAGGCGAGGCGGTCGCCGCGCGTGTGCAGTTGGCGCGGCAGGTAGCGGTCCTGGGCGAGGATCGAGCCGAGCAGCGGGAAGCCGTTGTACGCGGTGTTGGCGGCGAGGAAGAGAACCAGGGCGGTGGCGGCCGCGAGGACCATGAAGAGGAAGGAACCGTGACCGAAGACCGCCTCGGCGACCTGGGCGATGACCGGGTCCTGGGTGAAGCCCGCGCCGACCGGGACACCGTCGCGGATCAGGTCGGCCGCCGGGTTCTCGGCCATCTTGACGTCGGTGGCCAGGGCCAGGCCGATGATGCCGCAGAACATGGTGACGGCGAGCAGCCCCATCATGGCGAGCGTGGTCGCGGCGTTCTTGCTCTTCGGCTTCCGGAAGGCGGGCACGCCGTTGCTGATCGCCTCGACCCCGGTGAGGGCGGCGCAGCCGGAGGAGAAGGCCCGCAGGAGGAGGAAGACGAGCGCGAAACCGGCCAGCCCCTCGTGTTCGGGCTTGATCTCCAGTTCGGAGGTGGGCGCGTGCATCGAGTCGCCGAGGACCATTCCCCGGAACGCGCCCCACAGGATCATGAGGAAGACGCCGGCCACGAAGAGGTAGGTGGGAATGGCGAAGAGCTTCCCGGACTCCTTGACGCCGCGCAGGTTCATCAGGGTGAGCAGGACGATGGCGCCGATGGCGCAGAGCGTCTTGTGCTCGATGACGAACGGGATCGCGGAGCCGAGGTTCTCGACGCCGGAGGAGATCGACACGGCGACGGTGAGGACGTAGTCGACGAGCAGGGCGCTGGCGACGGTCAGTCCGGACTTGGGGCCGAGATTGGTGGTCGCGACCTCGTAGTCGCCGCCGCCGCTCGGGTAGGCGCGGACGTTCTGCCGGTAGGAGGCGACGACCGTGAACATGAGGACGACGACCGCGACGGCGATCCAGGGGCTGAAGTGGTACGCCGACACCCCCGCGATGGACAGCACGAGGAGGACTTCTCCCGGCGCGTACGCCACCGAGGACAACGGGTCGGACGCGAAGACGGGGAGAGCGATGCGCTTGGGGAGGAGGGTCTCCCCGAGCTTGTCGCTGCGCAACGCCCGGCCGATCAGGATCCGTTTGGGCAGGTCGGTCAGTTTGGACACGCTGAGGATCGTAAGCGGAGCCCGTGGCCAAAACGCACGCCCTTTCGACGTGGCCCCGCAATCTCCTGCGGTCGGCGGAGAACGCCCCGTCATTCCTTAACGCAATCCTTGCGCCCGTTCGGCCTATTTTGCTTTCCCTTTGCCGGAGTGCGCGAGGATGCGGACACTCGGATGAGGGATTGACTGTCCCGGCGCATAAGCTCGACTCCGGGCCGCACCGCGGGTGCGTGCCCCGTTGTTTGCCCAGCAAGCTGAGAGAGAAGTGTGAGCAGCGTGTTTTCGCAGGTCAGCCGGATGACCAGGACGGCGGGGTAGGCGCACAGTGCACATCGTCATCATGGGCTGCGGGCGCGTCGGAGCCGCTCTCGCACAGACCCTGGAACAGCAGGGGCACACCGTCGCGGTGATCGACCAGGACCCCACGGCGTTCCGTCGCCTCGGGTCCGGATTCGGCGGTCGCCGGGTCACCGGGGTCGGGTTCGACCAGGACACCCTCCGCGAGGCGGGAATCGAGGACGCCGGGGCGTTCGCCGCGGTCAGCAGCGGCGACAACTCGAACATCATCGCTGCCCGGGTGGCCCGCGAGATGTTCTCCATCGAGAACGTCGCGGCGCGGATCTACGACCCCCGGCGCGCCGAGGTCTACCAGCGTCTCGGCATCCCCACCGTGGCGACGGTCCGCTGGACGGCGGACCAGATGCTGCGGCGGCTGCTGCCTTCGGGCGCCGAGCCCCTGTGGCGCGATCCGAGCGGGGGTGTGCAGCTCGCGGAGGTGCACACGACGCCGTCCTGGATCGGCCACAGGATCAGCACGCTCCAGGAGGAGACGGGGGTCCGCGTCGCCTTCCTCACCCGGTTGGGCGAGGCCATACTGCCGAGCTCGCAGACCGTCCTCCAGGAGGGCGACCTGGTCCACGTGATGATGCGTACGGACGAGATCGCCAAGGTCGAAGAGGCCTTCGCCCAGGGTCCCGAGGAGGATGGTCACTGATGCGTGTGTCGATTGCCGGGGCGGGCGCGGTGGGCCGTTCCATCGCCGCCGAGCTGCTGGAGAACGGGCACGAGGTGCTGCTGATCGACAAGGCGCCGACCGCCATCTCGGTGGAGCGGGTCCCGATGGCCGAGTGGCTGCTCGCGGACGCCTGTGAGATCACGTCGCTGGACGAGGCGGCGCTGCAGCGGTGCAACGTGGTGATCGCCGCGACCGGGGACGACAAGGTCAACCTGGTCGTCTCGCTGCTCGCCAAGACCGAGTACGGCGTGCCGCGCGTGGTGGCCCGGGTGAACAACCCGAAGAACGAGTGGCTGTTCAACGAGTCTTGGGGCGTGGACGTCGCCGTCTCGACGCCGCGTCTGATGTCGGCCCTGGTCGAGGAGGCGGTGAGCGTCGGCGATCTGGTCCGGCTGCTGCGCTTCAGCCACGGCGACGCCAACCTGGTGGAGCTGACCCTGCCGCCGGAGTCGGCCCTGGCCGGTACCCGGGTCGGGGACGTCGCCTGGCCCGAGGACACCTCGCTGGTGACGATCATCCGGGGTACGCGGGTGCTGACGCCGAGCCCCGAGGAGTCCCTGGAGGCCGGTGACGAGCTGCTGTTCGTGGCCGCCCAGGCACGTGAGGAGCAGTTGGAGGACCTGTTGTCGGTCCGCCGCGATTTGTCGGAGGACTGACCGGCAGTGCGCTGGGAAGGGGCCCGGAACCGCTCAGCGGTTCCGGGCCCCTTCCCTGGCGATGCCGGGTGTACGGGTTCCCTGCGATGCCGGGTCGTACGGGTCAGGCGTCCGGGTCGCGGGGCGGAGCGGCGGCCTGCGCCTTGCGCTCCTTCTCGGCCTGTTCCTCGGCCTCCATCTCGGCGAATACGTCGATGGGTGCCGGCGCCTTCGCGAGGAAGACCCAGGTCAGATAGACCGCGAGCAGGAACGGCGGGATCTTCAGCGCGATGAGCACCCAGCCGAACTCGGTGGTGTCGCCCCACCAGTAGAGCGGGAAGAGGATCGCGCACTTGGCCAGCAGGATGAAGCCCCAGGCGTAGCTGGCCTTGGTGTACGCCTTCTTCCGTCCCGGGTTACGGGTCCGCCAGGAGAGGTTCTCCTTGAAGACCGGGCCGAGGATCAGGCCGATCAGCGGGACGCCGGCCACCGCGGTGCCGATGTAGGCGACCGCGAGGCCCAGGGTGTAGAGCATGCCCGGCAGGTAGAAGTCCTTGGCGTCGCCCGTCATCTTCGCGAACAGAACGCCGAAGGCCACCCCGAAGACGCCGCTGAAGGCGTGCTTGACGGTGTCCCGGCGGATCAGCCGGACGGCGACGAGCGCCAGGGACACCGCCAGGGCCGCGATGGCCGAGGCGTTCAGGTTCTTGTTGATGGTGAAGATCGTGACGAAGAGCAGCCCGGGGAGGACTGTCTCCACCATGCCGCGCACGCCGCCGAAGGCTTCGAAGAGCGCGGCCTCGGTGACGGCCTTCGTCTCGTCGTCCTGCTGGGCGGCGTGCCTCCCGCCGGCGTGCTGCGGGGCCGTGCGGTGGGGCTGGTCCGTTTCGGACGTCGGCTTGTCGAGAGACGTCACCGGCTACTCCTTGGCGAGCGGTCGGAGTTCGTATGTGGGGTTGAACAGCACCCGGCGGCCGTGGCTCATGGCGACCCGCCCCGAGGCGATGATCCTGCGGCCGGGCTCGATGCCGACGATGGAACGACGGCCGAGCCAGACCACGTCCAGCGGCTCGGTGCCGTCGAAGAGCTCCGCCTCCAGGGCGGGCACTCCGGCCCGGGGACGGAGGGTGACGGTCCGCAACGTACCAGCCACCTTCACGATCTGCCGGTCGGAGCACTCGGAGATCCGGGTGCATCCGGTGGCCTGCGCGTCCTCCCGCAGCTCCTGGGACTCCAGGTCCTCCTGGGAGCTGGAGAGCCGGTCGAGCATACGGCGGAAGCGCCCGGAAGGTCTCGCCGCCTTCCCGGCCTTCCCGGCTTTCTCGGATCGGGGAACAGCACTCATACCCGAAGGGTACCGGTCCTGCGGGCGGTACACGGAGGCGCTGGGCGATCACTCGAAAGGGTGACCCGGCGCCCGTCAGTCGCGCTCGAAGCGGTAGCCCATGCCCGGTTCGGTGACGAAGTGCCGGGGATGCGAGGGGTCCGCCTCCAGCTTGCGGCGGAGCTGGGCCATGTAGACCCGCAGATAGTTGGTCTCGGTGCCGTAGGAGGGGCCCCAGACCTCTTGGAGGAGCTGCTTCTGGCTGACCAGGCGGCCACCGTTGCGGACGAGGACCTCCAGCAGATGCCATTCGGTGGGGGTGAGGCGTACGTCGCGCCCGGACCGGTGCACCTTCTTCGCCGCGAGGTCGACGGTGAAGCCGGCCGTCTCGACCAGTGCGATGTCCTCGGCGCCGCCCTCCTGACCGACCGGTTCCGCCCGGCGTACCGAGGCCCGCAGCCGGGCAAGCAGCTCGTCCATGCCGAACGGCTTGGTGACGTAGTCGTCCGCTCCGGCGTCCAGGGCCTCCACCTTCTCGTCGGACGTGTGGCGCGCGGAGAGTACGAGGATGGGCACCCGGGTCCAGCCGCGCAGGCCCCTGATCACCTCGACCCCGTCCATGTCGGGCAGCCCGAGGTCGAGGAGGACGACGTCGGGGTGGCGGGCGGCGGCGAGCTGGAGGGCGGTCGCCCCGTCGGGCGCGGCGTCGACCTCGTACTGGCGCGCCTTCAGGTTGATCACGAGGGCGCGGACGATCTGCGGCTCGTCGTCGACCACAAGCACCCTGGTCATCGCGGACCTGCCTTTCTGCTGCACGGGGAGGAGGGAAGAACCCTGCTGTACGGGGAGACGGAGGGAAATGCGTGGAGGCGGGCGGTGTGCGTCCCGGGGCGTCCCGGCGCGCGGGGGCCCGTCATGAGGTGGCCCGGGCCGGCAGCTCGGCCTCCGTCCGGACGCCGCCCGGCGCCGCGGTGAGGGTCAGGACCATGGTCAGCCCGCCGCCGGGGGTGTCCTCGGCGTCGAGGGTGCCGCCCATGGCCTCGGCGAAGCCCCGGGAGACGGCGAGGCCGAGTCCCACTCCGGCGCCGCGCGGGGCGTCCCCGTACCGCTGGAAGGGCTCGAAGATCCGTTCCTTGGCCTCGTCGGGGACGCCACGGCCGCGGTCCACGACCCGTAGCTCGACCCGGCCGCCGAGGGCGCTGGCGGCCACGGCGACGGGCTCCTGGCCGGGGTTGTACTTGACGGCGTTCTCCACGATGTTGGCGACGACCCGCTCCAGGAGTCCCGGGTCGACGGCGACCATCGGCAGCGTCTCGGGGATGTCGAGGTCGACACTGCCCTCCGGGACGCCGCCGAGCGCCATGGGGACGACCTCGTCGAGGTCGATCTCGCGGATCAGCGGGGTCACGGTGCCGGTCTGGAGGCGGGACATGTCCAGCAGGTTGCCGACCAGGTGGTCCAGCCGGTCCGCGCCGTCCTCGATGCCTTCCAGGAGCTCCGCCTCGTCCTCCTCGGACCAGGCCACGTCGTCGGAGCGCAGCGAGCTGACGGCGGCCTTGATGGAGGCCAGCGGGGTGCGCAGGTCGTGGCTGACGGCGGCGAGCAGGGCGGTCCTGATCCGGTTTCCCTCGGCGAGCCTGCGGGCCTGCTCGGCCTCCCCGACCAGGCGCTGGCGGTCCAGGACGACGGCGGCCTGGGCGGCGAACGCGCCGAGCACCCGGCGGTCCTCGGCGGGCAGCACCCGGCCGGACAGCGCGAGGGCCATGTTGTCGCCGACCGGCATGTCCACGTCGGCGTCGTCGGGGCGGGTGACCGGGGCCGGCCCGACGGATCCGGCGCAGGTCCACGGTTCGACGTCGCTGCTGCGCTCCAGCAGGGCGACGGACTCCATGGCGAAGGTCTCGCGGACCCGTTCCAGCAGGGCGTCCAGGGCGGTCTCGCCGCGCAGCACGCTGCCCGCGAGGAAGGAGAGGATCTCCGACTCGGCGCGCAGCCGGGCGGCCTGGTGGGTGCGCCGGGCCGCGAGGTCGACCACGGAGGAGACCGCAACCGCCACCGCGAAGAAGATCACGATGGCGACGAGGTTCTCCGGGTCCTGGACGGTCAGGGTGTGGGTGGGCGGGGTGAACCAGTAGTTCAGCAGCATGGAGCCGACGGCCGCCGAGGCGAGCGCGGGCCGCAGTCCGCCGAGCAGGGCGGCGGCCACCGTCAGGAAGAGGAAGAGCAGGACGTCGTTGGCGAGGCCGGGAGCGTCCTCCATGGAGCGCAGCACCACCGCCAGGAGGACGGGGCCGAGGACGCCGACGAGCCAGCCCCAGATGATCCGGGCGCGGCCGAGCCGGGCGCCGCGGGCCATGGGCAGACCGCGGCCCTTGGCGACCTCCTCGTGGGTGACGATGTGGACGTCGAGGTCGGGCCCCGACTCACGGGCTACGGTCGCGCCGACCCCGGGACCGTAGATGTACTGCCAGGTCTTGCGGCGGCTGGAGCCCAGCACGATCTGGGTGGAGTTGACGCCGCGGGCGAACTCCAGCAGGGCGGCCGGTATGTCGTCGCCGATGACGTGGTGGAAGGTGCCGCCGAGGTCCTCGACCAGGGTGCGCTGGACGGCCAGCTCCTTCGGGGACGCGGAGGTCAGGCCGTCGCTGCGGGCGATGTAGACGGCGAGGATCTCGCTGCCGGAGCCCTTGGCGGCCATCCGGGAGGCGCGGCGGATGAGGGTGCGGCCCTCGGGTCCGCCGGTCAGTCCGACGACGATGCGTTCGCGGGCCTGCCAGGTGGTGCGGATGTTGTGCTCGCCCCGGTACTGCTGGAGGTACTCGTCGACCCGGTCGGCGACCCAGAGCAGGGCCAGCTCGCGCAGGGCGGTGAGGTTGCCGGGGCGGAAGTAGTTCGAGAGGGCCGCGTCCATCTTGTCCGGCCGGTAGATGTTGCCGTGCGCCATCCGGCGCCGCAGCGCCTGGGGCGACATGTCCACCAGCTCGATCTGGTCGGCCCGCCGCACCACCTCGTCGGGCACCGTCTCCCGCTGCCGCACACCCGTGATCGACTCCACGACGTCGCCGAGCGACTCCAGGTGCTGGATGTTGACCGTGGATATGACGTCGATCCCGGCCCGCAGAAGCTCCTCGACGTCCTGCCAGCGCTTCGCGTTGCGCGAACCGGGCACATTCGTGTGGGCCAGCTCGTCCACCAGCGCCACCGCCGGCGCCCGCTCCAGGACCGCGTCCACGTCCATCTCCGTGAACACCGTGCCCCGGTACTCCAGCTCCCGGCGCGCCAGCAGCTCCAGCCCGTGCAGCATGACCTCCGTCCGCGGCCGGTCGTGATGCTCCACGAACGCCACCACACAGTCGGTCCCGCGCTCGACCCTGCGATGCGCCTCCGACAGCATCGAGTACGTCTTGCCGACGCCCGGTGCCGCGCCGAGATAGATCCGGAGTGTGCCGCGTCCCATGGCCCCATTGTCTTCTTCCGTCCGGCCCTGTCGTGTCGACGGCCGGTGGCGCCCGGTGCGGCTGCCGTCCTCGACGCTACTCCGCCGGGGGGCGTGGTTCGGTCCCGGGAGTGCAGGTGGGGAGCGTATTGACGGAACTCTGATGCGCGCCGGGGCGGGGGCGGGGGCGCTGCGGGAACGTCAGCCGTGTTCGACGATGTGGCCGTCGCTCAGCTCCAGGACCCGGTCGGCGAGGCCCAGCAGCTGGGGGTCGTGGGTGGCGACGAGGGCGGTGACGTGCTCGCTGCGGACGACCGCGCGGAGCAGTTCCATCACGGCGAGCCCGGTCTCGGCGTCGAGCTGTCCGGTGGGCTCGTCGGCGATCAGGAGGGCGGGGCGGTTGGCGAGGGCGCGGGCGATGGCGACGCGCTGCTGCTGGCCGCCGGAGAGCTCGCCGGGGCGCTGCTCGGCGTGGTCGGCGAGGCCGACGAGGGAGAGCAGCAGGGCGACCCGCTCGTCGCGCTCGGCCGGGTCGGCCTTGCGCAGCCGCAGGGGTACGCCGACGTTCTCGGCGGCGGTCAGGATCGGGATGAGGCCGAAGGACTGGAAGATGAAGCCGACCCGGTCCCTGCGCAGCTCCAGGAGCCCCTTCTCACCGAGCCCCGACAGCTCGGTGCCGTCGACGGTGATCCGGCCGCCGTCCGGGGTGTCCAGGCCGCCGACCAGGTTGAGCAGGGTGGTCTTGCCGGAGCCGGAGCGGCCCTTGAGCGCGACCAGCTCACCGCGGGGAATCTCGAACGAGACCCCGCGCAGGGCGTGCACGGCCGACGCTCCGCTCCCGTACGAGCGGTGCAGGTCCTCGACCGTGACCATGACCGTACGGGCCGGGTCCTCGGCCAGGGCCGTGCCGGACTGCCCGCTGGTGCTCTCGGTCATCATGCTCCCCCGTGCTCACGTGCCTGCGTCGTCGCCCGCAAGTATGTGCGTGCGACGCACGGCCGGGCAATGGCCGGTGGGCCGCACCCGCGGAAAAGGGTGCGACCCACCGGCCTGTACTGCGATGACCGCGAAGTCCTGCCGCTGGCGCTAACGGACCTCGGTGATCTCGGGGCCGCGCTGGAGCTGGCCCATGCCGCCGGAGAACTTCGAGCTCTCCTGGTCCTCCTGCTGCACGCCCTCGGGCACCATCTGGGCGTCGTTGGGAAGCTTGAGGACGATCGGGTCGCGGGGGGCCATCGGGCCGTCGCCGCGGACGACCACGGTGTCCCGGAAGATCGTCTCCAGCAGCCCGGCGGCCTCCGGCTGGACGGCGCCCTGGCCGGAGATCACTCCGCGCAGGAACCAGCGCGGCCCGTCGACGCCGACGAAGCGCACGAGCTGCACACCGCCCGTGCCGTCCGGAAGCTGTACGGGGACCTGCGCGCGCAGCTCCCAGCCCAGCGGACCCTCGACCTCGTCGATGATGCCGCCCTGCTGGGTGATGCCCGAGGCGATCTCGTCGCGGACCTCGCCCCAGATGCCCTCTTTCTTGGGGGCGGCGAAGGCCTGCAGCTGGACCGCGCTGTCGCGCAGCACCACGGTGGCGGCGACGATCGCGTCCCCGGCCACCTCGACGCGCAGCTCCATGCCCTCGACCCCGGGGACGAAGATGCCGCCCAGGTCGACCCGGCCCTCGCCGGGCTGGGTGACCTCGGTGCTGTCCCAGGGTCCGTCCGGCCGGGGGGCCGGCGGAAGGTTCATCCGACGGGTGCCCTTGGCGGCGCCGTCACTGCCTTCGGGCTCGTCGGCGACCTGCTCGGCCTCGCGCACCTCGTCCGCCGCGTCCTCGGCGGAACCACTCTTCTTGCGACGTCCGAACACGTCACTGTCCTTCCCGGTCGGATACGACCGAAGCGTAGCTGTTCCCACCGTGGGTGATCCCGCCCTCGGCGCCGTCCACCGACGCGTGGCCGCCGGTGGACCCGAAGCCCCCTTCGGCCCGCGCCGAGCCGGGAAGTTCCGCCACCTCGTGGAAGCGCACCTTCTCGACCTGCTGGACAACCAATTGGGCAATCCGGTCGAACCGTTCGAATCGCACGCTCTCGCGTGGATCGAGGTTGACCACGATCACCTTGATCTCCCCACGGTACCCGGCATCCACGGTCCCTGGGGCATTCACGAGGGCCACTCCGCAGCGGGCCGCGAGGCCGGAGCGCGGGTGAACGAACGCGGCGTACCCGTCGGGCAGGGCGATCGACACCCCGGTGGGGAGGACAGCGCGCTCGCCGGGGGCGAGTTCCGCGGCCTCGGTGGTCACCAGGTCGGCCCCGGCGTCGCCCGGGTGTCCGTAGGCCGGAATCGGCACGTCCGGGTCGAGCAGGCGGATCAGTACGTCGACGGGGTTGCGGGTCACGGGTTCACCTCGAAGGCGCGGGCGCGCCTGACCTGGTCGGGGTCGGACATGGCGGCCTGGATCTCGGCGGGCCTGCCGTTGTCGATGAAGTGGTCGACCTTGACCTCGATGAAGAGGGCGTCGGCCCGGACCGCGACGGGCCCGTCGGGGCCGCCGATCCGGCCGGTGGCGGTGGAGTAGATCTTCCGGCCGTGCACGGCGGTGATCCGGGCGTCGAGGTGCAGCACGGTGTCCACGGGGACGGGGCGGACGAAGTCGGTCTCCAGCCGTCCGGTCACCGCGATCGTGCGCAGCAGCCAGTTCAGCGAGCCGAGGGTCTCGTCCAGCGCCGTGGCGAGCACGCCGCCGTGGGCGAGGCCGGGTGCGCCCTGGTGGGCGGGCTGCACCGTGAACTCGGCGGTGACGCTCACGCCTTCACCGGCCCGCGCCATCAGGTGCAGTCCGTGCGGCTGTCCCCCGCCGCAGCCGAAACAGTGTTCGTAGTGCGCTCCGAGGAGTTCGCCGGGGGCGGGCGCGTCGGGGTGCCGGACCGGCGCGACGGCGTCTGCCGGGGGTGTCAGAGCTGCTGATGTTCCACTCACAGGCGCAGACCTTACCCGCGCGGCGGTCCGCCGGTCGCGCCGTGCCAAGCTTGGTTCCATGCAGCCTTCCGCACCGCCCTTCGACGAACGTCTCACCGCGCCCCGCTCCTGGTGGTTCATCGCCTTCGGGGTCGGTGTCGCCTGCGCTCTGATGCTTCTGCCGCTGGGCACCCTGCCGCTGCTCGCCGGTCTGGCCGGCGGCACGGTCGCCGCCGCGCTCCTGGTGAGCAGCTACGGCTCCGCCCGGATCAGGGTGGTGGCGGGGGCGCTCGTCGCCGGCGACGCCCGGATTCCGCTGTCGGCGCTCGGCGAGCCCGAGGTGCTGGACACCGAGGAGGCGCGGGCCTGGCGGACGCACAAGGCCGACGCCCGTGCGTTCATGCTGCTGCGCGGTTATGTGGAGACGGCGGTGCGGGTGGAGGTCACGGACCCGGACGACCCGACTCCGTACGTCTACCTCTCGACCCGGAACCCGCAGGGCCTGGCGGCGGCGCTGAGCGCCGTCCCGACCGCCTGAGCGGACGTCGCGGGCGGGGGCTAACCGGACCCGGTGCGGGTCCGGGGGCCCTCGTCGCTCAGGGGCCCTCGATCTCCTTGGGCAGCTCGGCCGGGTTCGCGGGCTGCTCCAGCGGGGGCAGCTCGGGCAGCCGGTCCCAGGGGATCGGGTCCTTGCGCAGGTCGCTCCTGACCCGGTCGGCGAGCTTGCGGGTGTCGCGGCGGTTCATCGTGGCGCCGACGGCGGCGCCGATCATGAACGGGATCAGGTTGGGCAGATTGCGCGCCATGCGCTTCATGATCTGCTGACGCAGCTCGCGCTTCATCTGACCGCCCAGCGCGGCGTTGAGCGTGGTGGGGCGGGTGATGTCGATGCCGCGCTCCTCCGTCCACGACGTCAGATACGCGGTGCTGCGCTGGCCGAGGTTGCCGGGGGGTCGGCGGCCGTAGACCTCGTGCAGCTCGGCGACGAGTTTCATCTCGATCGCGGCGACGCCGGTCACCTCCGCCGCCAGCTCGGCGATCATCGCGGGCGGTACGGGCATCATGGCGGCGGCCCCGATGCCTGCGCCGACGGTCGCGGTGGCCCGGCAGGCTCCCGTGACCAGCTTGTCGGCCAGTTCCTCGGGCCCCAGCCCGGGGAACTGCTTCCGCAGGGTCGCGAGGTCGCGCACCGGCACGCGCGGGGCCGTATCGATGATGCGGTCGGCCAGCTGTGCGGCCAGTGCCTTCGCGCTCTCCCGGCCCTTGCGTACACCCCGTTTCACTGTGTGCAGGCGGCCCCCGGCCGTGGGCTCCGCCTTGTCCCGCTCTCCGGGCCGGTCCGGCGACGCTGCCGCCCCGGCCACCTCGAGCGAGGCCGAACGGCCTCGCTCGTCGTCGAAACCGCCGGAGTGCTCCGGCAGGGCGGCGGACCGCTCGGCAGACGCGTTACCGCCTTCTGCCGGGCCTGTGCCGCCTGTACCGTCCTGGTTCGCCTCCTGGCCGCGCCGACGCCACGGGCGCCGCTTCCGGAACGGTGTCTCGCCTGCCACGGCCGACCCGACCTCAGTCGCAGTCGCGGCAGATGGGCTGACCGTTCTTCTCGCGGGCCAGCTGGCTGCGGTGGTGCACCAGGAAGCAGCTCATGCAGGTGAACTCATCGGCCTGCTTGGGCAGCACCCGGACGGCCAGCTCCTCGTTGGAGAGGTCCGCGCCGGGCAGCTCGAGTCCCTCGGCCGCGTCGAATTCGTCGACGTCGACGGCGGATGCCGTCTTGTCGCTCCGACGTGCCTTGAGCTCTTCGAGGCTGTCCTGGTCCACGTCGTCGTCGGTCTTGCGTGGGGTGTCGTAATCCGTTGCCATGTCGCTCTCCCCCTCTTGGGTGTCTACGGGTGTCTCAGCGCACGTAACGCGTGAGAGGCCGGACTTGTGCCCGACCTGAGGCGGAGATTTTGCCTCACATCAAGGTCTGTTACTCAATCGACATCCAACCGGGCACCTCGACGAGGCTCGGCTTGGGTGGCGATGGGGACCGTACACGGTCCCGACTGCGCAGTTCACGGGCGCCACCCCGTGTACTTCCCGTGATAACCATCCCCGAAAACCCGGACGATTACCGGCTTTCCGACGGAGCTGCGATCACGGAGAGTAGATGACCGGAAAATCAGCCTTGTGATCGATCACACACGACCCGCCCGGGAACGGGTCCTGAAAATTCCGCCCAAAGCGAACATGAAGATTCGGTGCAGAGTCACATCGTGCAGCCTCTCAGACCGGCAGGGTGACGCGCATCACGAGACCACCACCCTCGCGGGGCTCCGCGATGATACGGCCTCCGTGGGCCCGCGCGACGGACCGGGCGATCGACAGGCCGAGCCCGACGCCCTTGTCGCTGCCCGTGCGCTCCGTACGCAGCCTCCTGAAGGGCTCGAAGAGGTTGTCGATCTCGTAGGCCGGGACCACCGGTCCTGTGTTCGAGACGACGAGCAGGGCCTGCCCGTCCCGGGCCTCGGTGGTGACCTCCACCCAGCCGTCCTCGGGCACGTTGTAGCGCACGGCGTTCTGCACGAGGTTCAGCGCGATCCGCTCCAGCAGGACGCCGTTGCCCTGGACCACCGCCGTGGCCCGCTCGCCGCGGATCTCGACCTTCTTCACCGCCGCCTCCGACCGGGCCTGGTCGATGGCGCGCTCGGCGACCTCCGCGAGGTCGACCGGCTTGCGCTCGATGATCTGGTTGTCGCTGCGGGCCAGCAGCAGCAGCCCCTCGACCAGCTGCTCGCTGCGCTCGTTGGTGGCCAGGAGGGTCTTGCCCAGCTGCTGGAGCTCCGGAGGTGCCTCCGGGTCGGAGAGGTGGACCTCCAGCAGGGTGCGGTTGATCGCCAGCGGGGTGCGCAGCTCGTGCGAGGCGTTGCCGACGAACCGCTGCTGTGCGGTGAAGGCCCGCTCCAGCCGGTCCAGCATGTCGTCGAAGGTGTCCGCCAGCTCCTTCAGCTCGTCGTCCGGGCCGTCCAGCTCGATCCGACGGGTGAGGTCCGTCCCGGCCACCCGGCGCGCGGTCCGGGTGATCCGGCCGAGCGGGGACAGCACGCGTCCGGCCATGGCGTAGCCGAAGGCGAAGGCGATCACGCTGAGGCCGACCAGGGCGAGCAGCGAGCGGTTGAGCAGGGTCTCCAGCGCCGCCTTGCGCTGGTGGTTGACGCAGGCGTTCATCGCCGCGTTGAAGTCGTTCGGGCTGGCGTTCGGGGGCAGGTCGCAGATCTCGCTGGTGACCTTGCCGCTGACGATCTCGAACGGCAGATCCGTGCCGACGCTCAGCGCCTGGGCGGCCAGCATGTAGATGATCGACAGCAGCACGATGCCCGCGATCAGGAACATCCCGCCGTACAGCAGCGTGAGCCGTATCCGGATCGTCGGGCGCAGCCAGGGGTACGGGGGCTCCTGCTGCTTGGGCTCCCAGGTGGGCTTCGGAGGCGCCGCAGGGGGCCCGGGGGTGGTGGCCATGATCCTCAGATCCGGTATCCGGAGCCCGGCACGGTGACGATGACGGGCGGTTCGCCGAGCTTGCGGCGCAGCGTCATGACCGTGACCCGCACCACGTTGGTGAAGGGGTCGGTGTTCTCGTCCCAGGCCTTCTCCAGCAGCTGTTCCGCCGAGACGACCGCGCCCTCGCTGCGCATGAGGACCTCCAGCACCGCGAACTCCTTCGGGGCGAGCTGGATCTCCACCTCGTCGCGGAAGACCTCGCGGCGGTTCGGGTCGAGCTTGATTCCGGCGCGTTCCAGGACGGGCGGCAGCGCCACCGTCGTACGGCGGCCCAGCGCGCGCACCCGGGCGGTCAGCTCGCTGAAGGCGAAGGGCTTGGGCAGATAGTCGTCGGCGCCCAGCTCCAGGCCCTCGACCCGGTCGCTGACGTCGCCGGACGCGGTGAGCATGAGCACCCGGGTGGGCATGCCGAGCTCGACGATCCTGCGGCAGACGTCGTCCCCGTGCACCACCGGGAGGTCCCGGTCCAGCACGACGACGTCGTAGTCGTTGACCCCGATGCGTTCCAGGGCCGCGGCACCGTCGTAGACGACGTCGACGGCCATGGCCTCCCGGCGCAGTCCGGTGGCCACCGCATCGGCGAGCAGCTGCTCGTCCTCGACGACGAGTACGCGCACGGCGCAGTCCTTCCTTCGGTCCTTCGATGGGTTCACAGAGCCGACGGCCCCCACGGGGCCCGCCCGGACATGGGCAGCAATGGCCGACTGTGCGCCTCCATCCTGCCCGCAACACGCATAAACCGGCGGTAAGGCGGCGGTGGGCCGGACCTCCCGGCGGCTGCCCGCCGGGAAACCGGCGGATTTCCGGGCCAGTTGAGGTTTCTCCGGACCATGGCGCGGGGAAGAGGGCTTCACACCCGCGATCACGCCTCTCACGTGGCATGCCACTGCTCGCTCCGTTTTCCCGGAGCGGCGGCGCGATCACCCGCTCCTCCGGCCCCGCGGCCGGGGGAATCCCGGGCACACCCCCGTGCCACCGACCCACGATGAGGGGGCGCATCATGGACGCTTTCACCGCAGGTCTGCTGCAACGCATCAAGACGACCGAGACCGTCCTCACCCGGGCGCGCGAGGACGGCGACGACTTCCTCGCGGACGTCGAGCAGGGCGAGCTGGACGATCTGCGCCGTCTCGCCGCCGAGCACGGCGTGGAGATCGGCGCCACCAGCGTCTGAGCCGTACACCACGGGGCCCCGGACACCTTCATGGTGTCCGGGGCCCCGTGGCGTGTTCGGCGGCCTCATGCCCCCCGCCAGGGGCTTTCCCGGCGGGACCCCGTCAGTCGTGCCAGGCGCCCAGCTCGTCGAGTGCGGCCTGCAGCGGCTCGAAGACGCCCGGGGTGGCGGCCACCGTCAGGTCGCCGTCGGCGGGCAGCCCCGGGCGGCCACCGGTCAGCGCGCCCGCCTCCCGGGCGATGAGGTCGCCCGCGGCCAGGTCCCAGGGGTGCAGCCCGCGCTCGTAGTAGCCGTCCAGCCGGCCCGCCGCCACATCGCAGAGGTCGACGGCCGCCGAGCCGCCGCGCCGGATGTCCCGGAGCCGGGGGATCAGCTGCTGGGCGATGTCCGCCTGGTGGGCTCGGACGTGTCCGACGTAGTTGAAACCGGTCGAGACGAGCGCCTGGTCCAGCGGCGGGGCGGGCCGGCAGCGCAGGGCCTCGCCGTTCGCGAACGCACCGCCGCCGAGGACCGCCTGGTAGGTCTCCCGGCGCATCGGGGCCTCGACGACGCCCACGACGCGCTCTCCGTCGCGCTCGGCGGCGATGGAGACCGCCCAGGTGGGCAGGCCGTAGAGGTAGTTCACCGTGCCGTCGAGCGGGTCGATGACCCAGCGGATGCCGGTGCTGCCCGGGGAGCTGGCGCCCTCCTCGCCGAGGAAGCCGTCGTCGGGGCGGAAGTCGGAGAGGTAACCGGTGATCAGCTTCTCGGCGGCGATGTCCATCTCGGTGACCACGTCGATGGGGCTGGACTTGGTCGCGGCCACCCCCAGGTCGGCCGGACGGCCGTCGCGCAGGAGGGCTCCGGCACGGCGGGCTGCCTCCAGGGCGAGGTCGAGCAGTTCGGACAGTGCGGGGTCGGTCACGGTGCTCCCAGGGGTCTCGGTGCGTTCGGGTTACACGTACGGGCTGTCCGCGCCCGCGGCGGCCGGCTTCGGGGCCCTGGCGGGGCAGCAGCCGACCGGACAGAGGTCGTGGGAGGGCCCCAGGGCCCCCAGCGCGCAGCGCTCCACGGCCCGGCCGCGCTCGGCCGCGGCGCGCTCCAGGACGAGGTCCCGCACGGCGGCGGCGAAGCGCGGGTCGTCGCCCACCGTGGCGGACCGGCGGACCGGCAGGCCGATCTCGGCCGCCTTCGCGGTGGCCTCCGTGTCGAGGTCGTACAGCACCTCCATGTGGTCCGAGACGAAGCCGATGGGCGCCATCACGACCGCGGGGACGCCCTCGGCGCCCAGGGTCTCCAGGTGGTCGCAGATGTCGGGCTCCAGCCACGGGATGTGCGGGGCGCCGCTGCGGGACTGGTAGACGAGCTGCCAGGGGTACGCGGTACCGGTCTCCTCGCGCACCGCCTCGATGATCAGCCGGGCCACGTCGAGGTGCTCGGCGACGTACGCCCCGCCCTCGCCGTGCGCGTCGGCCGGGCCCGAGGCGTCGGCGGCGGAGGTCGGGATGGAGTGGGTGGTGAAGGCGATGTGCGCGCCCGCGCGGACGTCCTCGGGGAGGTCGGCGAGCGAGGCGAGGACGCCGTCCGTCATGGGCTCGACGAAGCCGGGGTGGTTGAAGTAGTGCCGCAGCTTGTCGACCCGGGGCACGGGCAGCCCCTCGGCCTCCAGGGCGGCCAGCGACTCGGCGAGGTTCTCGCGGTACTGGCGGCAGCCGGAATAGGAGGCGTAGGCGCTGGTGGCGAGGACGGCGATCCGACGGTGTCCGTCGGCGGTCATCTCCCGCAGGACGTCGGTCAGATACGGGGCCCAGTTGCGGTTGCCCCAGTACACCGGGAGATCCAGGCCGTGCTCGGCGAAGTCCTCGCGCAGCGCGTCGAGCAGGGCGCGGTTCTGCGCGTTGATCGGGCTGACTCCGCCGAACAGGAAGTAGTGCTTGCCGACCTCCTTGAGGCGTTCCTCGGGGATGCCGCGGCCGCGGGTCACGTTCGCCAGGAACGGGACCACGTCGTCCGGGCCCTCGGGGCCGCCGAAGGAGAGCAGCAGCAGGGCGTCGTAGGGAGCGGGATCGCGCAGATCGGACATGACATCGATCCTGCCACCCGCCTCCGACAGGGCGGCAACCGACATCCGACGCCCCGTCGGAAAGACCGGGAAGGCCGGGAATCCCGGCGGCCGGGCCGCTGGGCCGCTCCCCCGGGCCGCCGCCCGGAATCCGGTGTGCCGGACGTCCGGCCGGCCGTAAGCTGTATCGGCCAGCTATACGCCTGACAGGCACGACCGGAGTACCCCTTGCCCAGCCCCTACCGCGCCATCTTCTCCGCCCCCGGTTCGAGGGAGTTCTCCGCCGCAGGCTTCTTCGGCCGGATGCCCCTGTCCATGATGGGCATCGGCGTCGTGACGATGATCTCCCAGCTCACCGGCCGCTACGGGCTGGCCGGGGCGCTCTCCGCGACCCTGGCGATGTCGGCGGCGGTCTGCGGCCCCCAGGTCTCCCGGCTGGTCGACCGCTACGGGCAGCGCCGGGTGCTCCGCCCGGTCACGCTGGTCGCGGTGGCGGCGGTGGCGGGTCTGCTGATCTGCGCCCAGCAGGGGGCGCCGGAGTGGACGCTGTTCGTCTTCTCGGTGGGCGCGGGCTGCGTGCCGAGCGTGGGGTCGATGGTCCGCTCCCGCTGGGCGGAGATCTACCGGGGCTCCAGCCGGGACCTGCACACCGCGTACGCGTGGGAGTCGATCGTCGACGAGGTGTGCTTCATCTTCGGCCCGATCATCTCCATCGGTCTGTCCACCGCCTGGTTCCCGGAGGCGGGGCCGCTGATCGCCGCCGGCTTCCTTCTGGTCGGCGTCTTCTGGCTGACCGCGCAGCGGGCGACCGAGCCGGTGCCGCACCCGAAGTCGCAGCACACGGGGGGCTCGGCGCTGCGCTCGCGGGGGCTCCAGGTCCTGGTGGCCACCTTCGTGGCGACGGGCGCGATCTTCGGGGGCGTGGACGTGGTGACCGTGGCCTTCGCCGAGGAGCGCGGCCACAAGGCCGCGGCCTCGCTGGTGCTGGCCGTCTACGCGCTCGGCTCGTGTCTCGCGGGGGCCGTGTTCGGACTGCTGCACCTGAAGGGGAACCCCTCGACCAGGTGGCTGGTGGGTGTCTGCGCGATGGCCGTGAGTATGATCCCCCTCCTACTGGCCGGGAACCTTCCGTTGCTGGCCGTGGCGCTCTTTGTCGCGGGCCTCGCCATCGCACCGACGATGGTCACCACCATGGCTCTCGTCGAAGCGCACGTACCGCGCACCAAGCTGACCGAGGGCATGACCTGGACCAGTACCGGGCTCGCGGTCGGAGTGGCGCTCGGCTCCTCGGCCGCCGGCTGGGTGGTCGACGCCGCCGGGGCGAAGGCGGGGTACGCGGTGCCCGTCGTGGCGGGAGCGCTCGCGGCAGCGGTGGCGGTCCTGGGATATCGCCGGCTGGCCGGGCCGGCTGCGACGGGAGGGCGCGGGGAAGATGACCGACACCTACGCACGGACGACGACGAGCGCGTGGCGTAACTGGGCGGGCACCGTCACCGCCCGGCCCGCCCGCACCGAGTCCCCCGCGTCCGTGGACGAACTCGCGGACGTGCTGCGCCGGGCGGGCGCGGAGGGCCTGCGGGTGAAGCCGGTCGGCGCGGGCCACTCCTTCACGGCGGCGGCCGCCACGGACGGGGTGCTGATACGCCCGGACCTGCTGACCGGGATCCGGGACATCGACCGTACGACGATGACCGTGACGGTGGAGGCGGGCACTCCGCTCAAGCGGCTCAACACCGCACTCGCCCGCGAGGGCCTGTCGCTCACGAACATGGGCGACATCATGGAGCAGACGATCGCCGGGGCGACCTCCACCGGTACGCACGGCACGGGCCGGGACTCGGCGTCGATAGCGGCGCAGATCCGCGCGATGGAGCTGATCACCGCCGACGGCACGGTCCTGGTCTGCTCGGAGCGGGAGAATCCGGAGATCTTCGCGGCGGCCCGGATCGGGCTCGGCGCCCTCGGGGTGATCACCGCCGTCACCCTCGCCGTGGAGCCGATCTTCCTGCTGACGGCCCGTGAGGAGCCGATGACGTTCGACCGGGTCACCGCGGACTTCGACTCCCTGGTCGCCGAGAACGAGCACTTCGAGTTCTACTGGTTCCCGCACACCGGCAACTGCAACACCAAGCGCAACAACCGCAGCGCCGGACCGGCCGCCCCGCCGGGGAGGGTGAGCAGCTGGATCGACGACGAACTGCTGTCCAACGGGGTCTTCCAGGTCGCCTGTTCGCTCGGCCGCGCGGTCCCGGCGACGATCCCCTCGATCGCCAGGCTCTCCAGCCGGGCGCTGTCGGCTCGTACGTACACCGACATCCCGTACAAGGTGTTCACCAGCCCGCGTCGCGTGCGGTTCGTGGAGATGGAGTACGCCGTTCCGCGCGAGCGGACGGTGACGGTGCTGCGGGAGCTCAAGGCCATGGTCGAGCGGTCACCGCTGAAGATCAGCTTCCCGGTCGAGGTGCGCACCGCGCCGGCCGACGACATGGCCCTGTCGACCGCCTCGGGCCGGGACAGCGCGTACATCGCCGTACACCTCTACAAGGGCACGCCCCACCGGTCGTACTTCACCGCGGTCGAGCGGATCATGACCGCGCACGCCGGCCGGCCGCACTGGGGCAAGATCCACACCCGCGACGCGGCCTATCTGGCGGAGGTCTACCCGCGCTTCGGCGAGTTCACCGCGCTGCGCGACCGGCTGGACCCGGACCGCCTGTTCGGCAACGACTACCTGCGGCGCGTGCTCGGCGACTGAGTTCCCGAGGCTTCCGGTACGCCGTCGGCCCCGGTCCTCTTCCTCGCGGAGGGGGCCGGGGCCGATGTGCTGTGCGCGGTACGCCGGTGGGTCACTCGGCGTCGGCGCCGGGCGGGGCCTGCTGGCCCTGCCCCGGGGCGATGCCCGTGCCGGTCGAAGGAGCGTCTGTTCCGGCGTCGCCGGAGGGCGTCGGGGTGGGCGGCGCCGGGTCGGGCGCGGTCCCGTCGCCGGTCCCCGAGGGTGTCGGCGTGGGCGTGGACCCGGTGCCCGGATTCTCGCCGCCCGTGCCCGTACCGGGATCGGGGCTCTCGCTGTTGCCGGCGCCCGGTTCCGTGGCGGGGGCGGAGCCGGTGCCGCTGTCGGGGGTCGGCCGCTGCTCGTCCCCCTCCCCGTCCCGGCCGGTGTCCCCGGAGGGCGTGGGGTCGGCGGGGCCGGAGTCCCGGTCGTCGCCGCCGCCGCGCACGACGGAGCTGAGGGTCGTGCCCTGGCCGCCGCTCAGGTCGTTGCCCGAGATCATCTCGAACGCGGTGATCCCGGCCATGGAGACGGCGAAGACCGCGGCGGCCGCGAGCGCGGGGCGCTTCCAGCCGCGCAGCCGCGTTCCGTGGGTGACGCCCTCGCCGAACGCGTCGTCGGGGACGGCCCGGTGCGCTCCGGCCCGCGGGAGCAGCTGCGTACGGTCGCCGGCCTGCGGCAGCAGCTGCGTACGGTCGGCTCCGGCCTCCGCTCCCGCGCCCGGACCCTGGCCCGGTGGAACCCGGAGCATCCGGGTCCGCGCGTCGCCGAGGTCCAGCAGCTGGGTCCGGTCCGTGTCGACGGGCCTCAGCGGCCACGTGCTCTCCGCGTCCGGGATCACCTCCGGGACCGCGCCCGGGTCGACCGTGGGCAGCACCGTGGTGGCGTCCTCGGGCGGCTCCGGCTCGGACCGCCGGGCGGCGCCCCGGTGCCCGGCGGGCGTCGTCTCCTTGGTGTGCACCGTCACCTGGCGGCCCTCCGGGTGGGTCACCTGGACCGTCACCTCGCGGATCTGCTCGCCGGTGCGGCGGAAGAAGTGCTGGAAGACCGAGCCGCCACAAGTGGCGACGACGCTCATCACGCCCGCTCCCGCGATCGTGCCGTACACGCCCAGCTGCGAGGCCAGCACGGCCGCCGCGACAGCCGCCACGGCACTCCCGGCGACCTGCGGGAGACTCAGATCTATGCGCCTTTCCTTGGGTTCTGTGTCACTTTCCGGCTTCTGAACCATTACCAGCCCCTGCTTGACATCTCTCCCACCATGCAACAGGAAGGGACAAATGAGCGAAGTGGATAGTTCCGATTCCGGAGATTGTGTGAAGCACAACACGCATCAGGGGCATTTCACGGAGAACTGGGTAACTCAACTCCCGCGCCCCGCGAGAACTTCGGCGGCGCGCCGGTCCACCCCGGTGGCCCGAATGGAGTACTGTGACGAGCCCTGGGGCGGACTCCGACGTGGGAATCCGCCGCCACCGGAGGGTCCGACGGCGGCACTCGAACCGGCAGCGTCAAGGCATCACACGGATGCCTGCTGCACAGAGCGGCCAAATCGGTCGCTTTGGGTCGCAATGGGTAACCGTGTCATGGTGGTGCACCAGGACGAGCGCCCGACACGCCGGGCAACTTGGCAAGGTTGTGGCAGGCTGCACCCGGGCAGGTCACACTCGACTAGCGGAAGCAGCGACGCACGTGACGTCGGCAGGCACCACCCGGGAGGTCCCCATGCCCGAACTGCGTGTCGTGGCCGTCTCCAACGACGGCACACGACTGGTGCTCAAGGCTGCGGACAGCACGGAGTACACGCTTCCGATCGATGAGCGGCTGCGCGCCGCCGTGCGCAACGACCGCGCCCGGCTCGGCCAGATCGAGATCGAGGTGGAGAGCCACCTCCGGCCCCGCGACATCCAGGCCCGCATACGGGCCGGTGCCTCCGCGGAGGAGGTCGCCCAGTTCGCGGGCATCCCCGTCGACCGTGTACGCCGCTTCGAGGGCCCCGTGCTCGCGGAGCGCGCCTTCATGGCCGAGCGGGCCCGGAAGACTCCTGTGCGCCGTCCCGGCGAGAACACCGGCCCCCAGCTCGGCGAGGCGGTGCAGGAGCGTCTCCTGCTGCGCGGCGCCGACAAGGAAACCGTCCAGTGGGACTCGTGGCGTCGCGACGACGGCACCTGGGAAGTCCTGCTCGTCTACCGGGTCGCGGGTGAGCCGCACTCGGCGAGCTGGACGTACGACCCGCCCCGGCGGCTGGTCCAGGCCGTGGACGACGAGGCGCGCTCACTGATCGGCGAGACCGACGACGTCGCCGCGCCCGAGCCCAGCTTCCCGTTCGTGCCCCGGATCGCGCGGCTGCCGCGCGACCGGCCGCTGGACCGGAGCCTCGACCGGCAGATCGACCGCGACCGACCGCTGGACCGGGCCCTCGACCGGCAGATCGAGCGGCCCGCCCCGGCCGCCGCCGAACCCGAGGAGTACGTGAGCACTGCCTCGGCCGGTGAGCGCGACTCGCTGACCAGCCTGCTGGAGGCGGTGCCGAGCTTCCGGGGCGACATGGTCGTCCCCGAGCGGCCCACCCAGCCCGAGCCGCCCGCGCTCGAACCGGCGGAGGAGCCGGAGGCGGCCGAGCCGCCGGCCGCCGCCTCGGCCGGTGCGGGGTCCGCGTACGCGGATGTGCTGATGCCCCGGGCGGTGGCCGGTCACCGCGACCGGCTGACCGGGACGACGGACCGTCAGGCCGAGGCGGACGGAGTCCGGCCGGGCCGCCGGGCCGCCGTGCCGAGCTGGGACGAGATCGTCTTCGGCACCCGGCGCAAGAAGCAGGACTGACCGGTCATGACCACCGGTGGCAGCGGGGGCCGTACGCGTTCGCGTACGGCCCCCGCTGCCTTACCGCGGCTACTGGGGCTCGGGTCCCGTGGCGACCGGCCGGGAGGGGTCCGAGGACCACTCGGACCAGGAGCCGGGGTACAGGACGCCCGTGAAGCCCGCGATCTCCAGGGCCAGCACCTCGTGCGCGCCGGAGACCCCGGATCCGCAGTAGACGCCCACGCCTCCCCTGCTCGCCTCCGCGCCCAGGCCGAAGAAGCGTGCGGCGAGCCGCTCGGCCGACAGATAGCGCCCGTCCTCGTCGGTGTTCTGAGTGGTCGGCGCGGAGACGGCCCCGGGAATGTGGCCGCCGACGCGGTCGATCGGCTCCACATCGCCCCGGTAGCGCTCCGCCGCGCGCGCGTCCAGCAGCAGACCCGAGCGGGCGAAGGCCGCCGCACTTTCCGCGTCCAGCGTCGGCAGCGACCCCGGCTTCGGCCGGAAATCGCCCTCGGCAGGGCGCGGGATCCCGGTGGAGAGGTCGCCCGTCCAGGCGGCGAGGCCGCCGTCCAGGACCCGGACGTCCTCGTGCCCCGTCCAGCGCAGCAGCCACCAGGCCCGCGCCGCGGCCCAGCCCAGGCCACCGTCGTACACCACGACCGGGGTGTCGTGGCCGACTCCGGCCCGGCGCATGACCGCCCCGAAGGCCTCCGGGTCCGGGAGGGGGTGGCGGCCGCCGTCACCCGCCGGTCCCGCCAGTTCCGTGTCGAGGTCGACGAAGACCGCGCCGGGCAGGTGACCGGCCTCGTAGTCGGGACGGCCGTGCGGACCGCCGAGCTGCCATCGGACGTCCAGGAGCACCGGCGGTCGCGATCCGGCCGACTCGCTCGCGCATTCGGTTGCGGTGATGATGGGCTTCATGGGTGCCATCCTCGCGCAGCACCACCGGCGCCCGTAACAGCATCGGAAGGGACGGCCGGCGGGAAACCGGCCGTCCTTCGTCGAGAACCCGGACGACGCGGCGCGGCCGGTGCGTCTCCCGCGCCGGGGGGTGCAAGCATCTGCACGGGGCACGCGGACCGCTTCCCTACCCGGGACGGCGTACCCGTCCCGTCCCCCGCACGGCCACCCATACGGTCCGAGGAGAGAAGACGATGACCGAGGCCCACGCACGGCGCACGCCCGGAACACCTTGCTGGGTGAGTCTGATCGTGCACGGTCTGACCACGACCCAGGAGTTCTACGGGGCTCTGTTCGACTGGGAGTTCCTGCCGGGCCCCGACCAACTGGGCCCCTACGTCCGCGGGCTGCTGCACGGGAAGGAGGTCGCGGGCATCGGACAGCTGCCGCCCGACCGCCACCTCCCGATCGCCTGGACCACCTACCTCGCCACGGACGACGCCGACGCCACCGCTGAGGTCATCCGCTCCTGCGGCGGGACGGTCGCGGTCGGACCGCTGGACGCGGGCGAGGCGGGGCGGCTCGCCATCGCCTCGGACCCGGGCGGGTCGGTCTTCGGCATCTGGCAGGGCTCGGAACACATCGGCACGATGACGGCGGGTGTGCCCGGCACACCGGTCTGGAACGAGCTGGTGACCCGGGAGACGTCGATGGTCGCGAAGTTCTACCAGACCGTCTTCGGCTATGAGACGGAGGCGGTCGTCTCGGCCGACTTCGACTACCAGACCCTGCACCTGGACGACGTTCCGGTGGCGGCGCTGCACGGGGTCGGCCACGCGCTGCCGCGCGACCGGGGGCCGCACTGGATGACGTACTTCGAGGTCGCCGACACCGACCGGGCCGCGGCCCGGGTGGTGGAGCTGGGCGGGCGCGTCCTGCAGCCGCCGCGCGAGGGGTCGAGCGGCCGGCTGGCCACGGTCGCGGACCCGGAGGGCGCCGTGTTCACGGTCATCCGGTCCGCCGCCGGGGGTGGATCGGCCGAAGGCCGGGCGTAGCAGGCGCTCAGGCGTCGGAGGCGACCGGCAGGACGTCCGGGGAGAGGCTGCCCGCGCGGGCCGCTGTCGCGGTCGTGCGGCGGCGGTGGTGACGGCGGCACAGCACCTCGTAACCGACCTCGCCCGCCTGCCGGTTGACGTCGCCGACGACGACCTGGGCGCCCTCGACGACCATCTCCCCGTCCACGGTACGGGCGTTGTGCGTGGCGCGGGCGCCGCACCAGCAGAGCGCCTCGACCTGGAGTGCCTCTATCCGGTCGGCCAGCTCGATCAGCCGCTGGGAGCCCGGGAACAGCTTGGTGCGGAAGTCCGTGGTGATGCCGAAGGCGAAGACGTCGAGCCCCAGATCGTCGACGACGCGGGCCAGTTGGTCGATCTGGTCCGGGGCGAGGAACTGTGCCTCGTCCACGATCACGTAGTCGACCCGGCCGCCCCGGCTGACCCGGCCGACGATGTGCGCGTACAGGTCCATGCCCTCCTCGGCCTCGACGGCGTCCGTCACCAGGCCGAGCCGGGAGGAGAGCTTGCCCTCCCCCGCGCGGTCGTCCCGGGTGAAGATCACGCCCTGGAGCCCGCGTGCCGAACGGTTGTGACCGATCTGCAGGGCCAGCGTGCTCTTTCCGCAGTCCATGGTTCCGGAGAAGAACACCAGCTCGGGCATGAGGGGTCGAGCACCTTTCGGAGGGGGTGGGCA
>NZ_JAAXYC010000529.1 GCF_018619185.1 Streptomyces sp. McG3 | reverse complement strand
GCTCGGAGATGTTTATAAGAGACAGGCGGGGCCCACCACCCGCTGCTGCGGCGGCTGGAGGGAGCGGCGGCCTGACGCGGACGGGCCCCGGGGCGTGCGCGCCCGGGGCGACATCCGCCCGGCCGGCGTTCGGCCTACGTCCGCCGGGCCGTTGTCCGGCCTACGTCCGCCCGGCCTGCGTTCGGCCGACCGGTGTCCGGCCAACGTCCGGCTGGAGACCGGCTCCGACCGGTGTCCGCCCGGCTGGAGACCGGCTCCGACCGATGTCCCGCCCGACCCGTGTCCGCTCAGCCGGCGGACGTCTCCGGCATGCGCCAGGCGTACCCCATGCGGTAGCCGACGCCCCGGACCGTGATGATCCAGCCGCTGGAGCCGAGCTTCGCCCGGAGGCTGCTCACATGGGTGTCGATCGTGCGGCTGGTGTGCCCCCAGTCGCTTCCCCAGACCCGGGCCATCAGTTCTTTCCGCGTCACGACCGTTTCCGGGGTGGCGGCCAGGGTGTACAGCAGCTCGAATTCCTTCGACGTGACACCGACGAGCCGATCGTGCAGCCGTACTTCCCGCAGATGCGGATCGATATGCAGATCGTGCAGGGAAATAGCGGCGGGAAGGGTCTGCCGGGGCCGGGTGCGGCGCAGAACCGCTTCGATGCGGGCCCCGATCTCCCGGAATCCCCAGGATTTCATCACGCAGTCGTCCGCGCCCGCATGCAGCACGAGGACCCGCTCGCATTCCGCGTCGGCGGAGCTGACCGCTATCAGCGCCGTGTCTCCGCCGTTCCGCAGGGCCCGGCACAATTCCAGCCCGTCGATATCGGGCAGGTCCAGGGAGAACAGCACCAGATCCGCGTCGCCGTACGCCCGTAGGGCCCGTTCCCCGGTGGAGACACCGTGGGCGGTGAACCCCTGCCGTCGCAGATCGCCGACCACGGCCGCCGCGGCGGAGGCGTCCGGCTCCACCACGAGTACCCGTCTCATGTGCCCCGCCCCTCTCCTCGGCCCCACGTCAGCGGGAGACGCCGGTCAGCGCGGCGGCCGGGACCCGGCGCGGCGGCGCTCCCGGCGGCGCGGGTGTGGCACCGGCACCGGCACCGGCACCGGGATGCAGGCGTTGGTGGACGTAGGCGGCCGACGCCATGGTCATGTGGTGGTGCCAGCCGGGGAAGGAACGGCCCTCGAAGTCGAGGACCCCGAACCGCTGTCGCAGCACCGCCACGGCCGACAGCGCCGAGGTGTGGCTGCGGGCCAGCCGCAGGATCTCCTCCACCCGGTGGTCGGTCAGCGTGGTGAGCCAGTAGCGGGGCGGCTGCCGGCCGTCCGGGTCGGGTCTCTCCACGACGCGGTACGCACGCCCGGCCCCGTCGTCGCCGGGCGCGGGCCGGGGCGTGGTCACCGTGCCCGCGTAGGTGTGGACCGGTACGGCCCTGACCCGGCCGTCGGGGGCCTGCCGCAGCAGGACATGGGTCTGCCGGGCGTGCCGCACCTCCATGAGCGCACTGACACCTGTCACAAGCGGCGCGTGCGCTCCCGTGAGAAGCACCTGATGGTCCGGCGGGACCTCGCACACCACGTCCGCCCGCTGCCGGGCGAGACCCGCGAGGACCCTGGCCGCCTCGGTGCACCGGGTGAGGTCCAGCACCCAGGGAAGGCGCGGCAGCCGGGGCTGCGCCGCGACCTCGGCGGCGTATCCGGTGACATGGTCGGCGGGGGTGCGTCCGGCCTCGGAGCCGGGGATGCGCGCACGGCGTCGGCGCTCCCGGTCCGAGTCCCACGTACGGTCGAGCAGGAGGCTCCAGCCCACCGGATAGCTCCGGCCGCCCGAGGAGAGGAAGAAGACCAGCGCACGCTGGCAGTTGACGGTGCGCCCGGTCTCCGCGTCCACCCGCCGGTGCACGCCCACCGAGTGCTCGCCCCGCTTGGGGATGATGAGTTCGGCGACGGTCCAGGCGTGCGGGGCCGTCCGCTCGGCGACCAGTCCGGTGAGCCGGTGGCGTACCGGATTCCAGTCCCACGGGCTGGCGTTGATGAACTGGTGGAGACCGTGCGCCGCTGCCGAGGGTAAGGGCTTCGCCAGCGCCATCCGGCGGGGTGTCTTCTTGCCCGACGCATGGATCAGGGCCCACAGATACGCCTGGGCCCAACGCCGCTGCTCCGGGCGCCGGAACGCCCGGAAGATCTCGTCCATGAACGTCTGCATGTACGCGCCCTCGCCCGGCATCGCCGCGCGTACCTCAGTTGACGACATGTAACGCTACGCCCCCTCGATACTCGTCACCGCTCGCACCCGAGTGGATACATGGCACATCAGTACGGGGTGAAAGTACCGTCCGTGGCGGAAATTGCCCGGGTCGGCCGCCTATTTTGCAAGTTCGGGGTCTGACCTGCGTAAACGCGCTTCGGTGGGCCGGGAGTGGGGGGTGCGTACGGGGGGAAAGTCCGGTTTTACCGGTGGTGGAGCCCTGTTCCGGGGCCGGCCGGCGAAGTGTCAACAAATCATGAACATGCCCCCGGGACGGTCCCCGGGGAGCGTTTCCCGGGTCCGTCCGCGAGGGGAGG
>NZ_JAAXYC010000528.1 GCF_018619185.1 Streptomyces sp. McG3 | reverse complement strand
CACCCCCACCGGCCACACCCCGCACCCCACGCACTCGCCGAGCCACCCGGGTGAGCTGCCCGACACCGGCTCCCGGGGCGGCGAATGGATCATCGGGTCCATCGCGGCCGCGCTGGTCGCCGTCGGCGGCACGGTTCTCGTGGCCACGCGCAGGGCTCGTCGCCGCACCTTCTAGCAGGCACGAAGCACCGCCCGCTAGCGTGGTTCGATGACCGAACCGCTGCTGCACCTGGCCGAAGCACCTCTCTGGGAGGCGGCCCGCGGGACAGGGACGTACGAGATGTCCACCCGCGGCCGCACCCTCCAGGAGGAGGGCTTCATCCATCTCTCGCTGCCCCACCAACTCCCCGGTGTGGCCCGGATGCTGTACGGGGACGACGACGGGGACCTCGTGGTCCTGGTCGTCGACCCCGCGCGCCTCGCCGACCCCGTCCGGTACGAGGCGATGAAGCCCGGCGGCGAGGAGTTCCCGCACCTGTACGGACCGCTCCCGGTGGGCGCGGTCGTGGAGGTGCGGCCCTGGGACGGAGGACGACGAGAGGAAGACGAACCCCAGTGATCGGCCCCCTCATCGCGGTGACCGGAGCGACCGGAGCGGTCGGCGGCCGGGTCGCCCGACGGCTGGCCCGGACCGGCGTGCCCGTGCGGCTCCTCGGCCGCGACCCCGCCCGGCTGCCCGACCTGCCCGGCGCCGACCACGCGCCCGCCGCCCGCTACGGCGACGCGGAGGCCATGCGCCGGGCCCTCGACGGGACCCACACGCTGTTCCTGGTCTCCGCCCACGAAAGCCCCCAGCGGGTCCGCGAGCACACCACGGCGATCGACGCCGCCGTGGCGGTGGGCGTGGAGCGGATCGTGTACGTGTCCTTCCAGGGGGCCGCGCCCGACGCCACGTTCACCTTCGCCCGGGACCACTGGGACACCGAGGCCCACATCCGTACGGCCGAGGTCCGCCACACCTTCCTGCGGGACAACTGGTATCTGGCGGGACTGCCCGCGATGACCGGGACCGACGGGGTGCTGCGCGGTCCGGGCGGCGACGGCCGGGTGGCGGCCGTCGCCCACGAGGACATCGCCGACGCGGCGACGGCCGTGCTGCTGGACGAGGGCACGGACCACGACGGCCGGGTCCACGACCTCACCGGACCCGAGGCGTTCACCCTCGCCGAGGCGGCCGGTGAACTGGGCCGGGTCACCGGGCGACCCGTCGTCTACGTCTTCGAGACCCGCGAGGAGGCCTACGCCTCCCGGGCCGGCTACGGGGCGGAGGACTGGGAGGTCGCCGGCTGGGTCACCTCGTACGAGGCCATTGCCCAGGGGGAGCTGGCCGCCGTCTCCGACGCGGTGCCCACGCTCACCGGGCACCCGGCGAAGAGCTTCGCGCAGTTCCTGGTGGAGAACCCGGACAGCTATCGTCACCTGCTGCCGGGTGGCTGACCGGCACCCGGCCGACGGCTGACCGGCGCCTGGTCGACGCGGACCGGACGGCCCCCCGCGGGGCACGCCGCGCTCAGCGCCACGGAATGTGACGCCACGGACTGCCCTCGCTCTCCGCCAGCAGACGGTGGGCGAGGACGTTCTTCTCGTAGAACGGCCCGTACTCCTCCTCGTCGAACCGCAGCACCCGCCCCAGCGAGTAGCCCGCCGAGAACTCCTCCCAGGAGCGGTGGGCCGACTTGCTCAGCGCCCCCGCGTAGACGATCGCCTGCTCCGCGTCGGCCGGGGCGCAGTAGCGCGCCGCCAGCCCCCAGCGCGCCAGGTTCACCGCCCGCCCGTAGTCGTACGCGACCGTCGTGTGCACCCGGCCGTCCGGGGGCAGCAGCCCGTCCGCGCGGAACCGGGCCTCGTAGCGCATGATCCGGCGCACCAGTTCCTCGATGCCCTTCACCGTGCCCGGGTCCGCCCCCAGGTCCTGGGCGTGGCCGGCCGCGGTCTCGCGCCACAGGTCGGCCGAGGGCAGCTCGCCGAGCGCGGAGGCCAACTGGTCGCGGGTGCGCAGGACGAAGTCCGGTTCCGGCGGGCTGTTACGGGCCTCCAGCAGGGTGTCCAGCTGCTTGCGCCACTCCGCGTGGCCGGTGATGCCCCAGGACTCGCGGAGCAGGTCGCGCTCGGTTGCGTACTCGCGGTAGACCGTGCCGACCTCGTTCCACGGCACCGCGTTCCCGATCGCCAGATGCGCCCCGCAGGCCAGTCCGTACGCCAGCGGCCCGTGCAGCGCGCCGTGGCGCAGCGCGAGCAGCCGGTTCTCCGGGAGGCGGTCGTTCTCCGCGTACGCGCGCTGCCACAGCGCCAGGTCCATCGGGCCGGTGGGCAGCAGCAACTGCCCGGGCGTCCCCACGTTCACCCCCAGCAGCACCCGCGGGTCGGACCAGCCGAACTCGGCCGCCCAGCGCAGCGAGACCCCGTGGAAGACCCAGTCCGGATGCCAGGCCGGAAGCATGCCCCGGGTGAGCACCGGCCGGCAGACGAAGCCGGCCGGGTCGTGGTGCGCGCGCCAGGTGATGGTGTCCGGCTTCGCGTCCACCTCGGCGCGCGGGGCCGGGATGTACAGCTCGGCCCCGGCGAGCGCCGCCAGTTGGGCGCGGACGTCGCCGCGCAGCGCCGCCTCGTGGAGGAGCTGCTCGGTCTCGGACGGCGGGATCCAGGGGGCG
>NZ_JAAXYC010000527.1 GCF_018619185.1 Streptomyces sp. McG3 | reverse complement strand
GCGGCGGACCTCGGCGGCGTCGGCCGTGGGGCTCATCGGGCGCCTCCGGGCAGGACGACGATGCGGCCGGTGCTGGTGCCGTCGGCGACGCGCTGGACGGCGTCGGCCGCTCCGGACATCGCGACGCGCTCGCTGACGAGGGGTTTGACGATGCCCTGTTCGGCGAGCTTGGTCAGTTCGTCGTGGCAGGCGCGGACGGCGGCCGGGTCCTTGGTGTTGTACAGGCCCCAGTGCAATCCGACGACGGAGTAGTTCTTCACCAGGGCGTGGTTGAGGCCCGGGGTGGGGATGACGCCGCTGGCGAAGCCGACGACGAGGATGCGACCCTCGAACGCGACGCACTTGGCGGACTTGGCGTACGCGTCGCCGCCGACCGGGTCGTAGACGACGTCCGCGCCGCGCCCGCCGGTGGCCTCCTTCACGGCGGCGACGATGTCCTCGCTCCGCCGGTCGATGACCAGGTCGCAGCCGAGCTCGCGGGCGACGGCCGCCTTCTCCGGGCCGCCGACGACGCCGATGACCTTCGCGCCCGCCGCCCTGCCGAGCTGGACGGCGGCGCTGCCGACGCCCCCGGCCGCCGCGTGGACGAGGAGGGTCTCACCGGGCTGGAGGCGGGCGCGGCGGTGCAGGCCGAACCAGCCGGTCTGGTAGCCGATGTGCAGGGCGGCCGCTTCGGCGTCGTCCAGCGCGTCGGGGGCGGGCAGCAGGGCCGCCTCGTCCGCGACGACGTAGTCGGCGAAGCCGCCGTGGGGCAGGGCGGGGGTGGCGAGGACGCGGCGCCCGTCCTCGGTGGTGCCGCACACCTCGACGCCCGGGGTGAACGGCAGCGGCGGCCGCACCTGGTACTGGCCCCGGCAGAGCAGGGCGTCGGGGAAGTTGACGTTCGCCGCGCGGACCTCGACGAGCACCTGCCCGTCGCCGGGCGTGGGCCGGTCCGTCTCCTCCAGCCGCATCACCTCGCCCGGCTCGCCGTTCCGGTGCACTCGCCATGCCTGCATGAGGGGCCTCCACAACACTGTCGGCATTACCACTGCTCCGGCGCATACTAAGCAGTCGCTTGCCGATCTGGGAACACCCCCGCACGGCCGACGGCAGGGCCCCTCAGCCCCGCTTCGGCTTCGCCCTCACATGCATGCGCTCGCCCTGCGGACCGAACAGGCTGAGGAACTCCACCGTCTCGTCCTCGGCGGGGCCGAACCAGTGCGGCAGCCGGGTGTCGAACTCGGCGGCCTCCCCCGGCCCCAGCACCAGATCGTGTTCGGCCAGCAGCAGCCGCAGCTTCCCGGAGAGCACGAACAGCCACTCGTACCCCTCGTGCGTGCGCTGCTCCGGCGGGCCGCCGCTGCCGGGCTCCTGGATCAACTTGTACGCCTGGAGGCCGCCCGGCCGGGCGGTCAGCGGCAGCATGGTCCGGCCGTGCTGCACGATCGGCTTGGCCCGCACCCGGGGATCGCCGACCGGAGCGGCGCCGATGAGATCGTCGAGCGGCACCTCGTGGGCGCGGGCGATCGGCAGCATCAGTTCGAGGCTGGGGCGACGGCCGCCGGACTCCAGCCGGGAGAGTGTGGAGACGGATATGCCGGTGGCGGCCGAGAGCGCGGCGAGGGTGACCCCGCGGTCCTTGCGCAGCCGGCGCAGGCGGGGGCCGACGCCGGAGAGAACGGACTCCAGTTCCGGGTCGTCCCGGTCGTGTTCCTTCATGCGGACATTGCAGAATCGGCAAGCCGGTTTGTCAATACGGTCAGTGCGCGAAGACCTCGAAGGTGACCGCGGGCCGGCCGCCGAACCGCTCGGCCGCGTCCTTCGCCATGCCCTCCAGGAAGGTCCGGCAGTAGCGCTCCGGGTCCTCCCGGGTCAGCGCCTCGATGTACGTGCGGTGCTCCAGCAGCGACCGGACCGAGCGTTCGAGACCCGCGGTCGCGTCGACCGCGTGGGTAGGCCGGTCGCTGCCCGCCACGGCGGTCCAGCGCACCCCGTCCCACGGATCGAGTCCCCGCTCGCCGAGTTCCGGAAAGATCCAGCGGTTGCCCGCGTCGGCGACGGCGTCCAGTGCGGCGCGCCCGACCGCGCGGTGGTCGGGGGTGTTCCAGGCGACCCCGCCCCAGGTGTCCCGGTGGTTGAGGGTGACCACCAGCTCGGGGCGGTGCCGGCGGATGGCCGCGGCGATGTCGCGGCGCAGGCCGATGCCGTACTCGATCACGCCGTCGCGGTGGTCCAGGAATTCCACGGTCCGCACGCCGACGACGGCGGCGCTCGCCCGCTGCTCCCGCTCGCGCACCGGCGCGCATTCCTCGGGCGACAGCGTGTCGATCCCGGCCTCGCCGCGGCTGGCGAGGAGGTAGACGACCTCACGGCCGCCGTCGGTCCACTCCGCCACGGCGGCGGCCGCTCCGTACTCCAGGTCGTCGGGGTGGGCGACCACGGCCAGGGCGCGCTGCCAGTCGACGGGCATGGGTTCGAGTCGCTGCGACGTCATACCGGCAGGCTACCCACGGACCGCCGGCACGGCAGGCTTCCCGGCTCCGGCACCGGGCGTGCGAGGCTGGGGTCCGGTGACGGTCACCGCGAACACGGCCGCCCGGCCCGTCCGGGCAGGGTGAGGGGCGCCCCTCACCCGCCGCTCCGGCGAACGAAAGGAACCCGCTCGTGCCCAGCCCCGCATCCCTCTCCCC
>NZ_JAAXYC010000526.1 GCF_018619185.1 Streptomyces sp. McG3 | reverse complement strand
GAGGGGAGGGGCGGGGCCGGTCGACGACCGGCCCCGCCCCGGGGTCGTTACGCGGCCGGAACCGTCGGCACCGTGTAGGCCGCGTCCTTCATGACGAAGGTGGCCAGCGCGGAGCCGTCGCCCGGCGACAGGGCGGTGAAGGTGACGCCGAGCTGTGCGGCGGCCTTCCGGGCGAGCTTGATGTCGTCGGTGGCGGTCACCTGGCCGCGCGGGATCACGAAGCGGTACGTGACCTCCGTGCCGTCCGTGAACTCCAGCCCGAGAGCCCGCTCGTCGAAGGTCGGTCCGTCCGGAACGTCGAACTGGAAGACGCTCGCCGCGGCGTCCTTGCGGATGTCCGTGGACTTGCCGCCGAGGAAGAACGGCAGGGTGTCCTCGTTGAACTGGAGCATCGCGAACTTCAGCGTCAGGTCGCGGTCCGCGTAGACGAACCGGGCCGGGCTGATGGACTGCCACGTCTCGACCGGATCCAGCTTGTCCTTCTTCGCGAAGGTCACGCCCTCCGTGGAGGTGTAGCCGAGGTCGGTCCAGGCCGACCCCCAGTCGGTCGCCGGGTTGTCGGTGAAGGCGTCCGGAAGGGGAGCGCCGATCTCGGCGACGAGGATGCGGCCGGTTCCGGCCACGCGGATCTCGGAGGCGTTGTTGCCTGCCATGGATGACTCCTTGAGGTGGTTGGTCCCTGAGTGGGTGACTGGGCGGGTGACTGGGTGGTGCGTGCCGTCACGGGTACGGCAAAGGCCCCGCCGGACGGCAGGGCCTGGTCTGTGGGGCGTTCGGCGTCAGCCGATGCGCAGGGAGACGCGCAGGACGCAGAGGTAGCGGTTGGCCGCGGGATGCAGGTACTCGGGCAGCCAGCGCGGGCCGTCGGCCTCGACGACATCGCTGATCACGATGTCCGTCCCGTACCGCCGTCCCACCGAGGCGAGCAGCTGGGCCCGGGCGGAGTTGGCGAGGCGGTGCGCCGTCGCCTTGTCCGGCCCGTAGGCCTCCAGTTCGATGAGCGGCTGGTCGAGGTGGAGGTCGTCGACCCAGGCGCCACCGCGCCGGGAGACGATCACCGCCTTCTGCGTGCCGTCGAAGCCGGGCGGCGGAGTCTCGTCCACCACCGCGTCCGCCAGATCGGCGCGGTCGGAGAGGAGCTCCACGACGATGGCCTCCACGTCGGGGAAGGTGCTCGGAGGTGAAGTCATGACAGGGCGATCACTCCTGTTCGCGGGAGGACGATGTGCGAGAACGCGGACGGCGGAGCCGCGCCCGGAGGGTGGGCGCAGCTCCGCCGCTGCACCTATTGTGACTGAGATCGTGCGAGCGCGCAACCTATTGGCGCGGGGGCGCAACTTCATGGGTTCCGCTTCCGGGGGTGTTCGCGCTCCGGCGGCGCGCAGGTGGGCCTGTTCTGACCTCCCGCACTCCCGTGCCCGGTGCGTTAGTCTGCGGTTATCGAACAGGTATTCGAGAGTTGGCGGTTCTGCGGGAGGAAGCGCCCTGACGAGCGTGCGGAGCGAGGGAACGGGGGAGTGGGTGGACGGGAGTGAGCCGGTGATCGGTGCCCAGGAGCGGCTGGCCGATGTCTTGGCCGCCGCGGTCGAGGTGGCCGCGGAGTCCGGGGAGTCGGGTACGTACACGGCGGAGGTCGCCCGCACGCTCACCGCCGTCGTCGGCAAGGTCGGAGCGAGAATCGCGGTCGAGGCGGAGACGCGGGGGTTCCGCAGCGGCTGGGGCGAGGCGATCGCGCTGGCGTCCGGGGGCACGGACGACGGGGCCCAGGTCTTCCGCATGGCCGCCGCGCCCGAGAAGTAGCCGGGGGGAAGAATCAGGAAGGGGCGGCCCGAACGGGCCGCCCCTTCCTGTCTGTTCACGTGTCTCACGGCCGGCGGCGCGCCCCCGGAGCCTTCCGCCGGGCCGCCCGTTCCGCCGCGAAGACGTCCTCCAGGCGGAACGCGTGCGCCCGGCCCTGTCGGCCGGCGGGGCTGAGGTGGCCCAGCTGGACCCACTTACGGATCGTCGCGGGGGTCACGCCCGCCTCGTGCGCGGCCAGGGCGCCGGTCAGCAAGGTCGCGGCCGTCATCGCCTGCCCTCCCGCCGTGCCGTGTCCGCCGTCGCGCCGCTCAGCTCCGCGAACTCGCCGCCGGACTCCGCCGCGAGCCGCACCCAGGCGCCCTCGCTCCACGCGTGCCGGTGCGCCGGATCCGTACGGCAGTCGCAGGCGCGGTCCGTACAGCGGCAGGCCGGGTTGACGCAGAGCACCGCCCGGCGCGCGGGGAAGGCCCGCAGCGAGACCGAGTCGCACCAGGGGCAGCGTCCGCCCACCCGCACCACCGGTTCGGCGCCGCCCAGGGCCCGGGTGCAGCGGCGGGCCATCCGGCGGGCCTCGTCCCTGATGTGTTCGAGGAGTACGTCGTCGGCGGCGGCCCGGTCGAGCAGCCCCGCGACGCGCAGCAGCCGCCCGGATACCTGCTCGCGGCGGGGGCGGGGCATCCGGAGCCGGTCGTGAACGGCTTCGTCCAGCTCGATCACGCCATCCGTGATGTCGCGTACGGCGTCGGAGATGTGGAGCCGCACGGGGGAGGTGCGGGAGCCGGACGGGGTGAGCCCGTGCGCCTGCTCGGCCCGCAGGGCCTCTTCGCGCTCGGCGCGCGTCGGGCCCGCCGGGGCCGGGCCGGCCCCGGAAGGGGTCGCCCGCGGGGCGGAGGGGGAGCGGTAG
>NZ_JAAXYC010000525.1 GCF_018619185.1 Streptomyces sp. McG3 | reverse complement strand
GGAGACGGCCGGGGGCCGCGCAGGGGGGCGGGCGAGGCTAGGGTCTTTCGTCTGGATCATGCCGGGCCCCGCGAGCCCGGCATGATCCAGACGAGAGGCCCTAGGCCCTGTCGTCAGACCGCCGCCTGCCCCGCAGCGCCATGCACGCACTCTCGCCGTACCGGGCACACGCCCGAGTACGGTCCCGTACGCGGACGTGCGCCCGGCACGCCGAGAGCACGCACCTGACCCCGCAGCGCCGCCCTTCGGGCGACAACGGCAGTTCGACGACAGGACCTGGGCCCCGCTGTCAGTGCCCGGGCTTATCGTCGAAGCCCGTTGCGCGCCGCCCGGTCGTCGTTCCCGTCGGCCGGGCCGATCCGGCAGGAGCCCCCGGTGAACAGGATCGTCACGTCCATCTCCCTCTCCCTCGACGGATTCTTCGAAGGGCCCGACCACGACATCGACTGGCACACCGTCGACGAGGAGGTGCACCAGCACTTCAACGACTACTTCCGGACGATGGGCGGCTTCGTCGAGGGGCGCGTCACCTACGAGCTGATGGAGGAGTTCTGGCCGACCGCCGATCAGGACCCGGCCAACGAGGGCCCGATGGCCGAGTTCGCGGGGATCTGGCGGGATGTGCCGAAGTTCGTCTTCTCGCGGACGCTGGAGAGCGTCGGGCCGAACGCGACGCTGCTGCACGAGGTCGACCCCGAGCAGGTGCGCGGTCTGCGGGACGCCGCCTCGGGGGACCTGGCGGTGGGCGGGGCGGATCTGCTGGAGTCGTTCCGGCAGGCCGATCTGATCGACGAGTACCGGATCTACGTCCACCCGGTCATCCTCGGCCGGGGCCGCCGCTTCTTCCGGGACACGGAGGACCGGCAGCTGCTCCGGCTGGTGGAAACCCGGACCTTCGGGAACGGGGTCGCGATGCTCCGGTACGAGACGGTCCGGGCATGAGCCCTGCGGCGGTGCGGGGTCAGGCGGTGGCCGCGTAGGCGGCGAACGCCGACCAGGCGGTGGGCGCGACGGTGAAGGCCGGGCCCTCGGTGTCCTTGGAGTCGCGTACGTGGACGGCGGTGGGGTGGGCGGCGATCTCGACGCACTGCCCGCCTTCGTCGCCGCTGTAGCCCGACTTCCGCCAGTCACAAGCGACTTCGAGGCAGGCGCCGCCCCTCGTCGCCGCTGCAGCTCGACTTGAACCGGTTCAGTGCGGTGCTCGTCTCCGCCAGATCCGGCACGAGTGACCGTCTGCCCTGCTCGACGGAGGCGATCGTGTCCTCCTGTACGCCCGAGGCCTGGGTCAGTTCGGCCTGGGTCATGCCCGCCTCGGTGCGGAACCGGGCAAGGAGCCCCATACGGTTCCCACTCCCACCCCGGGACCCACTTCACGCAGGCGCGACCCGTACAGGAAATGTGTACGGGTCGCGCAGAGTTACCGCACGTCAGGCACCGGCCCGGGACGGGTCGTGCGCTCAGTACATCAGGGCGCTCTCGACGTCCGACTGCCAGTAGGTGACGAAGCCCAGGCCGTCCGTGTACGTCCGCGCCGGGAGCTTCACCGTGGACTCGCCCTTCGACTGGTTGTTCTTGTCGACCATGCCGACGCCGAGGTTCACGCTCTTGACCGGCTCGTTCTGGCCGGGCTCCCCGAGGAGCGCGATGCCCGCGTACGCCTTCTTGCCGGGGGAGAGCGTGACGACCGCCTGCGGCTTGCTGTCGTCGAGGACCGGGTACACCGCCTGCGCGCCGTCGAAGCGGAGGAACGGCGCGTAGTAGGCGTAGCAGGTGGTGGGGCCGGTGTTGGTCACCGTGAGCAGCAGGTGGTTGATCGGGCGGCTCACCGAGGAGACCTTGACCGTGGAGTTCTTGGGCGTGCAGGCCGGGATCGCCGCCGCGGCCTTCTTGTTCGGCCCGGCCTCCGGCTTCCTGCCGTGGTTGTCGCCGTTGCCGTTGCCGCCCGCGTGCTTCCCCTGGGCGGGGACGGTCTGCGTCTCGGGCTCTCCGGCCGCCGGTGCGTCCGGCTTCGACTGCGCCTTGTCGTCGGTGCTCGTCGCCGCGGGGGCCGCCGTGTCGGCGGTACCGGCCGGCTTGGTCCCCATGGCCTTGTCCTCGCCGCCGCAGGCGGTGAGCGAGAGGGCGGCGGCGAGGGCGGTGGCGGCGATGGCGATGGTGCGGATGCGGTGGGTGCGCATGGCGGTGGTACTCCCCGTGATCGGTTGACGTGTAGGTCCGGTTGAGCGGCCGGTCCGCGGTGGTGCTGCTGCTGTGGTCTGGTCCGAGCTTGTGGGACGGCGGATTCCGGCCGCAACGCCTGGCGAACCATTGGGGATGCTGGAACGTCTACGCGTACGGTGACCTGCGGGAATTCCGCGTCCCTGGAACGCCGTTCCGGGACGCACGAGGAAGGGGAACGCCGTCGTGGCGACGCCGGAGGCCGTGGATTTCGCGGCTCTGCTCAAGGATCTGAAGGACCGTTCGGGGCGCAGCTACGGTGTGCTGGCGGGGAAGCTGCACGTCAGCACGTCGACCCTCCACCGGTACTGCAACGGGGACGCCGTGCCGAACGAGTTCGCTCCGGTGGAGCGGTTCGCGCGGGTGTGCGGGGCGTCGGGCGACGAGATGGTGGAGGTGCACCGGCGGTGGATCGTCGCGGACGCGGCGCGCCGGCGGCCTCCCGCGGGGGCGAGCGCGGGAGCGGGAGTGGAAGCGGGGAACGGGGCCGGGGGTGTCGCTCCCGCGGCTTCTCCCGCCGCTG
>NZ_JAAXYC010000524.1 GCF_018619185.1 Streptomyces sp. McG3 | reverse complement strand
TCCCCACGCGCCGACACCACCCACGGCACGGGACCCGACACCTCCGCCGCCGGTTCGGGACCGAGCTCGACAGCGGGTGCCTCTTCCAGGATCACGTGGGCATTGGTGCCACTGACGCCGAACGAGGACACGCCCGCACGCCGCTGCCGACCGCCCCCGGACCACGGCACCGGTTCCGTCAGAAGACGCACCTCTCCCGCGGACCAGTCGACGTGGGGCGAGGGCTCGTCCACGTGCAGCGTCTCCGGCAGCAGCCCGTGCCGCATCGCCATGACCATCTTGATGACCCCGGCCACACCCGCGGCGGACTGCGTGTGCCCGATGTTCGACTTCACCGAACCCAGCCACAACGGACGGTCGTCGGGCCGGTCCTGCCCGTACGTCGCCAACAACGCCTGCGCCTCGATCGGATCACCCAGCGTCGTACCCGTACCGTGCGCCTCGACGACATCCACCTCACCGGTACCGAGACCGGCGTTGGACAGGGCCTGCCGGATCACCCGCTGCTGGGAGGGACCGTTCGGCGCCGTCAGACCGTTCGACGCACCGTCCTGATTGACCGCCGAACCCCGCAGCACCGCAAGCACCTGGTGACCGTTCGCCACCGCGTCCGACAAACGTTCGAGGAGCAGTACACCGGCGCCCTCGCCCCAGCCCGTACCATCGGCTCCCGCAGCGAACGGCTTGCACCGACCATCGGGTGCCAGACCCCGCTGTCGGCTGAACTCCACGAACGCACCCGGCGTCGACATCACCGCGACGCCGCCGGCGACGGCCAGACCGCACTCGCCCGCCCGCAGCGCCTGCGCCGCCAGATGCAACGCCACCAGCGACGACGAACACGCCGTGTCCACCGTCACCGCCGGACCCTCCAGCCCGAACACATAGGCAAGACGGCCCGACACCACACTCGCCGCGTTCCCGGTCAGGAAGTAGCCCTCGCTTCCCTCGCCCCCTTGGTCGGCGAACGTGCCGTAGTTCTGGGCGGACGCGCCGAGGAACACGCCGGTGCTGGAGTTGCGCAGGGTCGAGACATCAATGCCCGCGCGCTCGATCGCCTCCCATGAGCACTCCAGTACGAGCCGCTGCTGCGGGTCCATCGCCAGCGCCTCGCGCGGGCTGATCCCGAAGAAGCCCGCGTCGAACTCGCCGGCGTCGTAGACGAAGCCGCCGGCCGCCGTGGACGACGTACCTGTCGCGTCGGGGTCGGTATCGAACAGCGTGTCGAGGTCCCAGCCCCGGTCCTTCGGGAAGCCTGCTATCGCGTCGCCACCGGCGGCGACGAGGTCCCACAGCTCCTCGGGCGAGCGCACTCCACCGGGGAACCGGCAGCTCATGCCCACGATGGCGATCGGGGCGTGCTGCTCGGCCTCGAGTCGCTCCAGACGCTCACGCGCCTCATGCAGATCCGAGGTGACGAACCGCAGGTAGGACCGGAGCTGTTCCTCGTTAGCCATTTTCGTGAGCCTTCCTCACAGCTGTGATGCAGACAGGCGATCGGTGCGGGCGTGCGTGCGGTCAGGGTCCTAGGAGCGCTTGAACCGCTTGTCGATGAATTCGAAGATCTCCTCGTCGCTCGCCGAGCCGAGCTGTGCGCTCATGCCGTCGGCGTCGCGGGAGGTGGTGTCGCAGGCGTCCAGGAGCTCCCGGAGCCGCTGCGCCACCCTCTTGCGTACGGCATCGTCCTCGGCGACCTCCGCCAAGGTCCCCGCGAGGCGGTCGATGTCGCCGAACACGCGGGTGGACGGCGGAACGTCCGGGGCCACTCCGAGCAGTTCGGCGTCGAGGTGCTCGGCGAGGATCCTCGGGGTGGGGTGGTCGAACGCCACGGTGGCCGGCAGTCGCAGGCCGGTCTCGGCGCTGAGCCGCTTGCGCAGCTCGACGGAGGCGATGGAGTCGAACCCCATGTCTCGGAAGGCCCGTTCGGGCTCGATGGCCTCGGGGCTGGAGTGGGACAGGACCCGGGCCGCCTCCTCGCACACCAGCTTGGACAGCAGGTCGAGGCGGTCGGCGGCGGCCAGCCCGTCGAGCCGTGAGACCAGCCCGGAAGGGCTGTCCGCGTCCGCGCCCCGGTGGTCCGCCGCGGCGGTGATCTGCCGGGCTTCGGGAAGGTCCTCGATGAGCGGACGACGCCGGGCCATGGTGAAGGCGGGGAGGAACTGTTCCCAGTCCACGTCCGCCACAGCGACGAGCGTCTCGTCCATGCCGAGCGCCTCGTGGAGCGCCGCGACGGCACGGTCGGGTGCCATGGGCCGCAGGCCGAGCCGGCTCAGCCGTGAACCGGCCTCGCCCCCGCCCATGCCCTCGGCGTCCCACAGCCCCCAGGCGACCGACGTCACGGACCGGCCGGCCGCGCGCAGGTGCTCCGCCAGGGCGTCGAGGTAGGCGTTCGCGGCGGCGTAGGCGCCCTGCCGCGCGCCGCCCCAGACCCCGGCGTTCGACGAGAACAGCACCAGCCGCTCGAACGCGCCGTCGGCGAGCTGCTCCGCCAGCATGTCCGCGCCTCGCACCTTCGCCGCGAGTACGTCTTCCAGATCCGCGGCGGTGAGGTCCGTGAGCACCACGTCCCGGGACACCCCGGCGGCGTGGATGACGGTGGTGACGGGCGGGTGGCCGGTGCCGCCCAGGACCTCGGCGAGCTGCCCCGCGTCGGTGATGTCACAGGCCCTGACCGAGGTCGGGGTACCCGCCGCCGTCAGCTCCTCCGCCAACGCGACCGCACCCGGAGCCCGCGCCCCGGACCGGCTGACCAGAACCACATGCTCCGCCCCGCTCCGCGCCAGCCACCGCGCCAGATGCGAA
>NZ_JAAXYC010000523.1 GCF_018619185.1 Streptomyces sp. McG3 | reverse complement strand
GGGCGGCGGGGCCGGGCGTGGGAGCACCGGGCCCGCCCGGGCCGCCCGGAGGTCCGCCGGCCACCGGGCCGCCGGGGCCGGGGCCGCCCGGGAACGCGGCGCGGGGCTCGCTGGGCACCACGGGGATGCCGCTCGTGAGCGTGTCGCCCGAGACATGGCCACCGGGGCCGGGATCGGGCGCCGGGGCCTGCGGCGTGAGGATCGCGGTGTCGTCGGACATCCGGGGCGGTACGCCGCCGGGGGTGCCCGGGACCATCGGGCCGGGGCCGCCGAGGCCCGGGACGCCGTCGAGGTTCGGGGTCAGCGAGGAGCTGCCGGTGACCGGTCCCGTGGTGGGGCCGGACGGACCGGGCGGACGCACCCCGAGGCCGGGGGTGGAACGCGGGCCTCCGCCGGGGGGCTCCGTGCCGTAGCTGTCGAGCGCGCTGCGGCCGGTGCCGGTGCCGGTGCCGGGCGTGCCCGGTCCGCCGCCGGACTGCGGGGCGTCCGAGAAGTACGGCAGGTCGGGGCGCGGGCTTCCCGCGTCGCCGTCGGACCCGCCACCGGGGCCACCCGCGCCCGGGCCGCCCGGGCCGGGGCCCTGGGCGCCGCCGGGGCCGGAAGGAGCACCGCCGGGGGCGCCGGGCGCACCGGCCCCCTGAGCGGCTGCTCCCGGCCCGGTGGCCGAGGCCTTGCGCGGGGCGAACCAGTCGCTGCCGCTCTTCTCCCGGGCCGGCTTCTCGCCGGGCGTCGGGTCGGCGGCGGGGCCGCCGTCCCGTGGCCGGTCCGCGGCCGCCGCGCCGTTCGGGCCCGCGGGCCCGGCTCCGGGTGCGGGCGGCGGCGTGCCGGGGCGCGGGGTGGCGCCGGTGCGCTCCGCGTCGGAACGGCCGCCGGCGATGTCGCTCTCCGCCATCGGCGTACGCATCACGACCGGCGGGATGGGACGCGACCCGGGGATGTTGATCCGGATGCGCGTCGTCAGCGTCGTCTCGGTCTTCGGCTCCTCGGGCCGGGGCGCAGCCACGGATTCCGGGTTCTCGTCAGAGCCGTCCTGCGACGGATACTGGCGGGATCCGTACGGCGGCGTACCCGAGGGATACGCGGCTCCGCCGCGGCGCTGGGGCCCGGAGGACGAACTGTCAGTTTCACGACTCAAAGCAGGTTCTCCCGATTGGCTCCGCCGCCCGTACTTCCCCCATGCCGCAGGCCAGGGGACGGCTCGGCGCGCGCACCACCATACTGGCCGCCGCCGTCGGACACTCCGCGACCGGGTGAAACCTCCACCCGTGCGTCACACCTGTGGGGGTCTTTTCCGACCCGGACTTGGCACTTCATGTACCGGACCGGCCGTTAAGCATGGCCGATTGCGGCACTCTGGAGGTGGTGGCGCACATCACAGCGGCGACCGTCCCGCCGAGCATGAACAGCACCAGGCCGAGTTCGTCGCCGAAGACGTAGTCCCCCTCCGGCCGTCCGCTCAGCAGGAGGAACACCGTGATGAACCAGCCCCCTGCCGGGGCGAGCGCGCCGATCTGGGTGCGGGTCAGGATCCGGCCACCGTAGAAGAGGCCCGCGGAGGCCACCAGTGCGATGATCAACCCGCCCGGGAACCAGGCGGCTTGGACGAGTGCTCCGGCGATCGCGACCAGGACGCCGAGGACGGCGAAGCCCGAGTAGGCGGCGATCCGGGCCGGGTTCGGCCGGGCCGCGAAACCGGTGGGCTCGGGCTCCCTGGGCGGCGCGTTCCGCCGCGGCGCGTGGGAGGAGCCGGCACGGCCACGGCCCTTGCCCGGGTTCCCGCTCACGCTGTGCCTCCCGTGGCGCCCGCGGGGCCCGTGGCGTCCGTGACGTCCTTGGCTCCTGTGGCGTCCTGGGCTCCCGTGGCGTCCGTGGCGGACGGCAGGCCCGCGAAGAGGTCGCGCTCGCGCTCCCCCTCGGGCACGCCCGGTGCGCCCCGCACCAGTTGGTAGTGCTCGGTCGTCAACAGGGGCTGACCGAGGTCGTTGGAGAGGGCGAAGAACGGGCCGTCGACCGCGATCTGGGTGGCGTGGGCGCGCATCGCCGCCGACTTGGCCCCGGCGTAGGCCGATCCGTCGATCTCCGCGGTGATCCGCCCCCCGTCGGTCACGCCCGGGACGTCGTCCACGGAGGCGATGCCGGGAAAGGCCCCGGGGGCGGTGGTGCGCAGCATCTCGAAGCCGGCCTCGGCCACGGCGCGCTCCACCCGGTTCCAGTAGATCTTCGCAACGGAGTGCGGTGCGTCGGAGCCGTACGCCGGGTCGGCGGCCAGGTCGGCGGCGCGCATCGCGACGCGGTGGGCCTGGATGTGGTCGGGGTGGCCGTAGCCGCCGTCCGGGTCGTAGGTGACCAGGACCTGGGGGCGGACCTCACGGATCACCTCGACGAGGTGGGCCGCCGCCTCGTCCACCGGGGTGGACCAGAAGGAGCCGGGGCGGCCGTTCTGCTCGGCGCCCATCATTCCGGAGTCCCGGTAGCGGCCGGCCCCGCCGAGGAAGCGGTGGTCGTCGACGCCGAGCTCTTTCATCGCCGCGGCCAGCTCGCCGACGCGGTGGGGGCCCAGGGCGTCGTCCCGGTCGGCGGTGAGGCGGGCGAGCGCGGGCGGGATGACCTCGCCCTCCTCGCCGAGCGTGCACGTCACCAGCGTGACGTGGGCGCCCTCGGCCGCATACCTGGCCATGGTGGCGCCGTTGTTGATCGACTCGTCGTCGGGGTGCGCGTGCACCAGCAGCAGACGGCGGGCGGGGAGGTCCTTCATGGGGACCACCCTACGAGCCCGGAGGCCCCCCGTGCCCCCGCGCCCCTGCGC
>NZ_JAAXYC010000053.1 GCF_018619185.1 Streptomyces sp. McG3 | reverse complement strand
AGCCAGGCCGGACCTCCCCCGCATCTCCCCTGCCTCCCCTGCCCGCTGTCCCCCTCGGGCCGCCGCCTTCCCCTCAGGGACCTGCCGCCGATGCCGCAGGGCCGCGTATGCCGCCGTAGGGGCCGTCGCGCTCCCTCTCCCGCTCCGCAAGCCGCCTCAGCATCCCGTGCACGCGTTCCAGTGATTCGTCGGCGGCGTCCATGGCCTCGATGCACTGCCAGTACAGACCGTCCTCCCCCGTGTCGCAGGCCACCCCGACCAAGGCGATCCCGGCCTCACTGAGCAACAGTGCGAGCCCGGCCAGGCAACGCCGCACATCGGCGATCCCGGACAACTGGGCCGCCCTGGCTCCGCCCGAGAGCACCGTCGGGTGATCCAGCGCCGAGCCTCCGGCGCCGATCTCCCCCAGCGCCCGCGCCTCGCTCCGTAACTCCATCGGGCCGTACAGCGCCAGCCGACTGCCGACCGCCCGGGCGAGCGCCTGTGCCTGCCAGGCCTCCGCCATGACATCCAGCGCGCCCCGGCTGCCCGCCAGAGCCCGTCGCCCCGCCTCGATGAGTCGCTCCGCTTCCATGTCTCTCCCCCGTCCGTACGAAAACCCGCTCACCTCATTCATTACCCACAGTGAGGTAGACAGCACCGTAAGGCCAGAGGAAATCGGAAATCTGTGGACAGGAAGTCGACTGTGGATATCTCGCTCACTCCGAAGAGTGACGATCGAGGGGTTCCGGAGCGCTCGGCAGGGGGAAGCGCTTCTCGTTCCGCTCCAACTTGGCGGCCAGCGCCGCCGCCGGGTCGATGCCCAACACCGTGCAGAACTGCAGGAGATAGGCGAGCACGTCCGCCACCTCGTCGGCGACCCGGTGGGCCGATTCGGGGTTCTCCATGATCCCCGCCGACTGTTCGGGCGTCAGCCACTGGAAGATCTCCAGCAGTTCGGAGGCCTCGACGCTGAGCGCGGCCGCCAGGTTCTTCGGGGTGTGGTACTGCTCCCAGTCGCGCGCCGCAGCGAACGCGACCAGCCGTCGCTGGAGTTCTGCCACATCGATGTCTGTCACGGTCCCAGGTCTATCACCGGCCACCGACAGTGCCTCCCAGCACGGAACCTGGCAGGCACGGGGGGGGGACGGACCGGCGCGAAGACGGGGACGCCGCGGAGCAGGGGACGCCGCGGAGCAGGGGACGGCGCGGCCGGGGGCGGCGGTCCGGTCCGGCTGCCGCCCCGACTGCCGCTTCCTACGACTGGGCGAGGCCCGCGGGCGTGACCCCCTCGACCTCCATGCCGACCGGCGCGAGCAGGAAGACATTGCGGTCGACGCGGTGCATGCCGCTGCCGAGACCGAAGACCACACCGCTGCTGAAGTCGAGAATCCGCTTCGCCACGTCCGTTTCCGCCGCCGTCAGGTCGAGCAGCACCGGGACCTGGGCGACCAGGTACTCGGCGACCTCGCGGGCGTCCGCGAAGACCTGCACCCGCAGCACCACGAGGCGCCGCTGTTCGGCCGCCCGCTCGTCCGGGACGGTGCGGTGGTCGATGCGGGACGGCCACTCGTCGCGGCCGCGCAGCGGTACGACCTGCGCGAGCCCTTCCCACTGTTCGTCGGTGGCGTCATATCTGTCATACCTGTCGTACCTGCTCACAGGGCCACCCCGTCGTCGAGCCGGTCGGGTTCCCGCCGGCTGCACTCACTGTTCATCGGGCAATCCTCTCGCCCCTCACCCGTTCGGCGTACCAGCGACACGGCGAAGTCGCCGTCCGTGTCGCTTCCGGTACCCGACGGGCACCGGTTCATGACGCCCCGCACCTTTCATGACGCCCGCACCCTCGGACGCGATGAGCCGCACCGCGTCGAGCCGGACCGCGCCGATCAGACCGTGACGACCTGGACCCCCGCCTCGCCGAAACGGTCCTTCGCCTCCGCGCCGATATGGGAGTCGGTGACCAGGACGTCGACCAGTCCGAGGTCGCAGACCCGGGCGAACGCCCGCTTGCCGATCTTCGACGAGTCGGCCGCCACCACCACCCGCTGGGCCCGCTCCGCGAGCAGCCGGTTGACGCTGGCCTCGCCCTCGTGATGGACGTACGCACCGCGTTCGATGTCGATGGCGTTGACCCCGAGGACGGCGACGTCCAGGGTGATCTCGTTCATCACGCCGACGGCGAGCGGGCCCGTCAGCTCGTACGACTGGGGCCTCGCGACCCCGCCCGTCACGACCATCTTGATCTGTGGCCGGATCGCCAGCTCGCTCGCGATGTTGAGGGCGTTGGTCACCACGGTCAGCGTCGGCTGCCCGCCCGCCACCGCCGTCTCGCCCACGATGTCCGGACGCACCGCCAGCGCCCTGGCCACTTCGGTCACGGTCGTTCCTCCGGTCAGGCCGACGACCTCGCCGACGGCGACCAGGCCGGACACGGCGCGGCCGATGGCCTGCTTCTCCGGCGCGTGACGGCCCGTCTTGTAGCGGAGCGCCAGTTCGTAGGAGACACCGTGCGCGACCGCGCCGCCCCTGGTGCGGGTGAGCAGGTGCTGTTCGGCCAGCTGGTCCAGGTCGCGGCGGATGGTGGCGGCCGAGACGTCGAGCACCGTCGCCGCCTCCTCGACGTCCACCCTGCCGTGCTTGCCGACCAGTTCCAGCAGCGCGTCCCACCGGGCGTCCCTGGACAAGAGCGTCTCCTCACCGTCCGGCGCGGGCACCGCGTTTCGCGGGAACGCGGTCGCCGGGGGCCGGACCGCCGCAAGCGTCGCACAGGGCCTCCCGGGAGCCCTTCACCCACCTGCGGCTTGCTTGTTTTTGCTCGATAACTGCATGTAACGTGCAGAATTCTACATCCGGGCTGATCGGCCCCGCTCAGCCCCGTTCCCGTGGTCCACCTCGTTCCCGTGGAGTGCAGACGTGTCGTATGCCGAGACCGAGACAGCCAGTCAGCCCGCCTGCTGGCGGCGCGCCGCCGCCTTGGCGGGCGGCCCCGAGACCGCCGCCCTGCCCGTCGCGGGCGAGCGGATCGCGGTCGTCGGCTGCGGTACCTCCTTCTACATGGCGCAGGCCTACGCCGGGCTCCGCGAGGGCTCCGGCCAGGGCGAGTCGGACGCCTTCGCCGCCTCCGAATTCCCCTTCGGCCGCCGCTACGACCGCGTCGTCGCGCTGACCCGCTCGGGGACCACGACCGAGGTGCTGGAGCTGCTGACCCGGCTGCGCGGGACCACCCGTACGGTGGCCGTCACGGCGGATCCGGAGACCCCGGTCAGGGCGGCGGCCGACGATCTCGTCGTCCTGGACTTCGCCGACGAACGGTCCGTCGTCCAGACGCGCTTCGCCACGACCGCCCTCACCCTGCTGCGGGCGCACCTCGGCCTGCACTCCGAGGCCGTGGTCGCGGACGCGGAGACCGCGCTCGCCGAGCCGCTGCCCGAGGGGCTGCTGCAAAGCACCCAGTTCTCCTTCCTGGGCCGGGGGTGGACGGTCGGGCTGGCCCACGAGGCGGCGCTGAAGATGAAGGAGGCCTCGCTGTCCTGGACGGAGTCCTACCCCGCGATGGAGTACCGCCACGGCCCCATCAGCATCTCCACCGCGTCCACCGCGACCTGGATGTTCGGCGAGGCCCCCGAGGGCCTGCCCGAGCAGGTGCGCGCGACGGGCGCCCAGTGGGTGGACGGCGCGCTCGACCCGCTGGCCGATCTCGTACGCGTACAGCGTCTCGCACTCGCCCGTGCGGCCGCGCGGGGGCTCGACCCGGACCTGCCGCGCCATCTGAGCCGCTCTGTGGTGCTCGACGGGGCCTGAGAGACCATGGACCCATGCACCTGACCCTGTCAGCCGCCCGGGAACTGCTCGCCGCCCCGGAACCGCAGGGGGGCATCGTCGGCTGGGCCACCGGGCTGGTCGAGACGTTCGGTGGTCCCGGCGCGGGTGCGGCCATCGCGCTGGAGAACCTGTTCCCGCCGCTGCCCAGCGAGGTCATCCTGCCGCTGACCGGGTTCGCCGCGTCGCAGGGGGTGCTCAGCATCGCCTCGGCCCTGTTCTGGACGACGCTCGGCTCGGTCGTCGGCGCGGTGGTCCTGTACGGGATCGGAGCCGTGTTCGGCCGGGAGCGGATGCACGCCTGGTGGGCGAAGCTCCCCCTGGTCAAGGCCTCCGACCTGGTGCGGACGGAGGAGTGGTTCGCCCGGCACGGCACGAAGGCGGTGCTGCTGGGCCGCATGGTGCCGGTGTTCCGGAGTCTGATCTCGGTGCCCGCGGGCGTGGAGCGCATGCCGCTGCCGGTGTTCGTCGGGCTGACGACGGCGGGCAGCCTGGTGTGGAACACCGTGCTCGTGATGGCCGGATACTGGCTGGGCGACCAGTGGGACGTGGTCGGGGCGTACGTCGGCGTCGTGACCAAGGTCGTGCTGGGGCTGGCCGCGGTCGCGCTGGTGGGTTACATCGTGATGCGCGTCCGGGGCCAGGGCCGCGAACGGCCCTGATGCCGGGCAGGGCCTGGCGCGACGCGTCACGAAGCGCCAGGGCGCGGGAGAGCACGGCACGACGCTCCGCGCACGGCAGGGCTCGGCGCCGCACGGTCCGGCGCCGCACGGCAGGACTCGGCACCGCGCGGCGTGGCCGGAACCGCCGTCCGGCCCCGCCCCATCGGCGGGACACCCGTGCGACACCCCGGCGGGGTGTCTCACGGCAGACGGCTCAGGACTCCTCGAAGTAGGCGTCCAGGACGGTGTCCAGCTCGGCCGGCCAGCCCTTGAGCTCGGCGCGGCTCGCCGCCTCGACCTCGGCGTTGAACCAACGGCGGCTCGACAGGTGGACGGTCACCGTGAACCGGCGGCCGAAGCGCGCCGGGGTGGTCTCCACCGCGCCGATCTCGTCCCAGTGGAAGTCGGCCTCCTGGTCGTCGAGCGTGAAGCGGACACCTTCACGGGCCACCCGGATCGAACCGCGTCGGTCGCTGACCTCGAAGACGGGGCCCTCCTCGACGGTGTCGCCCCCGGCCTCGTTCCGGGCCTCACTCTCCGGGCCGGCGTCGCCCGCCGCCGATTCCGGTTCCTGGTCGGCGTCGGCCTCCACAGCCTCGTCGTCGCGTTCCGACGCCGACTCCGTCTCCGACGCCGCCTCCGGAGCAGCGTCCTCCGGACCGGCCTCCGATTCCGGTTCGGGCTTCCGGGTGGCGACGGGCGCCGCCAGTCCGGGCAGGGGGATGAACGCCGGGTCGGTGCCTGCGGCGAACTCGGGCTTCTTGTTCGAATCTATGCTCTGCTCCACGGCGGGCAGTATGGTCGACGAACCTGTACGTGACCAGTCGTCACCGCCCCCGCGCCGCCCCCGGGCCCCGTTCAGCAGGTGAACCGCCCTCCATGGAACGGCCCGAAGGCCTTTGCGGCGGCACGGTACCTCCGGCCGCTCAGAGCACGCCCTTGCGCCATTCCCGTACCAGCAGACAGCCGAGGTACGCGCCGCCGATCGCCATCGTGTAGATCCCGACCGGCAGGTCGTCGAAGAGTGCCAGCTGCTGGGAGCAGAGGTCCGCGAGCACCAGCAGCAGGCCGCCGGTGAGGGCGGAGAGCAGCAGGTGCGGCCCGGAGCCGCGGGTGAGGCGCTTGGCGATCTGGGGCGCGGTCAGGGCGATGAAGGCGATGGGACCCGAGACGCTGACCGCGGCGGCCGAGAGGGCGATGGCCAGGACCACGGCGAGGGTCTTGGCCTTCTTCGGCTCGGAGCCCAGTCCCTCGGCGATGTCGTCGCCCATCTCGCCGATGTCGAGCCGCCGGGAGATCAGCGCGGTCAGCGGGGCCGCGGCGAGCAGGACCAGCCAGATGGTGGTGGCGTCGGTCCAGGAGCGGGCCGTCAGGCTGCCGTTGACATAGGCGGTGAGGACGGAGGCCTTGTCGCGTTCCAGGGCGTAGACGACGTACTGGGTGACGGCCGCGCCCATCGCGGCGACGCCGATCCCGGCGATGACGAGCCGGGCGGGGTTACGGAAGCCGGTGCCGGTGGAGACGTACACGAGGGCCATCGCGAGGACCGCGCCGAGGAGCGCCCCGATGGCGACCGGGACCGTGTCGGGGAACATCAGGGCGCAGATCGCGGCGCCCGCGCCGGCCCCGGCGGAGAGTCCGATGACGTCCGGGCTGCCGAGCGGGTTGCGGGTGACGGACTGGAAGAGGGCGCCGGAGAGGCCGAGTGCCGCGCCGACCCCGATGGCGACGGTGACGCGGGGGCCGCGCAGCCGGTTGAAGACGAACCGGTCCTTGCCCTCGGCGTCGCCGACGAGCGCGGCGGGCAGGTCCGCGAGGTCGATGCCGAGGCGTCCCCAGGCCAGCGTCGTGACGGCGGCCGCGAGGAGGAGGACGAAGAGCCCGGCGCCCGCGAACACGGAGGCCCGGCGCATGGGTATCGCCACGGTGCGGCCGACGACCAGATAGCCGCGGGGGGCCTTGTGTGCGGGGGCGGTCTGTTCGGTGACGGTCATGAGGTGCCCCGCATCCTGCGTACGGCGATGAGCAGCGCGGGTGCGCCGATGAAGGCGGTGACGACGCCGACCATGAGTTCGGTGGGGCGCATGACGACCCGGCCCACCACGTCCGCGAGGAGCAGGAGGGTGGGGCCGAGCAGGGCGGAGAAGAGGATCTGGGCGCGGAAGTCGACGCCGACCAGGGCCCGTACGACGTGCGGGACGGCGAGGCCGACGAAGGCGATCGGGCCGACGGCGGCGGTCGCGGCGGCGCTGAGCAGCGTGGCAGCGAGCAGTCCGCCGCCCCGGGTGCGCCCGGGGTGCGAGCCGAGCGCGACGGCGGTGGCGTCGCCGAGGGCCAGCGCGTTGAGGCCGGGGCCGAGCGCGAGGGCGAGCAGGAAACCGACGGCGGCGAAGGGCAGGACGGACCAGAAGACATCGAAGTCCCGGCCGCCGAGCGCTCCCACGACCCAGTAGCGGTAGCTGTCGAAGACCTGCGGTTTGCTGAGGGTCACCGCCTGGATGAACGCCATGAGCACGGCCGTGAGCACCGCTCCGGCGAGCACCAGGCGCACCACGCTCGTCCCCGTACCGGCGGAGCCGATCACATGGACCAGGACGCCGGCGACCAGGGCTCCGGGCAGCGCCCACCACATGGTGTCGGTGGCGCCGGAGGCCCCGAGCCAGGCGGTCGCGGCGACGATGCTCGCGGAGGCGCCGGCGTTGATGCCGAGGAGGCCCGGTTCGGCCAGCGGGTTGCGCGAGACGCCCTGCATGAGGGTGCCCGCGACCGCGAGGCAGAGTCCGGCGAGGACGCCGAGGACGGTGCGCGGGTAGCGGCTCTCGATGATGACGGTGATGTTGGGGTCGGCGGTGCCTCCGAGGACGTCGACGACATCACCGAGCGAGGTGCTGCGACTGCCGAACATGACGCTCGCGCAGAGCGCGAGGGCCAGCGCGGCCAGGCCGAGGAGCAGGAGGAACGCCAGCCGAGCGGCGCCGGTACGGGAGGTACCGGCACCGCTCGGCGGTGCGACCGTGGTGGTTGCCATGGGAGTGGAGTGTGCCTTGTGGGCTCGGCGGTTCGGATACCGGTCCGGAATTACTTGCCGGCGGTCTTGACGGCCTTGTCGATGATCGGCAGGTAGCGCTCGATCGTCCAGGGCACGGTCAGCGGGTTGATGATCGAGGAGGCGGTGACGAAGGAGTTGTCGTTGCTCGCGACGACGGCGCCCTTCTTGATCGCGGGGATCGCGCCGTACAGCTTCTGGCCCTCGATCTCCTTGCGGTTCTTCTCGTCCGTGTAGAACGTGAAGACGAGGTCGCTGTCCTTGAGCTTCTCGGCGTTCTCCAGGCCGATGAGGGCCGAGTCGGTGCCGGGGGTCTCCTTGAAGCCGTCGACGACCGGGTCGACCTTCAGGCCGAGCGAGGAGACCATCTTGACGCGCTGCTCCTCGGGCTTGAAGACGCCGAGGGTGCCGGGGCCGGAGTTGTAGATGTAGGAGAAGGTGACGTCCTTGTAGTTCGGCCGGGTGGCCGCGGCGTCGGCGAGCTGCTTCTCGATCTTCGTCTTGAGACCGTTCGTGTCCTCGGTCCGGCCGAGCGCCTTGCCGATGATGTCGATCTGCTGGTCCCAGTCGGTGCTCCACGCCTGGTCGGGGTAGGCGACCGTGGGGGCGATGTCCTTGAGGACGTCGTACTGCTTCTGCGTGATGCCCGACCAGGGTGCGAGGATGACGTCCGGCTCCAGCTCGGTGATCGCCTCGAAGTCGATCTCCTCGCCGCCCGTGAACTGCTTGGGCAGCTTGTCGCCGGACTTCTTGACGGCCTCGTTGATCCACGGCAGGTAGCCGGACTTGTCGCTGCCCCAGGGGTAGCTCTCGATGCCGACCGGGGTCTGGCCGAGGGCTATCGCGGTCTCGGCGGAGCCCTGGCCGAGGGTGACGACGCGCTCGGGCTTCTCCTCGATCTTCGCGGTGCCGAGCGAGCTCTTGATCGAGACGGGGAAGGCACCGCCGCCGCTCTTCGCCGAGTCCTTCGCCCCGTCCTTGTCGCCGTCGCCGTCCGAGGAGCAGCCGACGAGGGCGACGGCGAGGGCGACGGTGGTGGCCGTCGCGGCGAGGGTGTGGCGGCGCACGCGGGTGAAGCCGAGCATGGAGGGTCCTCAGGTTGGCCGGGCAAGTTAAGGTTAGGCAAGCCTAAGCCAGAGAGGTCCACGCCTCAACAAGCCCCCTCCCGCACCGCCGGACACCAGGGCCCCACAGCGGGTCCGCCGGTCCTCGCGCCCCTCCTCGGCGCGTCGCACCGAGGCAGAGCGGATCCGTGGACTGGCCCCGGGGGAAGGGCCGTTGCTCACCGGGATCGTCGGCGGCCCTCCTCCACCCGTACGGCGGGGCGCGCTCCACCCGTGTGCTGATCGTTATGGAGCCCGCCCGGGACGGACAGGCCACGCTCAGTGTCCGTGCTCGGCGGATTCCTCGTTCTCCGGCACGGGTTCCCCGGCCGCGGCTCCCCCGGCGTGCACGGTGAAGGCGGCCGTACGGACCTTCCCCTCGTGCCGGAAGTCGAGGAAGAGGCGGTAGGCACCCTTGCTCGGGGCGGTCGCGGTGAAGGAGACCTCCGGCCCCGGCTTCGTCCGCCCGTCGCCCGGTTCGCCGTTCGGGTGCACGTGGAGGTAGGCCAGGTCTCCGGCGCGCAGCGCGACGAGGTGGCCGTACGCGCCGAGGTAGGGCTGGAGGTCGGTGACCGGCTCGCCGTCCTTCTCGACCTCCAGCTTCAGCTCGCTGCCCGCACCGGGGCGCAGCGCTCCGTCGAGCGTCACCTCGTACCCGTCGACGGCCACCGTCCGCGCGGCCTCCGGCAGCGCCTCGGGGCGCGCGTCGCCCGATACGGCGAGGTCCGCGCCCAGAGTGACGCCCTCGGCGTTCTTCACGTCCGGGGTGAAGTCGGCGAAGACCCGGTAGCCGCCGGCCTCGGGGAGCTCGACGGGGGTGGACCAGGTGCCGTCGGCGGCCCGCTCGGGGTGCAGGTGCCGATAGGTGGTGAGGTCGCTCGACGCCACGATCAGGTGCAGCTCTTTGCCGTACTCACGGCGGAACGCCGTGACCTTGCGGGAGGAGTCCTCGTCCACGACGGCGAAGCGCAGCTCGGCGGGCTCGCCCGCCTCCACGCGCGGGGTGCCGAGGTCGAGGGCGTAACCCCCCTGGGAGATCTGCAGGCCGCCGGGAAGCTCCGGGGCCTCCCCCGCGCTCTTCTCGGCCGCCCCCTTCTCCGCGGCCGGGCGATCCTTCGCGCCGTGACCGTCCTGGTGGGACGGCTGCTTCTCGGCGACGGCGGGATCCATGGCCCCGCCCACCGCGTACGCCGACCCGAAGGTCGCCGCGAGCGCTGCGGCGAAGGCCGTGATCTTGAGACCGGTATGCATGGCCCACTCCCTCGTCAAGGTCGCCGGGTCGCGACCACTCACCATCCAAGATACCCCCCAGGGGTATGAAGTCAACCGGAGGGCGATCTTGTGGGGCGGAAACGGGGCAGGGAGAATCGCGCTCACCGGCTCGGCCGAAGCGGAGGGGAACGGAATTCCATGGGGGCATTGGTCGCACTGTTGGCGGGACTGGGCGGGGCGATCGCGTGGTGCGCGGTGGTGCTGGTCCGGCGCGGGCGTCGCGGGCCCACCGAGAACGCGGACGGGCTGCTGATCGAGCAGGCGGCCCGGCTGCGCGCGCAGCGGATGCGGACCGACGGACGGGCCTTCCGGGACCACCCCCACGGGGAGCCGGGCCCGGGCTCAGGACAGCGGCGTCACTGACCCTCGGGACCCATCGCCGCCAGGGCGCGCAGCAAGGTGTCCGTCTGCTCGTCCATCGGGAAGAACGACTCCACCGCGAGTTCCGAGAGGGTCACGTCGGCGGGGGCGCCGAAGGTGGCGATCGTGCTGAAGAACGCCATGTCGCCGAGCGGCGTGCGGATGCGCAACGGGACGACGATGCCCGTCGGGTCCACCGGCCCGGGGTCGGTGTCGAGGTCCGGCGGGGCCGGGTAGGCGGACACCTCCTCGTACAGCTCCCGCAGATCGCGGTGGCCGGTGGTCCCGGCCTGGTGCCGCAGCCGGCCGAGGGCATGGGCGCGGACCTGGGCGAAGTTCAGGCACTGGGAGGCGAGGCCCTCCGGGTGGAGGATCAGCCGCATCACATTGCCGCCCGACTCCGTCAGGTGCGGCGGCACGGTGCCGAGCAGGAGGGACATCGCGTCGTTGCGGTCGACGATGTTCCACATCCGGTCGATCGCCGCGGCCGGGTACGGCTCGTGGCCGGCCAGCATCGCCCTGACCGCGGACCGCACCATGGCCATCCGCTCGCTGTCGAGCGGCGACTCCCGGTACGCGGGGGCGTAACCGGCCGCCAGCAGAAGGCCGTTGCGGTCCCGCAGCGGGACGTCGAGGTGCTCGGCGAGCCGCAGGACCATCTCCCGGCTCGGCCGGGCACGGCCCGTCTCCACGCAGGAGAGGTGCCGGGTCGAGGAGTCCGCCGCCAGCGCCAGGTCGAGCTGGCTGAGCTTGCGGCGGCGGCGCCACTCCCGGAGCAACAGGCCCACCCGGGGCGGCTCTTCGGTCTCCATGACCCCACCGTATCGGTGGTCCGCCGTCAAGCGTCCATGACCTGGGAGGTCATGGAGTGCGGGCCGCTGCGCGTGGCACGGTGTCACCGACCCCACCGGCCGAAGGAGATCCGAGATGACGTACACCCTCACCCCGTCCGCGACGGTGGCTCCCGCTCGGGACGCCGCCCGGTTCCTCCGCCTGGTGCTGCGCGTCGACAGTGCGAGCACCGCCGTGATGGGCGTCGTGCTCGTCGCGGCGGCCGCGCCGCTCGGCTCCGCGACCGGGATGCCGGTCGCCTTCGCCGTGGCGTTCGGGATCTTCCAGATCGGCGGGGCGGCCTCCCTGGCCCTGATCGCCGGCTATCCGGTGATCCCGCCCGCCCTGGCCAGGACCGTCGTCGCCGTGAACGCCCTGTGCGCGGTCGGGTGCGTGGTGACGGCCTTCGCCGACTTCGTGCCGCTCAACGGCTTCGGGGTGGTGTTCCTGCTGATCGGCGCCGTGATCGTGGCGGTCTACTCCGCGCTCCAGTACACGGGGCTGCGGCGGATGACCGCGGCGTCCTCGTCGCGATAGGGCCGGCCGTCGAACCGCCGTCGCCGCCCGCCCGGCGGACGGCGGTTCCCGGCGCCCGGCGTGGCGTCGCCGGGGCCTCCCCTGCCTTCCCTAGCCTGGCGGAGGGGTACCCGACGGCAGGACAGACGCACCTCATGGCACCACGCACCCACTGGCTCTTCGGGGACCAGCTCGGCCCCCACTTCCTGGACCCCCGCCACGGCGGACCGGACGCACACGCCCCCGTCCTGATGATCGAGGCCCGGTCCGTGCTGCGCAGACGTCGCTTCCACCGGGCCAAGGCCCACCTCGTCCTCTCCGCGATGCGGCACCGGGCGGCCGAACTGGGCGACCGGGTCCGCTACGTGCAGGCCGAGAGTTACGCGGACGGGCTGGCGGAGGCAGGGTTCGGCGGGCGCGGGAACCGCCTGACGGTCTGCCACCCGACCTCCCGCGCCGCGCTGGACTTCGTCACCGCCCGGGACGAGGTCGACGTCCTCGGCGCCCGGGGCTTCCTGCTGACGCGGACGGAGTTCGGGGCGTGGGCCGAGGAGCAGACCGGCGACCGTCTGCGGATGGAGGGCTTCTACCGGTGGGTCCGCCGGCGCCACGAGCTGCTCATGGACGGCGACGAGCCCGCCGGGGGGACGTGGAACCTCGACCACGACAACCGGGAGCCGCCGCCCCGGGGTTGTTCGACCCTGGAGGCGCCCGCTCCGTACAGCCCGGCCGAGGACGAGACCGATGACGAGGTGCGCCACGACCTCGACCGGTGGGAGCGTGACGGGGAGGTCTCGTTCGTCGGCCGCGACGGCCCCCGCCGCTTCCCCGTCACCCGGCGGGAGGCGCTGGCCGCGCTCCGGCGCTTCGTCTCGCACCGGCTCGGCGACTTCGGCCGCTACGAGGACGCGATGCTCGCGGCCGACCCCACGATGAGCCACAGCCTGTTGTCCGTCCCCCTCAACCTGGGCCTCCTGGACCCGGCCGAGTGCGTCGAGCGGGCCGAGAAGGCCTGGCGCTCCGGCGGGGCACCGCTCAACAGCGTCGAGGGCTTCGTGCGCCAGATCGCCGGCTGGCGGGAGTACGTGTGGCAGCTCTACTGGCACTTCGGCGAGGACTACCGGGGCCGCAACGCGCTGCGCCACACCACGCCGCTGCCCGACTGGTTCCTCGACCTGGACGCGGACGCGGTCACCGCGAACTGCCTGTCCACCGCTCTGGCCCAGGTGCGGGACACCGGCTGGACCCATCACATCCCGCGCCTGATGGTGCTGGGCAGCCGTGCTCTGCAGGACGGCTGGGACCCGGCCGCCGTGACCGACTGGTTCCACCGCTGCTTCGTGGACGGCTACGACTGGGTGATGCTCCCCAACGTCGTCGGCATGTCGCAGTACGCGGACGGCGGCCGGATGACGACCAAGCCGTACACCTCCGGCGGCGCCTACATCAACAGGATGAGCGACCTGTGCTCCCCCTGCGCCTACCGCCCCACCGACCGGACCGGCGAACACGCCTGCCCGTACACGGCGGGCTACTGGGCCTTCCTGCACCGCCACCGGACCGCGCTGGGCGCCAACCACCGCATGGCGAGGGCGGTCAAGGGCCTGGACCGGCTGAAGGATCTCGACGGGCTCCTGGAGGAGACCTCGGCACGGGGGGACCGCGCGCCCTGATGGTCGGCCCCGACCGCGGCTTCCGGCTTCCGGCTTCCGGCTCCCGGCTCCCGGCTCCCGGCTCCCGGCGTGAGGATCACGTCCGCCCGTCGGGAAGCACGCCCTCACTCCCCCGCGAAGTCGTCCGGAGCGGACCGGGCGAGGTCGGCGAGGGTCGCGAGGGCCCGGGAGAGGGTCTCCCGCGTGGGTGACGCCAGGCCGAGGCGGACCGCCTGCGGGCCCCGGGGGCGGCCCGCGGCGAACGCCGCGGCCGGGGTCACCGCGATGCCGTGCCGCGCGGCGGCGGCGACGAAGGTGTCGGCGCGCCAGGGGCTGGGCAGCTCCCACCAGCGGTAGTACGAGGAGGGGTCGCTGCGCGTACGGAAGTCCCCGAGGTGCCGGTGGGCGATCTCCTGCCGCGCCCCGGCCTCGCGCTGTTTCGACCGCACGAGGACGTCGGCGGCGCCATCCGTCTGCCACTGGGCCATCGCTTCCAGAGGGAAGCGCATGGGTGTCCAACCACCGGATCGCAGAGCCCCCGCGACCCGGCCGGCCGTCGCGGCGGGGGCCACGGCGAATCCGAGGGTCAGCCCCGGGGACAGGCGTTTGGAGAGGCTGTCGACGACGACGGTCCGCTCGGCGGCCCGCGAGGCGAGGGGCGCCACGTCGTCCCGGAGGAAGGCCCAGACGGCGTCCTCGATCGCGAAGATCCCCGATGTCAGCAGCACGTCGGCCAGGTCGTCGAGCCGCCGCGCGGGCATGGTGAGGGACAAGGGGTTGTGGAGGACCGGCTGTACGTAGACGGCGTGCAGCGGATCCGCGCGGTGCGCCTCCTCCACCGCCTCCGGGATCAGCCCGTCCCCGTCCATGGCCAGGGGCACGAGGGTGACGCCGAGCCGAGCGGCGATGGCCTTCAGCACCGGATAGGTGAACTCCTCGACGCCCAGCCGGGCGCCCGGCCGGGTCAGCGCGGCGACGGCGGCGGAGATGGCCTGCCGGCCGTTGCCCGCGAACAGGATCCGTTCCGGGCCGGGCCGCCACCGCCCGCGCGCGAGGAGACCGGCGGCGGCCTCGCGGGCGGCGGGGGTACCGGCGGGCCCGACCGGGCGGAGGACCGACTCCAGGCGGTCGGAGCGCACCAGCTTCTCCAGGCCGGCGGCGAGCAGCCCGGCCTGTTCGGGGACGACGGGGTGGTTGAGCTCCAGGTCGACCCTGCTGTCGGCGGGCTCGGAGAGGGCCGGGGCGGGAGCGGGAGCGCCGGGCGCCTCCGTGACGAACGTGCCGCGCCCGACCTGGCCGACGGTGAGGCCCCGGCGGGCCAGCTCCTGGTAGACGCGGGCGGCGGTGGAGTCGGCGATGGCGTGGAGCCGGGCGAACTGCCGCTGCGGAGGCAGTCGTTCTCCGCCCTTCAGCCGCCCCGCCGCGATCTCCTCCGCCACCTCGTCGGCAACGGACCGGAAGTCCTTCACGGGCTTCGCCTCCCTGGTGAGCGTTGGGCATCGAATCCCTGGCGAGCGGCATCCAAGCACGACATTGCACCGAGTGCAATACCAGGTATTGAACCGAGAAGGGCGGCAAACCTAGACTCCGATTGCACCGGTCGCGGGGGGCCGGTGCACAGGGTGCCGGACCCGACCGGCACCCCATGAACAGAGTGGCGGGCGAGCATGGTTGAGCTGAGCGGGGTGCTGGGGGTCGCGATGGTCGCCCTGGGCATGGTGCTCACCCCGGGGCCCAACATGATCTATCTCGTCTCCCGGAGCATCACCCAGGGGCGACGCGCGGGAGTGGTCTCCCTGGGCGGTGTGGCCGTGGGCTTCCTGGTCTATCTGCTGGCCACGAATCTCGGACTGTCGGTGGTCTTCCTCGCGGTGCCCGAGCTGTACGTGGCCGTGAAGCTGGCCGGCGCCGCCTACCTCGCCTATCTGGCCTGGAACGCCCTGAGGCCCGGGGGGCTGTCCGTCTTCACCCCCGAGGAGCTGCCGCACGACTCCTCGCGCAAGCTGTTCACGATGGGCCTGACGACGAATCTGCTCAACCCGAAGATCGCCATCATGTACCTCTCCCTCATCCCGCAGTTCATCAGCCTGGAGGCGGGAAACGTCCTGCTCCAGGGCTTTCTGCTGGGCTCCGTCCAGATCGCGGTGGCCCTCACCGTCAATCTGGGCATCGTCCTGGCGGCGGGAGCCATCGCCGTCTTCCTCGCCCGCCGTCCCTCCTGGCTCCGCGCTCAGCGCTACCTGATGGGCACGGCGTTGGGCCTGCTCGCCGTGTCGGTGGCGACGGACACCTCGGCACCGGCCAGAGCATGATCAGAGCATGATGAGCAGGCGCGTATCGGCCTTGAGCTTCCTGTTCACCGAACGGCTCTGCACATAGACCTCCAGCTTGGGGTTGTTGCCGGCCTTCACCGAGACGGTCCCCCGGACTCCGGCGCCGAACAGGAGGTTGCGCGCCGCCTCGCCCGTGTAGGCGCGGTCGGTGTCCTTCTCGACCACGATGACCTCCTTGTCGGGCTGCACCTGCACCCGGGTGCCCAACTGGTAGTAGCAGGAGCCGCGTTCGTAGGTGACGCCCGGATGCGAGTCGACGAAGGCGCGGATCTCCATCTCCTTGTCGACCTTCAGCAGCCGGTACTTGTCGGCCGCGACCGGTTCGAGGTTGGCCCGGACGTCGTCGACCGATATGTCCTGGCCGACGGCGAACAGGTTCTTCGTGCCGCGCACGCCCTGCTCGCGACCGCGCAGGAAGCTGGTGGCGGCGGCGCGCACGGTGCCGATCGCGTCCTCGACGCCCTTCTGGGAGTCCGCGTCCCAGATGGCGATGTTGCCGGCCGGGAAGCCGTAGTTCTGGGCGGTGCGCTTCGCCAGGGAGTTCGGAACGAGGATCGCGGAGGTCCAGTGCCCCGGCAGGCCGTTCATCTTCGCGGTGATCCGGTCGAGCCAGGGGCCGAGGATGGTCATGTCGCCGTCGTGCCGACGGTCGCCACCGGAGGCGTTCTCCTCACCGTCCGTCACCACGATCTGGAGGAAGCTGTGCTCGCCGTACTCCTCCCAGATGTGTCCCAGGTCGTCCAGGGACTTCAGCGAGGCCTCGATGAGGGCGGTGGCGCCGTTGTTGACCTTGTACAGCCCCCGCATGGAGGGAAGATGCTTCACGTCCATGTCCCAGACCAGGTTCTCCACCCGGTGGTCGAAGGAGTAGAGACTGATCCGCGTCTCATGGCCGAGGCTGTCCGACTCGGCCTTCAGCCCCGCCACGAACTCGTCCACGACGCGGATGAGCTGACTCTGGTGCTGGTACATGGAACCCGAGGCGTCCACGACCAGAGCGACGTGATTCACCTTGTGCTGGATCCTGTTGGCGGACATGCTTCTGCTCCTTCGTCCGGTGCTCCCCGGTGCTCCCCCGAGTGATGCTTCGACTCTATGGGGAGGCACTGACAACGCCCTTCGGCCGACGGTCATCCGCCCCGGGGCCCGCGAACCCGGGCGGGCGAGGGCCCTCGCCGGAGAGGCCGGGGCCGGCGCCGATGGCGCCGACCCCGGCCGGGGGGTAAGCAGCGGGTCAGTACTCGGTGGTGACGGTGGCCCCGCTGAAGGCGGCCGCCGCGTGGAGGCTGATGAAGTTGGCGCCGGACGGCGGGTTGCTGATGGTCAGGGTGTGGGAGTTGCCGGCGCCGGTGGCCCGGTTGGTGTGGGCGCCCGTGGTGGCCCAGTTGGCGTTGCTGTAGTAGAGGTCGGCGTTGCCGGTGCCGCCGCTGACGGTGATCTTCAGCGTCTTGGTGCCGGCCGGAATGTTCAGGTAGTGGTAGGCGTAGTTGCCGGTGGTGGCGGAGAGGTTGGCGCGGCGGCAGTTCTTGCCCAGCACGCGGGTGTCGGGGTCGGTGCACTCGCCGACGGTGGGGCCGCCGGCCACGGTGACCGTCCGGGTGGTGGTGGCCGCGGCGCCCTTGTCGTCGGTCACGGTCAGCCGGACGGTGTAGCTGCCCGCGGCGCTGTAGGTCTTGGCGGGGCTGCTCTGGGTGGAGGTGGTGCCGTCGCCGAAGTCCCAGGCACGGGAGGCGATGGTGCCGTCGGCGTCGGTGGAGCGGTCGGTGAGGGTGACCGTCAGATCCTTGACCGCGGCGGTGAAGTCGGCGGTGGGGGCCCGGTTGCCCGGCTGGCCGCCGCCACCGCAGTCACCGGCGGCACACGCCGCCAGCCAGGTCTTCCAGTCGCTGTCGTAGCGGGTGCCGACGGTGCTGGTGAGGTAGGTGCGGGCGGCACTCCACTCGCCGGCGCGGTAGTGGGCGAGCACCTTGTCCAGGTCGGCGGGGTGCTTCTCCAGCATGTACCGCACGGCGAGGTAGCCCCAGCGGTAGACCCGGGTGGTGTCGTGGCTGTAGTCGGTGCTGAACAGGGTGGACAGGGCGTAGGTGCCCTTGCCCGCCTCGGTCATCGCCGCCGTGTAGGGCTCCTGGCGGTAGTGGTAGGAGATGTACTCGGCGAAGCCCTCGACCCACCAGATGGTGGGCGTGGTCATGTTGGCGGCGAAGTCGCCGTACATGGTGAAGCGGCCGTCGAGGTAGTGGGTGTACTCGTGGTTGAGGTTCCAGATGTGGAAGTCCGGTCGCAGCCACTCGGCCTCGTAGGCGATGAACCGGGGCTGGTTGCCCACGACGGAGGGGTCGCCCTCCAGGTACATGCCGCCGTTGTTGGTGTCGATCCCGTACATCGCGCCGGCGTAGGTCTGGTAGTCGGCGCTGGAGTCGTAGGCGATCACCTCGATGGCGGTGTTGTTGTCGTCGGCGACCGGGCCGTTGTCCTTGGCGATCCGGTGGAAGTAGGCGTCCTGCTCGATGAGGCTGGTACAGCTGGCGCTCAGCTCGGCGGACGTCATCTGCTGGGCCAGGATGCGGATGCTGGGGCTGCAGGTGTGCCGGACCGGCAGGACCTCGCGCTTGAGGCGCTCCTGGAGGTCGCAGACGCCGTACGTCGCGCAGTTCGCCTTGTCGTAGTAGTCGGCCATCTCCGCTATGCCCACCCAGAGCGGGGCGGTGGGGCCGGTGATGGAGGTGTCCCGGAGCAGGGCGGTGGCCAGCGGGCGGACCTTGCTCCGCAGGCTGGTGTGCTGGAGGAAGCGGCCCAGCTCACGTCCGGCGTTGGAGGTCAGGTACGCCTGGTCGCCCTCCAGCAGGGAGAGGTGGTCGGCGGCGAAGCGGTGCAGCGAGTCGATGAGGCTCGGGTCCGACTCGACGGCGCTGACGAACGCGGGCACCTGGTGGCCCCGGAAGGTCACCGTGTACACGTTGTTGACCGCGGCGAGCATCCGTGAGGACGCGTTCCAGGTGGAGTCGTAGTCCGCCAGCATCCGCTTGACGACGGAGATGTACCGGGCGTTCTCCTGGGCGCTGTCGATCAGGATGACCGCCTCGGAGAGCGTCTCGCCGTTGGCGTCGGTGACGTCGCGCGACCGGGGGCCGGCGAAGAACGCGTCGAGGCCCGAGCGGATGGCGGTCCCCAGGGCGGGGCCGTACGGTCCGACGACGTCCGGGTTGTACCACTGCACGTAGTACCCGGCGCGGAGGTACAGCACGAGCTGCGGGGTGCCGGTGCTCGCGTCCCCGGGGTAGTAGGCGGCGTTGTCGCGCAGCGCGTAGGCCACCGACGTCATCTGCGCCTCACGGAAGGCCAGTTGGGCACTGTTGCCGGTGAGGCTGAACAGGGTGTTCACACAGTCCGTGGTGGACGCCTTGATGAAGCGCACCAGTTCACTTCCGGTGCGTCCGGTGAAGTCGGCCGGGTCGCACGCGGCGGCCGCCTTCGCCGAGGACTTCTTGCCCGCGCCCCGGTCGAACGGGACGTCGTGCTCGCCGTAGGCCTCCTTGAGGGGGGACTTGTCGGCGCTCAGCGGGGGGAGCTGGGACGCCTTCAACCGGTCCTCGGCCCGGTGGCCGGTGTCCGAGGTGGGGGACTGCCGCGCCTGCGGCGCGGGGTCGGCCGACCCGGCGGGGCGGGACGGCTGGGACGCGTTCGATGCCGTGGCGGCCGAAGGGGAGTTCGGCTGCGCCTGGGCCGGCTGCGTGAGCAGCGCGACGCCCATCGCCCCGGCCAGAGCCAGGGGCAGAACGGCACCCACACCTCGGCGGACGAGTGTGGTTCTCACGTTGTTTCCTCCCATGAGGGATCGGAGGCACGCGCATGCGTGACCGATGGGATGTACGGGGCGTGGGCCAGGGGGTGTTGTCGTGCCGTGCTGTCGGCCGGACGGAATGGGGCCCATATCCAGAGTTGACATGCCCACGCCCTGTGACATGTACAATGGCACAGGTCACACATCACAGGGAAGGCCCGCACCCGAATCGGCTACGACTTTCCGGTGAACGGCGCCCAGCAGGGAGGGGTGGCCGGTGCGGAAGAGGCGGCCCGGGTGCGTCTCGGGCCGCCGTGGGCCTCCGGGCCTCTCAGCCCGTCTCGGGAAAGTGACAGGCCGCCTTACGCGCACCGGAGCCCACGACCTGGAGCAGCGGCCGCTCGGTACGGCACACGGCCTGCGCCTTGGGACAGCGCGGATGGAAGCCGCAGCCGCTGGGCGGCGAGGCCGGGCTCGGCGGGTCGCCGAGCAGGAGGATCCGCTCCCGGCGGCGCTCCGCCGCCGGGTCGGGCAGCGGGACCGCCGAGAGCAGCGCCCGGGTGTAGGGGTGCGCCGGCCTCGCGTACACCTCGTGCTTGTCGCCGATCTCGACGATGCGGCCCAGATACATCACCGCCACCCGGTCGCACACCCGTTTCACGACGGACAGGTCGTGGGCGATGAAGAGGAACGACAGTCCCAGTTCCTCTCCCAGACGCTCCATCAGGTTGACGACCTGGGCCTGTACGGACACGTCGAGCGCGGAGACCGGCTCGTCGGCGACGATCAGGCGGGGGCCGGTCGCCAGGGCGCGGGCGATGCCGATGCGCTGGGCCTGGCCGCCGGAGAACTGGTACGGGTGCCGGTCCAGGTGTCCGGAGCCCAGCCCCACCAGGTCGAGCAGTTCGGCGGCCCGGTCCCGGGCCGCCCGGACCGTGGCCCCCTGCACGAGCAGGGGTTCGGAGATGATCCTGGCCACGGTCTGCCGGGGGTTCAGGGAGGCGTGGGGGTCCTGGAAGATGATCTGGAGGTGCTGCCGGACCGGCCGGAGCTCGCGCTGGGACAGATGCGTGATGTCGCGGCCCCCGAATTCGACGGCCCCCGCGGTGGGTTCCAGCAGCCGGACCAGCATCCGGCCCGTGGTGGACTTGCCGCAGCCGGACTCTCCGACCAGCCCCAGGGTCTCCCCCTCGGCCAGCTCCAGATCGACGCCGTCCACCGCGCGAACCGGGGCGGCTGCGCGGCCCAGGACGCGGCGGCCGGGGAACGTCTTCACCAGACCGCGTACGGACAGCAGGGGCGCGGCGTCACCCCTCGCGGAACTCGCATCCGGGAAAGGGGACTTGGAGAGAGTGGGTTTCATCGGGCCTCCTCGGCCGGTACGGGGGCCCCGCCGGGCGGACCGGGGTGCGGGGCGGTCGGGGCGGCCGAAAGAGGCAGGTGGCAGGCGACCAGCCGGCCACCGCCGGGCACTCCCGCAAAACGGGGGCTCTCCCCCGCGCAGCGGGCCCGCTCCGGGGCGGTGGCGGCGGCCGCCCGGGGGCAGCGCGGTGCGAAGGGGCAGCCGGGTCTCGGCTCGGCGGGTGACGGCGGGGAGCCGGGGATCGCGCGCAGCGGTGCGTCGTCCGGGTCGTCCAGTCGGGGCAGGGAGTCGAGCAGGCCCCGGGTGTAGGGGTGTGCCGGGCTGTGGAACAGCTCGTCCACCGGGGCCTGTTCGGCGCCGCGCCCGCCGTACATGACGAGCACCTCGTGGGCGACGCGGGCCACCACGCCCAGGTCGTGGGTGATCATCAGGACGCCGAGTCCGCGTTCCTGCTGGAGCCGGGCGATCAGTTCGAGGATCTGTGCCTGGACGGTGACGTCGAGCGCGGTGGTCGGTTCGTCGGCGACGAGGAGCTCGGGTTCGCAGGCGAGGGCCATGGCGATCATGGCGCGCTGGCGCATGCCGCCGGAGAACTGGTGCGCGTACTCCCGCGCCCGGCGGGCCGGTTCGGGGATGCCGACCTCACCGAGCATCTCCACGGCCCTTCTGCGGGCGACGCGCCGGCCGCTGCCGAAGTGGTGGCGGTGAGCCTCCGCGATCTGTTCGCCGACGGTGTACGCGGGGTGCAGCGCGGACAGCGGGTCCTGGAAGACCATGGCCATCCGGCGGCCGCGCAGCCGGCCGAAGCGGCGGTCGGTCAGGCCGAGGAGCTCCTGTCCGGCGAGGGTGATCGATCCGCTGACCCGGGCCCGGCGGTGCAGGCCCATCACGGCGAGGGAGGTGACCGATTTACCGGAGCCGGATTCGCCGACCAGCCCCAGGGTGCGGCCGGCCTCCACGGTGAAGGAGACCCCGTCGACGGCCTGGACGGTTCCGGCGGGGGTGTCGAAGGCGACCCGCAGGTCGTGGACGCGCAGCAGGGGGTGGTCCGGTTCGGTGGTGGGCGGCACGTCAGGTCCTCACCCTCGGGTCGACGACGGCGTACAGGAGGTCGATGACGACGTTCGCCGCCACGATGAAGAAGGCGGCGAGCAGGGTGACGCCGAGCACGACGGGCTGGTCGGAGCGTTGCAGGGCGTCGTAGAAGAGCCTGCCGACGCCGGGGATGCCGAAGATGGACTCGGTGATGACCGCTCCGGCCAGCAGGGCGCCGAGGTCCATGCCGAAGAGCGTGAGGACCGGCGTCATCGCGGACCGCAGTCCGTGTTTGACCACGACGGTCCGGGCGGGCAGCCCCTTGGCCCGGGCGGTCCTGATGTACGGCTGCGCCATCGTCTCGATCATCGAACTGCGGCTCTGGCGGGCGTACATGGCGGCGTAGAGCAGGGCCAGGGCGATCCAGGGCAGCAGCAGGTTGGCCGCCCAGGCGAGGGGGTCGTCGGTGAGCGGGACGTAGGCGGGGTAGGGCAGCAGCCCGGTCAGCCTGACCAGGCCGTACAGGAGCATCACCGCGGTGAAGTAGACGGGCAGGGAGGCGGTGGCCACCGCGCCGACCATCAGGGTGCGGTCGAGCAGCCCGCCCTTGCGCAGGGCGGCGGTCACCCCGGCGCTCAGCCCGAGGACCAGCCACAGGCAGGCGGCGCCGAAGGCCAGGGAGACGGAGACGGGCAGGCGGTCCATCAGCAGGTCCCACACCGGCAGGGCGTTCTCGTAGGAGTAGCCGAGGCAGGGGAAGCCGCACCGCAGCGCGTGGGGGCCGCTGCCCAGCTCGCGGCCGGCGAAGATCCCGACGAGGTAGTCGCCGAACTGTCGCCAGACGGGCTGGTCGAGCCCCATGAAGTGGCGTACTTCCGCGAGGCGTTCGGGGCTGCACGTCTTGCCGCAGGCCGCCGATGCGGGGTCGGCGGGGAGCAGGTAGAAGATCACGAAGGTGACGGCGCAGATGGCGAGCAGGACGCCGGCCACGCCGAGGAGTCTGCGGACCAGGTAGGCGGTCACGGGCGTCCTCCCTGAGGGTCGAGGATGTCGCGCAGCGCGTCGCCGAGGACCGTGAAGGCGAGGACGGCGACGAAGAGGAAGACGCTGGGGACGATGAAGTACATGGGGTCCGTCTCGTAGTAGGCGACGGCCTCGGCGATCATCTGGCCCCAGGAGGGGGTGGGCGGGCGCACGCCCACCCCGAGGAAGCTGAGCGCCGCCTCCGTGCTGATCATTCCGGGGATCAGCAGCGTGGTGTACGCGATGACGGGTCCGGAGATGTTGGGCAGCACCTGCCGGGTGAGGATGCGCCAGGGCCCGCTGCCGCAGGCGCGGGCGGCCTCGACGAACTCGCGGTGGCGCAGGGAGAGCGTCTCGGCGCGGACCACGCGGGCGATGCCGGGCCAGCCGAAGACGCCGATGACGACGGTCATCAGCACGACCCGGTTGACGTCCTGGGCCACCGACATCATCGCGATCATGAAGATGAGCGAGGGGAAGGACATGGTGAGGTCCATCAGCCGGCTCAGTACGGTGTCGACGCGGCCGCCGAAGTAGCCGGCGGCGATGCCCGCGGCGGTGCCGGTCACGACGACGATCGCGGTGGCGGCGAAGGCGATCAGCAGGGACACCTGCGCGCCGTGGACGACGCGGGCGAACAGGTCGCGGCCGGTGACCGGTTCGACGCCGAGCCAGTGTTCGGCGCTGATGCCGCCGAGGGCGCCGTGGGGCAGGCCGCCGAGGTAGGGGTCGATGGCGTCGGCGTCGAAGGCGGTGGGCGACCAGCCGCCCAGCCGGCTGAGCAGGGGCGCGGTGAGGGCGACCAGGATCAGCAGGGCGGCGGCGATCAGGGCGGTCCGGCTGCCCCGGTCCCCCCACAGGCGGCGCCAGGGGGCGTCGGGCAGGGCGGGCGAGCCGGGTCCGCCGGCTGCCGGGGCGTCGCCCGGTCCGGTGGCCGGGGTGATGACGATGCTCATGGGAATGGGTCCTCGTCCCCTCAGCCCCTGCTTCGGGACGGGTCCTTGAGACCGATCACGGCGAAGTCGAACTGGCCGGTCCAGGAGGGGTGTCCGAAGGCTCCGGCGATGTTGTCGCCGACGAGCAGCGGCTTGCGCTCCCAGAGCAGGGGGACGGCCGGGGAGGTGCGCTAGATCTCCCCGTCGAGCGCGGTCCACGCCTGGTTGGCGGCGGTCGCGTCGGACATCGCGGCGATCTCGTCCATGCGGCGCTCGACGGCCTTGTCGCGGAACTGGGAGACGTTGCCCTGGTTGCCCTTGGGCTTGATGGTGCGGCCGTCGAAGACGAACGGCAGGAAGGTGGCGGCGGACGGGTAGTCCGGGCACCAGCCGCTGATGGCCATGTCGGGGGCGTTGGCGGTGTCGCCGATGGTGTCGTAGTAGACCGAGGGGTCGACGGTCTCGATCCGCAGCCGTATGCCGACCCGGGCCAGGCTCTGCTGGAGCGCCTCGGCGCGGGTCTTGTCCCCGGTGGACACGGTGATCGTGGTGTCGAAGCCGTCGGCCCTGCCCGCCTCGGCGAGCAGCTTCTCGGCCTTCTTCACATCACCGGCGGCCGGCCCGCCGTGGACCGGGGCGGCGGCCCGGCCGCCCGTGAGGGACGGTGGCAGATAGGCGGTGGCGACGTCGTTGAGGGCCGGGCCGCCGTTGGCGGTCACCTGGGCCTCCTTGTCGACGGCGTACTGCATCGCCTGACGGAGCTTCGGGTCGTCGAACGGCGCCCGGGAGGTGTTCAGCGCGAGCATGTCCGTACAGCCGGTGCGCTCGGCGGAGAGCCGCTGCCGGATCTCCGGCTTCGGCAGGACCTTGGCGACGCTGGAGGGCTGGAGGTCGGACCACTCGACCGCGGAGGCGTCGACGCCCGCGCTCTCGATGATCCGGTCGTCGATCTGGCCGCCCTTGAGTCCCTGGATCACGACGATGCGGTCGGGGTAGGCCTTGCGCACCGGGTCGGTCGCCGCGTCCCAGTGGGTGTTGCGGACCAGCACCAGCTTCTTGCCGCGTGCGTAGCTCTCGATGCGGTACGGGCCGGAGGAGAAGGGCCGCAGGTCGTACTGGACGCCCTTCTCGCGGGACTCGGGCACGGGCGAGAAGGTGGGCAGCGTGACCGTGTAGGAGAACTCGGCGACGGGCCTGCGCAGCGAGAAGACGACGGTCCGGTCGTCGGGGGTACGGATCGAGTCGAGGTGCTCGCCGTCCAGCGGGCCGGCGTACCCCTCGGTGCCGGCCAGATAGCGCTGGGCGTAGTCGGGTCCGCCGGCGAGGTCGGGGGCGAAGGACCGCTCGACGTTGTACTTGATGTCGCGGGCCCGGATCGGGGTGCCGTCCTCGTAGACGAGGCCGGGCTTGAGGGTGAAGGTCCAGGTGCGGCCGCCGTCGGAGGATCTGCCGAGGTCGGTCGCCAGGTCGGGGACGATCTCGCTGCCCTTCTTCCCGGGCTCCGCACGGAAGGTGGTCAGGGTGCGGTAGATCAGCCGGGTGCCGAAGTCCATCGTCGGCATGACCCAGTTGCGGGCCGGGTCCAGGTGGGCGAAGTCCTGGTTGGACAGCACGGTCAGGGTGCCGCCCCGCTTCGGCGTGCCGCCGATGACGGTGCCGGTCGCCACACCGGGCTGTCGCCTGTCCGGGTCGCGGTCGTCACCTCCCTGCGTGGTGCAGGCGCCCAGCAGGGCCAGGGCGAGCGAGGTGCTCAGGGATGCGGACAGCATCCGGGTGCGTCGGGACATGGGTGCACTCCTCGTACGGGGAAGGGTCGCGGCAGAAGCGGGATCGGGCCGGAGGACGGAGGCGATACGGGCCGGAGGACGAACGCGGGAACAGGCCGGGAGGAGAGGGACGGCCCGGAGGGGCCCGGTGATCCGGGCGGCCGAGCGGTCCGGAGGGCGACTGCTTGCGGAACGCGAAGCGGAGCGGGCCGGAAAGTACGTCCGCATCCGTGTGGTGTGACCCGTAACATAGTAATGTGAAATTGCACAACCAAGGAGTGTGTCATCCCGTTACCGAAACGTGTCCCCGCGACGCGGGCCGCCCAGCGGCCCGAAAGCGCTGCGGACGCAGGGGCTGACGAACACTCACCCGCCCGCCGCTACAGCATCCTCCACCCACCCTCGAAGACCCTCGAAGGAGACCCATGACCGCGGAGTCCCCGGCCCAGGTACACACCGGCAGCCACGATCTGCCCGTCCCGGCCGCCCTGGACGCCTTCATGGCGGCCGACTGGGCACGGTCCCCCCTGCCCGCCGGAGCGCAGGTCCCCGGCCGCGCCCTGCTGCCGGACCGTCTGGAGCGGCTGTCGGCCCGCTTCCCGGGCGAGCGGCTCGTCATACCCGCCGGGACGCTCAAGGTCCGCTCGAACGACACCGACCACCGCTTCCGGCCGCACAGCGCCTACGCCTGGCTGACCGGACTGACCGGCGAGGAGCAGCCCGACCACGTCCTGGTCCTCGAACCGTCCGGACCCGAGGGGCACGAGGCGGTGCTCCACGTCCGCCCCCGCTCCTCCCGCAACACCAGCGACTTCTACCGCGACCGCCGCTACGGCGAGTTCTGGGTCGGCCGCCGCCCCGACCTGGACGAGACGGCGGCGCTGACCGGGCTGCGCTGCGCCCACCTCGACGACCTGGCGAAGCTCCTCACCGGCCCGCAGCCACCGACCCGTCTGCTCGCCGGCGTCGACGCCCGGGTGGACGGCCTGCTGGCCCCCCGGTCCCACACCCCGGCGGGGGACGCCGAGCTGGACGCCGCGCTCGCCGAACTCCGGCTGCGGAAGGACGCCTGGGAGGTCGGCCAGCTCCAACTGGCCGTCGACCACACCACAGCGGGCTTCGAGGACGCCGCACGCGCTCTGCCCGACGCCCTGCGCCACCCCCGGGGCGAGCGCTGGATCGAGGGCGTGTTCCAGTTGCGCGCCCGGAGCGAGGGCAACGGCACGGGGTACGAGACCATCGCGGCGGCGGGCGCGCACGCCTGCGTCCTGCACTGGATCCGCAACGACGGACCGCTCGACCCGTCCCAACTGCTCCTGCTCGACGCGGGGGTGGAGACCGACACCCTCTACACCGCCGACATCACCCGCACCCTCCCGCTGTCGGGCCGCTTCTCACCGGCCCAGCGCGACGTCTACGAACTGGTGCTGGCCGCACAGGAGGCCGCCATCGGCGTCCTGCGCCCCGGGGCCCGGTTCCGGGACTTCCACCGCGAGGCCATGCGGGTCATCGCCGAGGGACTGCACGCGTGGGGCATCCTGCCGGTTTCGCCCGAGGAGGCGCTCGCCGACGACAGCGGCCTGTACCGCCGCTACACCCTGTGCAGCAGCGGGCACATGCTCGGCATCGACGTGCACGACTGCGCGCGGGCCCGGGCGGAGACCTATCTCGACGGCGTACTGGAGGAGGGGCACGTCCTCACCGTAGAGCCCGGGCTCTACCTCCAGCCGGACGACGAGACGCTGCCGCCCGAGCTGCGCGGCATGGGTGTGCGGATCGAGGACGACCTGGTGATCACCGCGGACGGGGCGAGGCTGCTCTCCGGCGCGCTGCCCCGTACGGTCGACGGCGTCGAGGAGTGGATGGCGCGCCTCCTGGACAGCTGACAGCGCTGAGCTCGACAGCACTGACCTTCGACCGATGAGGCACCGCGCAACGTGACATTGTATAGTGCGGTGCCACATCATTGAAGGGGAACGCATGAGTGAGCTGAAGTCCCGCAAACTCATCTCGGTGCAGGAGCATCTGCGCGACCAGGTGGCCAACGCCCTGCGTGCCGCGCTGATCGCGGGGGAGCTCCAGCCGGGCGTGATCTACTCGGCGCCCACGCTCGCCGCCGAGTACGGCGTCTCCGCCACGCCGGTGCGCGAGGCCATGCTGGATCTGGCCCGCGAGGGCTTGGTCGAGGCGGTGCGCAACAAGGGCTTCCGCGTCACCGAACTCTCCGAGCGCGACCTGGACGAGTACACCGAGATCCGCGCCCTCATCGAGATCCCCACCATCGGCCGCGTGACCCGCACCGCCTCCCGTGAGCAGTTGGAGGCGGTGCGCCCGGTGGCCGAGGAGATCGTGACCGCCGCGCAGAGCGGCGACCTGATCGCCTACCTGGAGTCGGACCGCCGCTTCCATCTCGACCTGCTCGCCCTCGCCGGGAACGCCCGCCTGGTGGAGACCGTGGCCGACCTGCGCAAGCGCTCGCGGCTCTACGGGCTCACCGACCTGTCCCAGGAGGGATCGTTGGTGGGCTCGGCGCGGGAGCACACCGCGCTCCTGGACATCATGATCGCGGGGGACGCGGAGGGGGCCGAGGAGCACATGCGCCGCCATCTCGCACACGTGCGGACCCTGTGGGCGGACCGGAGGCTGGAAGCCGAACGCACCGCCCCGTCCCGCAGACTCGGCGCACGCTGACGCGAAGTGCGTGCGGGCCGACGCGTGTCGGCGCCGAAGTCGGCTCGAAGCGGCGCGCGTCGGGACCGGAGTCCGCGCGGGGCGGTATGTCGTGACACCGAAGTCCGTGCGGGGCGGAGCGCGTTGGCGTAGCGGCTCGCCAGGGGTACGGATGCGGTCCGGGGCCGGCGGACACTCAGCTCCGCTGCCCCGGCGTGCCCTCCTTCCGCTCCTCGCGCTCCTTGCGCCGGTGGGCCGCGACGGCGACCACCAGGTCCTGCCAGCCCATCCCGCACGTCTTCACGACCAGCGGCCGGCCGGCCGGGACGTCCCCCCATGAGCCGTTCAGGTCCGCCAGGGTCACGAGGCCGTCCGGGGCCAGCGCGCCCTCGTGGATCGCCATGATGACGTCGCCCGCCTCGCGGAGGGCGGTCGCGCGGCTCTCCACCAGGACGGTGGCACGGCCCATCAGCACGCTGTCGAGCTCCCGCGCGTCCGGTTCGTGCGAGCCGACCGCCAGCACCACCGCGCCGTCGCGCACCAGCCGCCCGTCGACCACCGGTTCGCGCGCGGACGTCGCGGTGACGACGACGTCCGCGCGCCGCACAGCGGCCGCCGCTCCCCCGCCGTCCGCCGCCAGGCGCCGGTCCGCCCAGCCGGGCACGGGCCCCCCGCGCCGGGTGACGACCGTGACGTCGGCCACCGGAGCATGCGCTCGTACGGCGGCGACATGGCCCTCCGCCTGGGGGCCCGCGCCGAAGACCACCAGGCGCAGCCCTCCACCCCCGTCGGCCAGCGCGCGCAGCCGGTCCAGACCGGCCGCGACCGAGACGGCGGGGGTGCGCAGGGTCGTCAGCGCCACCCCGTCCAGCAGGGCCACCGGTGTCAGGGTCGCGCTGTCGTGCAGCAGATACGTGGCGTTGATCCTCCGCATTCCGCGCGCGGCGTTGCCGGGCGCGACGGTGGCGACCTTCACTCCGTACCGGCCGCCGTGCTCGGAGGGCATGAGCAGCCCCTGCCCGTGGGCCAGCGGTACGACCGTCCGCGGTACGTCGCCTTCCGGATCGAGCCCCCCGGCCAGCGCCTCCCGGATCGCGGCGACGGCGCCGGCCGGACCGAGCGCGAACACGTCCGCGGCGTCGAGCGTCACCGTCATCGCAGCACGAACCCGGGTACGAGGGTGTCGTCGGGATCGACGGTGAAGCGGCTCGTTCCGGTGGCGTACGCGGTTCCCGTCACGGCCGGGACGACCGCGGGGCGGCCGTGGACCGTGGTGGACCGCTCGATCCGGGCGCGGAATACGGAGCCCACCACCGACTCGTGCCTCAGCTCGTCGCCGAGGCGCAGTTCCCCGGCGTCGGCGAGGAGTGCCACCCGGGCCGCGGTGCCCGAGCCGCACGGCGAGCGGTCGACCTGGCCGTCCGCGAACACCGTGACATTGCGGTGGTGCAGCAGCCAGGTGCCGTCGGGCCGTTCGACCGGGGCGCCGGCCTCCTCGGTGAACACGGTCCCGTAGACGCCGGACAGCCGGGCGTCCTCGGGGTGTTCGGCGGCGTGGGAGGCGTTCAGCGCGTCGCGGATCTCGCGGCCTGCCGCGACGAGCGCGGTGACGTCCCGCGGCCGGACCCGCAGGCCGAGCCGGTACGCCGGGAGCACCGCGTACATGGCGCCGCCGTAGGCGATGTCGACGGTGACGGTGCCCTGCGAGGTGGCCACCTCGACACCGCGCGCGTGGACATGGCCGGGGACGTTGACGAACGTCACGTCCGCGACCCGGCCGCCGGCCGTGCGCACGCTCGCCGTGACGCGGCCGGAGGGGACGTCGATGACGACGTCCGTCGTGCCGTCGGCCGGCGCCGGGACCAGGCCGGTGGCGACCGCCCAGGCGCCGAGGGCGATCGTGCCGTGCCCGCAGGCCGTGGAGAAGCCGTCCTTGTGCCAGAAGAGGGCGCCGAGGTGGGCCCCGGCGTCGTCGGCCGGCACCAGGAAGGCCCCGTACATGTCGGCGTGGCCGCGCGGTTCGCCGCACAGCAGGGCCCGGGTCCACTGCACCCCGGCGTCGGCCATGGCGGCCGTCCGGCGCTCGGCGACGGTGAGCCCGTGCCCGGTCACGGCCGGCGGGGATACGGGCACGATGCGGAACGGTTCGCCCCCGGTGTGCCAGTCGACCGTGTCGATCGGCGCGGTGTACGGAGGTGCCGTGTCGATCGGCCCGGTGTACGTAAGTGCCGTGTCGATCGGCGCGGTGTACGTAGGTGCCGTGTCGGTCGGCACGGTGTTCGCCGTTCCGGTCGGCCCGGTGTACGGATCGGCGGTCATACGGTGAATCCCGTCGGATAGGGGTCCGTGGGGTCGAGCAGGTACTGCGCGGTCCCGGTGATCCAGGCGCGGCCGGTGACGGACGGCAGGACGGCGGGCCTGCCGCCGACCGTGGTCTCCGCCAGGATCCGGCCCGTGAAGCGGGAGCCGATGAAGGACTCGTTGACGAAGTCCTGCCCGGTCCTCAGCTGTCCCCGCGCGTGCAGTTGGGCCATCCGGGCACTGGTTCCCGTCCCGCAGGGCGAGCGGTCGAACCAGCCGGGGTGGATGGCCATGGCGTGCCGCGAGTGCTCGGCGGTCGAGCCGGGCGCCTCCAGATAGACGTGGTGGCAGACGTCGATCGCGGGGTTCTCCGGATGGACCACCGGGTTCCGCTCGTTGATCGCCCCCATGACGGCCAGACCCGCGTCGAGCAGCCGCCCCTTCTCCGCCCGGTCGAAGGGGATGCCGAGGTCCTCGGTGCGCACGATGGCGTAGAAGTTGCCGCCGTACGCCATGTCGTAGCGGACCGGGCCGAAGCCCTCGACCTCGACGACCTGGTCCAGCGCGTGGCTGTAGGAGGCGACGTTCTCCAGGGTGACGGACTCGGCGCGGCCGTCGCGCACGGCGACCCGGGCCGTGACGAGGCCGGCGGGGGTGTCGAGGCGGATGAGGGTCTCCGGTTCGACCGCCTCGACCATGCCCGTCTCCACGAGGACCGTCGCCACGCCGATGGTGCCGTGGCCGCACATGGGCAGACAGCCGGAGACCTCGATGAACAGCACGCCGAAGTCGGCGTCCGGCCGGGTCGGGGGCTGGAGGATCGCTCCGGACATGGCCCCGTGCCCGCGCGGCTCGCACATGAGCAGGGTGCGCAGTCCGTCGCGCTCCCCCAGGAACCGCTGCCGTCGCTCGGCCATCGTCGCGCCCGGCAGGACCCCCACCCCGCCGGTGACGACCCGGGTCGGCATGCCCTCGGTGTGCGAGTCGACCGCGTGGTAACAGACCGTGGAACGCACGTCAGTTCACCCCGGCGTCGATGAGGGCCTGGGTGGCCGCGCGGACGACGGCCTCGGTCTCCGGGTCCAGGGTCTGCCGGGGCGGACGGCAGATGCCGCCGGTCCGGCCGATCATGTCCTGGCCGAGCTTGATCGCCTGGACGAACTCGGTCCTGCTGTCCCAGCGCAGTACGGAGTGGAGCTGCCGGTAGAGGGGGAGCGCGGTGTCGAGGTCGCCGGCCAGCGAGGCGTTGTAGAGGTCGAGGCAGGCGCGCGGGAAGACCTGGGGGTAGCCGGCGACCCAGCCCTTGGCGCCGGCGACGCCGACTTCCAGGACGGTGTCGTCGGTGCCGATGATCAGGTCGAGTCCGGGGGCGAGTTCGTTGATGGCGTAGCAGCGGCGGACGTCGCCGGAGAACTCCTTCACGCCCACGATGAACCCTTCGGCGTGCAGCTTGGCCAGCAGCTCCGGGCGCAGGTCGACCTTGGTGTCGATGGGGTTGTTGTAGGCGGTGACGGGGAGTCCGGCGGAGGCGACCATCGCGTAGTGCTCCAGGACGGCACGGTCGTCGGCCCGGTAGGCGTTGGGCGGCAGGCACATGACGGCCTGGCAGCCGGCGTCCTTGGCGAACCGCGCGTGCCGCCTCGCCTCGATCGCGCCGTACGCTCCGACGCCCGGCATCACGGTGAAGCCCTCGGGGGCGTTCGCGACGGCGGTCTCCACGACGCGGTCGCGCTCTTCGTACGTCAGGGTCTGGTATTCGCCCAGCGAGCCGTTCGGGGCGACGCCGTGCAGGCCTTGTTCGGCGAGCCAGGCGACGTTGTCCCCGTAGGCGCCGTGGTCGACGGCGAGGTCCGGGCCGAACGGGAGGCTCGTCGCGACGATGACGCCGTGCCAGGGCATGCGGGTGGGCAGGGAGGTGCGGTCCAGGTCCATGGGAACTCCTCAGATGTGGTCGGAAGCGGGCTCGACGGAATCGGCGAGCGCACCGAGGGTGACGGGGGTCGCGATCAGCCGCTCGGCGGGGGCGTACGGCTGGTCGCGGGCGGAGACGAGGCAGTGGACGGCCGGACCGCACATGCGGCCCTGGCACCAGCCCATGCCGGCTCTGGTCAGCTGTTTGACCTGCCGGTGGTCGGCTGCCGCCTCGTCGGCGCGGGCGGACCGGACCGCCCCCGCGGTGACCTCTTCGCACCGGCAGACCGGTGTGTCGTCGGTCAGCCACGCGGGCCAGGCCGGGGGCAGGGGGTGTGCCTGTGCCATCGCCCGGGCGAAGGCGCGGTGCCGGGCCACCGCCCGGTGCTCCGCGGCCGGGCGGCGGATGCCGGGCCGGCCGGGGGCGGCGAGGTCGGTGAGCACCGAGACGGCGGCGAGGCGACCCTCGCTCACCGCGAGCGCGGCCCCGCCCACACCGCAGGTCTCGCCCGCCGTGTACAGCCCGGGCACCGTGGTGCGCTGTCCGTCGTCGACGGCGGCGGCCATGGTGCCGTCGCCCGCGTCGGCGAGGTCGCAGCCGAGCGGGAGGAGCAGGTCGAGCTGGGGGACGAAGCCCCAGCCGACGCCCACGGTGTCGGCCTCGATCCGGCGCCCGGTGCCCGGGAGCGGGCGCCCGTCGGCGTCCAGGGAGGCGGTGCGCACGACGGCGACCCGCCCCCGCGCTCCTTCCGCGCCGATGATCGCGGTGCGGGTGCGGACCGGGACGCGGTGCCGGGCGAGGGTGCCCGCGTACCGGGCGCCCTCGGCCCACTTGGCGGGGTTGCGGAGCAGGGCCGCGGGGTGGCGCAGCCAGGCCGAGGGCGCCGCCGCCTCGCACACGGCGACGACCTCCGCCCCGCGTGCGGCGAGGGCGGCGGCGACCGGCAGCAGGAAGGGGCCCGTGCCGCCGAGGACCACCCGGCGGCCGGCGACGACTCCCCCGCCCTTGAGCAGCGACTGGAGCCCGCCGGCGGTGAGCACACCGGGCAGGTCCCAGCCGGGGAACGGGAGTTGGCGGTCGTAGGCGCCGGTCGCCACCAGCAGGGCCGGTGCGCGCAGCACGACGGCCCGCTCCTCGGGCGCCCGTCCGCGGTCCACGGCGTGGACGGTGAAGCCGTCCTCGTCGCGGGCCGTGGTCCACACATGGTGGTTCAGCAGCAGCGTGAGCCGTCCGGTGCGCTCATGGGCGGAGAGGGTGGCGCACAGCGCCCGGTAGGTGCTCAGCCCGTGGTGCAGATCGGCGGTCGGAAGGGCCTCCCGCGCGAAGAGCGGGGGGTGGCGCCAGAACTGGCCGCCCGGGGCGGCGCCCGAATCGACGAGAACGACCCGCAGCCCGCCGTCCAGGGCGGTGGCGGTGGCTGCCATGCCGGCCGGGCCCGCGCCCACCACCACGAGGTCACGGGGCTCACTCGGCGCCACGGGGTCACGGGGCTCACCCGTCATCCCGAGGTCACGGGGCTCACCCGTCATCCCGGTGTCGCGGGGCTCACTCATCGTCGGCCTCCCCGGTCGTGACGGCCATGTCCGCGCGGGCCTGCACCAGGCAGGCGCGCTGCCCGCCCGTTCCGTCGACGGTCACCAGGCAGTCGTAACAGACGCCGATCCCGCAGAAGATCCCCCGGGGCCGTCCACCGTCCCGGGTGGTCCGCCAGGCGACCCGGCCCGAGGCGACGAGCGCGGCGGCCAGGGTCTGTCCCGGTACGAACGGCAACGGTTCGCCGTCCACCGTGAACGCGTTCACTGCGGTCACTTGGGCACACCTCCGGGGGTGAGGAATCGGTCGGGCAGGAGGCCGGTGTGGGCGGCCGGATCGGCGCCGCGCCACGGGCGGCCGAGGAGCTGGGCGGTGACCAGGGCGCCGGTCCCGGGGGCGAGGCCGATCCCGGCGCCCTCGTGGCCGCACGCGTGGACGACGCCGGGGACGCGGGGGTCGGGGCCGATGACCGGCAGATGATCCGGGCAGTACGGCCGGAAGCCGCGGTAGGCGCGGATCAGGTGGACGCCGCGCAGGAACGGGAAGAGGCGGCAGGCCTGGGCGGCGAGCGTGGCCACCACGGACGGGTTCATCGAGGTGTCGAAGCCGACGCGTTCGCGGCTGGCGCCGATCAGGATCGTGCCCGCGCGGGTGCCCTCGACGACGCACGAAGTCTCCAGACCCTCGTCGCTGGAGGCGACGTTGGCCACGTAGTCGGCGGAGTAGACCTTGTGCCGGATCATCGGCGGCAGCGGCTCGGTGACGAGGACGAAGCCCCGGCGGGGCAGGATCTCGACCGGCGCGCCGAGGCGGCGGCCGACCTCGCCGCCCCAGGTGCCCGCGGCATTGACCACGGCATCGGCGGGCAGCAACGTGCCGTCGGCGGTGCGCACTCCGGTGATCCTGCCGTCGGCCCCGGTGACCGCGGCCGCGGCCTCGCCGGTGTGCGTCCGGGCCCCGTGCCGGACCGCGGCACGCAGCAGTGCGGCCGCCGCGAGAACGGGCTGCACCTGGGCGTCCTGCGGGTAGTGGACGCCGCCGGAGAGGCCGGGCGCGCTATGGGGTTCGAGGTCGCGGACGCGTTCGACGGCCTCGGTGCGGACGCCGGACGCCTCCTGGCGCGCGGCGAACGCGTGCAGGGCGGTGAGGGCGTCGGGTGTGCTCGCGACGACGAGGCCGCCCTTGGTCTCGAACTCGACGGTCTCCGGTCCGAGTTCCTCGCCGGCCTCGTCCCAGAGGTCACGGCTGAGCCGGGCCAGCTCCAGTTCGGGGCCGGGCTCCTTGTCGGAGAGGAGGATGTTGCCCTCCCCCCGGCTGGTCGTGCCCGCGCCGACGGGACCACGGTCGAGGACCGTGACGTCGAGCCCCGCCGCGGCGGCGTGGAACGCGCACGCGGCGCCCACGATGCCCGCTCCGACGACGACGACTTTCATGGCCGCTCCTTAGTGCAATGTCACATGCCATTGCTTAGGCTATACATCCGGACGACCCGAGGACAACGCCACCGCCCCGGTGACTTTCACCCGGGCACCCACGACGGCGCGCCGCCCACCGGCGCGCACAGGGAGACGCATCGCTGTGAACCCGACCGGAAACCCATCCCTGCCCGGGGACCCGCCCCCGAAC
>NZ_JAAXYC010000522.1 GCF_018619185.1 Streptomyces sp. McG3 | reverse complement strand
GGACGGCGACGGGGTGGGGGAGACCGGGGCGCCCTTCTTCAGGTTCTCCTCCGGAAGATGGCGGCTGACCTCGGCGGTCGTCAGTCCGAGACCGCCCAGCGTGATCTCGTCCCAGGCCTGGAGCCGACGGGTCGAGCGGTCCATGTAGAGCACCGACGCGTGCACCTTCTCCGGCTTTTCGTTCTGCACGGCGCGCAGCCCGCCGCCGCCCGTGGAGCCCTCGACCTTCAGCCGCGTGCCGAGCTTCAGCTGCTCGTTGATCCGGCGGTGGAGGTGGCCCGACAGCACCAGCGGGACCGTGCCGTCGGTCTCCCGGGCGGTGTTCGGGTCGTGGGCGACGGCGATGTCGGCCGGGGTGCCCGCGCGTTCCTGGTCGCGCAGCGCGGAGGCCAGCCGGGCGCCTTCGAGCCGCGCGGCCTCCTTGCCGCCGACCGGGGCGGTCCGGTCCGGGGTGAAGGAGGCGTCGCCGGTGCCCGCGATCCGCAGCCCGCCGACGTTCACCGCGCTGCCGTCGTCGAGGACGCTCACGTTCTTGAACTTCTTCAGATAGGCCTGCGTGATGGGCGAGTCGTGGTTGCCGCGCACCCAGACGTAGGGCGCGCCGAGGTCGCGGATCGGGTCCAGGAAGCCGTTCTCGGGGGCGGAGCCGTGGTCCATCGTGTCGCCCGAGTCGACGATGACGTCGATCTCGTACTGCTCCACGAGCGAGGCGATGATGTGCCAGGCCGCCGGGTTGAGATGGATGTCGGAGACGTGCAGGACCCGGATCGTGCCGGGGTCGGGCTGGTAGACGGGGAGCGTGGAGGTCGCGTCGTACAGCTTGGTGACGTTGGTGACCAGGCGGGCCAGTTCCTGCTGGTAGATGTCGAACTCGGTGACGATGGAGCGGGCGTCGCCGACCAGGGACGGGGCGCTGGAGAGCAGCCCGGAGAACTTCGGCTCCAGGACGGACTTCGGGTTCCAGGTGGCGTACGCGCTGACGCCGGACGCGGCCAGCAGGGTGAGGGCGAGCCCGCCGGCGGCCAGGGCGCGGCGGGGGCGGCGGTAGACGACGAGGCCGAGCGCGGTCGCGCCGGAGACGACGGCGACGCAGGAGCGCACGGCCAGTTCCCGGGTGCCGGCGGCCACGTCCCGGGTGACCTCGTCCTGGAGGCTGGAGAACCGTTCCGGCCGGTCGACCAGGGCCTGGGAGCGTTCGGGGTCCAGGCGGTCCACGTCCACGTCGAGCCGGAGCGGCGCGCTGTGCGAGTCCAGCTCCAGGGCGCCGAGCGGGGACACGTTGATCTTGCTGCCGCCGGTCAGGGAGGGGCGCAGCGTCATGTTGGTGTCCATGGGGCCGACCGGAGTACGGATGGAGCCCACGGCGAGCAGTCCCAGCCAGGCCCCCAGCACGACGACGGCGAACATGCCGAGGGCGCGGAGGTACGGGCGGCGGGCGGGGCCCGTCAGGTCGCCGGAGGCCGCCGCGCCGGTGCGGACGGGCGTTCGGGGCCGGGTGTCGGCGGTGTCGCGGCCCCGGGACTTCGGGCCGGCGAGCTGGCTGAGGCGGTGCCGGACGCGGTCGGCTGCGGCACGGAACGGGACGCGGACCATTGGGCCCGTATGCCCCGGTACGACCTCCGCCATGCCGGGCGGCCCGCCCGTTCATGAGTCCGGGACGGCCGCCATCTGCCCGCACCCCGCCCCCGTACGGGACAATGGCCGGGTGCTGGAGATGACGCGCGAACAGTTCGAGGAGCTGGTGAGCCAGGCTCTGGACCGTATTCCGCCGGAGCTGACGAGGCTGATGGACAACGTGGCGGTGTTCGTCGAGGACGAACCGGAGCCCGGCGACCCCGATCTGCTCGGGCTCTACGAGGGCACCCCCCTCACCGACCGGGGCGAGTGGTACGCCGGGGTGCTGCCGGACCGGATCACCATCTACCGGGGGCCGACGCTGCGGATGTGCGAGTCGCACGAGGACGTCGTCGCGGAGACCGAGATCACCGTGGTCCACGAGATCGCCCACCACTTCGGCATCGACGACGAGCGGCTGCACGCCCTGGGCTACGGGTGAGCGAGCAGGCCCCGGAGGAGCTGCCGGAGCCCGGTCCGCCCGCCGCCCCGCAGGGCCGGGTGCTGGCGGCGGTCGCGGCCGGCGGCGCGCTCGGCGCGCTCGCCCGCTACGGGGCCCTGGTGTTGTGGCCCGGCGCGGCCGGCTTCCCGTGGACGGTGTTCGCCGTCAATGTGAGCGGCTGCGCCCTGATCGGCGTGCTGATGGTGCTGACCGTCGAGCGGGGCCGGGTGACCCACCCCCTGGTGCGGCCCTTCCTCGGCGTCGGCGTGCTCGGCGGCTTCACGACCTTCTCGACGTACGCGGCCGGCGTCTCGGACCTTCTCGTGCGTCAGGAGGCCCTGACCGCCCTGGCGTACGCGGCGGCGACGGCGGTGGCCGCGCTCGGGGCGGTGTGGGCGGCGGCCGCGGGGACGAGGACCTGGCTGGACCGGGGCTCCCGTGGTTCCCGGGGCTCCCGTGACTCCCGGGGCGAGGGGCGGGCCGCGTGAACTGGCTGCTGGTGGCGATCGGCGGGGCGGTGGGCGCGCCGCTGCGCTATCTGACGGACCGTGCGGTGCAGGCGCATCAGGGGCGGGGCGTCCCGTACGTCTTCCCGTGGGGCACCTTCACCGTGAACACGGCGGGCAGCCTGCTGCTCGGGCTGCTGACCGGCGCCGCGGTGTCCTCCCCGGCGCACGCCCTGTTGGCGACGGGCCTGTGCGGGGCGCTGACGACGTACTCGACGTTCTCGTACGAGACCCTCCGCCTGGCCGAGACGGGCCGGGCCTTCCTGGCCGCGGCCAATGTCCTGGCATCGCTGCTGGCGGGCCTGGGCGCGGTGTTCCTGGGGGCGGAACTGACAGGCGGGTCCGGGG
>NZ_JAAXYC010000521.1 GCF_018619185.1 Streptomyces sp. McG3 | reverse complement strand
GATCACCACCACCGCCCCCGCCTCCGCTGCCCGCAGCGACGGCAACGCCTCCTGTACGAGACCGAGCGCCGCCACCACATTCGTCTCCAGCGCGCGCCGCAACCCCTCCAGCGGCAGCGCGTCCAGCCGTACCAGCGGTTCCGCGCCCAGCACGCTCGCGTTGCTCACCAGCAGATCGAGACCGCCCAGCGACCCGGCTGCCGCCACCAGATCCGCCCGGTGCGCCGCGTCCGTGACATCACCCGGCACCGCCACCACCCGCGTCCCGAACCGCCCGCGCACCTCCCGCGCCGTGTCCTCCAGCACCCCGGCGGTCCGGGCGTCCAGCACCAGGTCCCACCCCTGCGCGGCCAGCGCCCCCGCCAGCGCGCGCCCCAGCCCCTTCGAACCACCCGTGATCATCGCGACCGGCATGGTGACCGTCCCCTTCGTACCCTCGGCTTCCGCCGGGAAGCCCCGGCGAATCCACCGTAGGAAGCCCCGGCCGCACCGCGCCTCGCCCGGGAGCCGCAGCCGCCCCCGGTACTTCGGCGTAGGTCCCGGGCAGTCCTACGACCTTCGGCGGAGGGGCCCCGACGCCCGGACCTAGGCCACTCGTACACCCACCACCGACCCCGGCCCGATATGACCGCACGGCCCCCGCCGGTACGGTGATCCCATGAGTCATCGCCCACCGTCGGGCCTCGCCGCGGTGAGTGCCGCGCTCCTCGCCATGAGCCGGCACCTGGAAGTGGGCGACGTCCTCAAGACGATCGTCGCCTCCGCCCGTGAACTGCTCGACGCCCAGTACGCGGCCCTCGGCGTCCCGGACGACCACGGCGGCTTCGCCCAGTTCGTGGTCGACGGCGTCAGCGACGAACAGTGGAAGGCCATCGGCCCGCTGCCCCGCCAGCACGGCATCCTCGCCTCGATGCTCCACCAGGCGAAGCCCGAACGCCTCGCCGACGTCCGCGAGGACCCCCGCTTCGAGGGCTGGCCCGACGCCCACCCCGACATGTCCGACTTCCTCGGCCTGCCCATCACGGACGGCGACGAGATCATCGGAGCGCTGTTCCTCGCCAACAAGCTGTGCCCCAAGCCCGAGGGCGGCTGCGGCTTCACCGCCGAGGACGAGGAACTGCTCCAGATGCTCGCCCAGCACGCCGCCATCGCGCTCACCAACGCCCGCCTCTACGAGCGCAGCCGTGAGCTGACCATCGCCGAGGAGCGCTCCCGGCTGGCCCACGAACTGCACGACGCGGTCAGCCAGAAGCTGTTCTCGCTCCGCCTCACCGCCCAGGCCGCCACCGCCCTCGTCGACCGTGATCCGGTCCGCGCCAAGGGCGAACTCCAGCAGGTCGCCGCCCTCGCGGCCGAGGCGGTCGACGAGCTGCGGGCCGCCGTCGTGGAGCTGCGCCCCGCAGCCCTCGACGAGGACGGGCTCATCGCCACCCTCCGCACCCAGATCCAGGTCCTGGACCGGGCGCACGCCGCCGAGGTCGCCTTCGAGAGCCGCGGAGTGCGCGCGCTGCCCGCCGCCCAGGAGGAAGCACTGCTCCGGGTCGCGCAGGAGGCCCTCCACAACGCCCTGCGCCACTCCGGTGCGGAGCGCGTGAGCGTCACCCTGGTCCGGCGCGGCACCGACACCGTCCTCCGCGTCACCGACGACGGGTCGGGCTTTGACCCCACCGCCGTGCGGCGGGCGGGCCGCCACCTCGGCCTCGTCTCCATGCGTCACCGGGCGAACAGCGTCGGCGGCCGACTCACCGTTGCCTCGGAGCCCGGCAAGGGCGCCACGATCGAGATGGAGGTCCCCGGTGGCTGACAAGATCATCAGGGTGCTGCTGGTCGACGACCACCAGGTGGTCCGCCGAGGACTGCGTACGTTCCTGGAGATCCAGGAGGACATAGAGGTCGTCGGCGAGGCGTCCGACGGCGCGGAGGGCGTGGCCCGGACCGAGGAGCTCCGCCCCGACATCGTGCTGATGGACATCAAGATGCCCGGCACCGACGGTATCGAGGCCCTGCGCCGCCTGCGGGAGCTCGACAACCCCGCGAAGGTGCTCATCGTCACCAGCTTCACCGAGCAGCGCACGGTGGTCCCCGCCCTGCGCGCCGGAGCCTCCGGTTATGTCTACAAGGACGTCGACCCGGACGCCCTGGCCGGGGCGATCCGCTCGGTCCACGCCGGTCACGTCCTGCTCCAGCCGGAGGTCGCGGGAGCGCTGCTCGCCCAGGACGACGCGGGCACCGGCACGGGCCGGGGGAGCACGCTCACCGAGCGGGAACGCGAAGTGCTCGGCCTCATCGCGGACGGGCGTTCGAACCGCGAGATCGCCCGTGCGTTCGTCCTCTCGGAGAAGACGGTCAAGACGCATGTGTCGAACATCCTGATGAAGCTCGACGTGGCCGACCGGACCCAGGCGGCTCTGTGGGCGGTACGCAACGGGGCGGCGGGCTGACGTCGGTGCCGCCGGGTTCCCGTCCGGACTGAGATTCATACTGTCGGGTGTATGTCACCCGTACGGCGCATCCTTCCGGGCCGCACGGCGTTCTCCAGGGCGTGCTGCGACGGCTTGTCGCAGCCTCTCTAGGAGGATCCTGAAGTGAAGAACCTGAAGAAGGCCGCCGCCGTCACCATGATCGCGGGCGGGCTCGTCGCCGCCGGCGCCGGAGCCGCCTCCGCCACCGGCCACAGCGGTGCGGACGCCCACGGCGTGGCCACCCACTCCCCGGGCGTCGCCAGCGGCAACCTCGCGCAGGTTCCCGTCGCCGTCCCGGTGAACGTGGTCGGCAACACGGTCAACGTGGTGGGCCTGCTCAATCCGGCCTTCGGCAACCTCGGCCTCAACCACTGACCCACCCCCCAAGCCCCTGCCGAAAGCCGGACGCCCCTCTATCCCCAAGGGCCCGTCCGGCTTTCGCCGCCTCTCACCGCTCTCGGCCCGCCCTTCCAGCCGCCGGCCGGCTGTCCC
>NZ_JAAXYC010000520.1 GCF_018619185.1 Streptomyces sp. McG3 | reverse complement strand
GGGGCCGTGGCCGGAAAGGAGGGCGGCGCGGGGGCCGTGGTCCCCGGTCACGCGGCGGCCCGCAGCAGGGCGGCCAGCTCGGCGAAGCCGCGCCGCTCGGCGTGGGCCAGGGGCGTCACCCCGTCGCCGTCGGGCAGGTCCCGCGTCGCCCCGGCCGCGAGCAGCAGCTCCACGACCTGCTGGTGCGCGAGCCCGCCCTCGCCGAGGATCACCGCCTCCAGCAGGGCGGTCCAGCCGAGCCGGTTGACGTGGTCGACGTCGATGTCGGTGACCCGCAGCACCTCCCGTACGTAACCGACGTGGCCGCGTTCGCTCGCCGGGATGAGGGAGATGCCGCCGAACCGGTTGCGCAGGGTCAGGTCCGGTCCGGCCGGCAGCAGCACGTGCAGCATCGCGACGCTGCCGGTGACGCCGGTGGCCAGCCACGGGCTCTCCTCGCGCCGGTCCTGGGCGTCCGGGTCCGCCCCGGCGGCCACGAGCAGCCGGGCCGCCTCGACGTGGTCGCCGTGGACGGCGAGGAGGAGAGGGGTGCGCAGCTCCTCGTCGCGGACGTCGACCCGGGCGCCGCCCTCGATCGCGGTGCGCACACCTTCGGTGTCGCCGGCGCGTGCGGCGGTGAGCAGGTCGTGATCGAGGGCGTTCATGGGTACTCCGTTCCCGTCGGTGCCTGTGCGGATCGTGACTACCGGGCGAGGGAGGCGACGCCCGCCTTGGCGAACTTCTCGTCGAGGTCGCCGCTGGGCGCGCCGGCCACGCCGATGCCGGCCACCGGGGCGCCCTTGACCTGCACCGGAGCACCGCCCCCGAGGAACAGGGTGCCAGGGATGTCCTTCAGGTTCGGGGCCTGCTCCAGGCGCTTGACCAGCTCGGAGGTGGGGGCGTTCCAGGAGACGGCGGTGTACGCCTTCTTCACCGCGGACTCGGGGGACTGCGGGCCCGCGCCGTCGCCGCGTAGCGTGACGATGGTGTTGCCGTTGCGGTCGACGACCGCGACGGAGATCCGCTGGTTCTCCTTCTTCGCCGCGTCCAGCGTGGCCTGCGCGGCCTTGGTGGCGGCGGCCACGGTCAGGTGCGTCGTCTGCTGGAGGTTCCGGTTGCTGGTGTCGGCCTTGACCGCTGCGGCGGGGGCGGCGGCCGGGGAGGAGGCGCTCGCGGACATCGCGCCGAACGTGCCGGCCCCGAGGGCGGCGACGACGACGGCGCCGGTGACGACACGGGTGCGCAGCGACAGCTTCTTCATGGTGGCTCCTTGGTGATCCGGGGGCGGCCCGGTGGTTCGGTGTGCGGGGCGGCCCGGAAGTGGTCCGGGCGTTTCGCTCCGGTATCGATCCTCCCGGCGGATCCGGCCCCGTACGGTCGGCGTACCGGCTGGAAGCGGCGCGCGGGTCGGCCGACGCCCCCGTCAGCCGATCGGTTGATGCGGGGGTGGCCGGATCGGGTCACCATGGAGGATCCGCGCTGGTCAGCAGGGTCTCAGCGGGATCGGGCGAGACGGAACACGAGGTACGAGGTGGAGCACCGGAGCGACCCGCGGGCCCCGGAGAGGGGCGGCCCCGCCGGCCCCGGTCCGGGTCCGGGCTCGGATCCCGGCTCGGGTCCGGGCTCGGGTCCGGGCTCGGATCCCGGCTCGGGCCTGGGCGCCGTCGGTCCGGACCCCGCCACCGGCCCCGGCGCCGACCCCGACGCCCGCTGGCTCGCGCTCCTCATGCACGCCGCGTTCTTCCTGCTGCTCGGCGCCTCACTGACCCGGTTCCTGATGCGGCACCCCGGAGAGGCACGCACCCCGTGGATCATCGCCCTGTCGATCACCCTGGCGGTGCTCTACCTCCTGGGACCCGTCCTGGGTTCGCGCCCCACCCCGCGCCGGCTCGCCTGGCTCGGGGTGCTCGTCCTCGTCTGGATGGTGCTGGTCGTCCTCGCGCCGAGCTTCGCGTGGTGCGCGGTGCCGTTGTTCTACACGGGGCTGCGGATCCTGCCGCCGCGCGCGGCCCTCGCCCTGGTCGCCCTGCTCACCGCGTTCGTCGTGGCCGCCCAACTGCGCCTGGCCGACGGGTTCGACCCCAATCTGGTCCTCGCACCGCCCGCCGTCGCCGCCGTGGCGACCGCCGTCTTCGTCCATATGCAGCGCCAGGCGGTACGTCAGCGGGAACTGGCCGGACGCCAGCGCGAGCTGATCGACGACCTGCTGCGCACCCGGCGCGAACTGGCCGCCACCGAGCGGCGCGAGGGGACCCTGGCCGAGCGCCAGCGGCTCTCCATGGAGATCCACGACACCCTGGCCCAGGGTCTGTCCAGCCAGCAGATGCTGCTCCAGGCGGCCGACCGCACCTGGAGCGCCGACCCGGACGCGGCCCGCCGCCACGTCCGTACGGCCACCGGCATCGCGGAACGCAACCTCGCCGAGGCCCGCCGCTTCGTCCACGACCTGGCCCCCGCCGACCTGGCGCAGGGCGGCGGCCTGGAGGCGGCCCTGCACACGCTGGCGGCCCGCGAGAGCGCCCAGGCGGAGGGCGCGCTCACCGTCCACTGCCATGTGGAGGGCACCCCGGGCGCCCCGCTGCCGGACCGGGTGCAGTCCGCCCTGCTGCGCATCGCCCAGGGGGCCCTGGCCAATGTGCGGGAGCACTCCGGGGCCACCGCCGCCGGGCTGACCCTGACCCACCTCGACGACCGGGTGGTCCTCGACATCGGCGACAACGGCCGCGGCTTCACCGTGGAGTCCGCGCCCGTCCGCAGCCCCGACACCGTGCGCGGCCACGGGCTCCCCGCCATCCGGGCCCGCGTGCACCAGCTCGGCGGAACGCTCACCATCGAGTCGGCCCCGGGCGAGGGCACGGATCGGGGTGCGCGTGGAGGCGTGAGGGCCCCGGGCGGCGTCGCGGGCCTCACATACGCGGGAAGCGGGCCTGGAGGTCCCAGACCACGGGGTTGTCGGCCAGGCCCTCGTGCATGTCGGCCAGGTC
>NZ_JAAXYC010000519.1 GCF_018619185.1 Streptomyces sp. McG3 | reverse complement strand
GCCCCCGCCCGGCCGCATCCCCCACTCGCCCAGCACCCGGTCACGGTGGAGCGCGCGGGCCGTGAGTTCGCGGAGCTGGGTGTGGGTGTCCGGCGGGAGGACCAGGTCGTCCCAGGTCACCGTGGGTTCGATGCGACGGGCCAGCCGGTCCAGGCCCGCCGCGTTCTGGGCGCGGGCGCCACACCGTACGTGGTCCGCGGTGAGCTCGCCGCCCGCCAGCCGGGCCGCCTGGGCGGCTGAGCGGGCGGCCCCGGTGATCTGTTCCGGGGTGAGGAGGAACGGGGCCAGCAGGTGCTCCGGGGCGATGGCGGGCGGGAGCGACGCGGACGTCCCGGGCGCGTGGCCGGACCCGTGGCCGTGCCGGCTCTCAGGCGCGTGCCCCTGCGCGGACACGCGCTCGTACGCGTCCCGCCACAGCGCCCCCCGCGCCGACGGCTCCACCCGGGGCGCGTGCAGCAGCAGCGGCGGGGCGACCGACCAGGACGCGTCCCAGGGCGCCCGGCCCACCAGGACCGTCGGGACCGGGGTGGCCGTGGTGGCCGGGGTGGCCGTGGTGGCCGTGGTGGCCGTGGTGGCCGTGAGGAGCCTGAGCAGCCCCGGGCGCTCCCTGGACACCGCGTCCAGCGGCGCGCAGACCAGGCCCGCCCCGGTCAGCCGCGCCTCCCGGACCAGGGCGCTCACCGCCTCGGCGGGCGACGGGTCCTCCGCCAGCCGGGCCAGGTCCAGGCCCAGGACCCTCCGGCCCGCCCGCGTCAGCGCCGACGCGGCGAGCGCCGTGCCCGCGCCGCCCTGGTCCTCGCTCAGGTAGGCCAGCCGGACGCCGTCGGCGAGGACCCCGGCGAGCGGGGCAGGGTCGCCCACCCCGGGCACGGCCTGCCACGGGGCCAGCAGGTCCGCCAGTCGCGGGTCCGGGGTGTCGTCGCCCAGCAGGTGCGCGGCCACCCGGTCCGGCACTCGCAGCGCCCGGCTCAGGAACGGGCGGTGCAGGTCCTCCGCCAGGAGCAGACCGCCGGCCCGGAGCGGCGCCCCCGCCGCCAGCCGGGCCCGGGCCGCGGGATCGGAGAGGGCCGCGCCGCACAGGCCCAGGGCCAGTCCGATGGACGGGCGGCGCCGGGACACGTCGTCGTTCAGATAGCCGTAGAACGCCTCGAAGCGGTCGTCCAGATCCGGTACGAGCGCGATGAGCAGGATCTCCGTGTCGAGCGGAGTGAGGCCGAAGTCCCGGGCGAGGCACGCCAGTCGGGAGCCCGGCTCCCCCTCGGCCGGAGGTGCGCCCGGCTCGCCCCCACCCAGCGCCGGGAACCCCCTCGCCCCCTCCTCGTCCAGCAGCCGCACGATGTTCTCGTCCGTCAGATACAGCCCCCGGAAGTCGTCGTCCGGGTCCGGATCGGTGCTCCGCCGCAGCTCCACCGCGTGCCGGATGCGCCGCTCCACGGCCGCCGCCCGGGCGAGCAGATGGCGGAGGTCCGGGCCGACGACGTCCAGCGGCGTCATACGTCCCCTCTCTCACGTGGCGTACCCCGTCTCTCAGGTGGCGTGCCCCGCCGCTCCGTGATCCGCAGCGACACCGCCCGTCCGTGCACCCCGCCCGGGGGCACGGAGGAAGGCTCCCGGACCGGCCGGCCGGGGCGCGACCCGTACACCGGCAGACCCGGCCGCCCCGGTTGTGTCTCCGTCGTGCCCGCACCCTCCCCGGGAACCGGCGCGGGTACGTCCCCGAACTGCGCCCGCAGCCCCTCGTCGCCCACCGGCGGGCCCGCCTCGTAGACCGGCGAAGCCGTCACCGGGACGCTGATCACCAGGTCCAGCGACGGCTTCAGCTCGCCCCCGAGCGCGCTCCACACATCGGCGAACGACCGGTCCTCCGGCGGCGGCAGCGCGATCGACATCGGGACGGCGGCCCCGACCTCGGCCAGCGAGCCCGCCAGCCGCTCCGGCGGCAGCGCCTCGTACCGCAGCAGACAGGCCAGCAGGGAGGAGAGCAGCCGGTGTTCGTCCTCGGGGCGCTTCGTCCACGCCGTGATCAGGTACGACAGTTTGAAGAAGCGCGGCGGGCGGCGCCGGGCGACGATCGCCCCGCGCTCGTCGTACTCGTTGTGCAGGCCGCGCTCCCGCCGCCGCATGTCCTCGCGGATGTCGTAGAGGTAGAGATTGACCATCGGGGCGTTGACCTTGGCCGCCCACTCCCGGGTCGGGGCGTCGAAGACCACCGCGATCTGGCGGCCCTCCAACACCTCGGCCCGGATCAGGGCCCGCAGGACGTCGTCCACCTCATGGATCATCCGGCGACCGCCTCCGAAGCGAAGAGCCCACTCATGACCGGCCCGCGAAGTCCGGGGGCTGGAGGTTGTGCTGGACGACCAGGACCGGTTTCCGGAGGCGCGGGAGATCGCGGGCCTCGGCGCGCAGCACGCGCGGGCCCAGCGTGTCCTTGCGCAGGACCAGCACCTGCACCTCGAAGGTGCCGTCCCGGCCCACCCGTACGCCGGACCGGTCCGCGGTGATGCCGATGTTCCACGTGAAACGTACGGTCTCGCCCGGCGGATAGTCCTTGCCCCGGGCCAGTACCGGCTGCCCCGGCTTCGCCACCTGCGGGGTCACCGTCAGCGAGGGCTTGAGAACCCTCAGCCGGTCCACGTCCCGGTTGTTCGCCGCCCGCCCGTCGGGCAGGGTGCCGCGCACCGTGGCCCGTACATCACCGGTGACCGCCGCCCGGTAGGTCGCCGTCTGCGTCACCACGACCCGGGCACCGGCGGCGATCGTGCAGGGCCGCGCCGCCGTGCACCGGCTCGGACCGGACAGGCTCCGGTCCCTCGACTCGCCCGTCCTCGGCCAGGCCGTCCCGAGGACGACGCCGGTCGCCGTGTCCGGGCCCGCGTTGGTGATCGTGAACCGGGCGGCGGCGGGCCGCCCCACGTACGTACGGTCCGGGCTGACATCGGCCCGTACCGCGATGTCCGAGGCCGGGGGCGGGGGC
>NZ_JAAXYC010000518.1 GCF_018619185.1 Streptomyces sp. McG3 | reverse complement strand
GCTCGGAGATTGTGTATAAGAGACAGGTCAAGGGCGGCGCACCGCTGCTCTCGCGGGTCAGGATGGGCCTGGGCTGGGAGCCCGCGTTCCGCGGCAAGGACATCGACCTGGACGCGTCGGTGATCGCCTACGGCCCCAACCGCAACCACCTGGACAGCTGCTACTTCGGCAAGCTGACCATCCTGAACGGGGCGATCAAGCACTCCGGCGACAACCTCACCGGTGAGGGCGCGGGCGACGACGAGGTGATCATGGTGGACCTCGGCCGGATCCCCGCCGAGGCGACCGGCCTGGTCTTCACGGTGAACTCGTTCACCGGCCAGAAGTTCAACGAGGTGGCCAAGGCCTACTGCCGGCTGATCGACGACGCGTCCGGCGAGGAACTGGTCCGCTTCGACCTCACCGGCGCCGAGCCGCAGACCGGCGTGATGATGGCCAAGCTCATCAAGCAGTTCACCGGCGAGTGGGAGATGACGGGGATGGGCGAGTTCGTGAAGTCGCGCACCGTGCGGGGCATGGTGAAGCCCGCCGCCAAGTCCCTGTAGCCGCCGTGGGCCCTCTCCGGAGGGCCGCAACGGAGTCCGGGGCGCCTGAAGTGATTCAGGCGCCCCGGATCCGGAGAAGACGGACGCTGCTCGTGCTCGTCTCGCGTCTCAGAGCTTGGTCAATTTGGAGTACGGGCTCAGGATCCTTCCCTGTCGCCCCGAGAAGTCGATGAGGACCGCGTCGTTGTCGCCCTCGACAGCAAGAATCCTGCCGAGCCCGAACTGGTCGTGCGACACCCTGTCGCCCACATCGAAGCATTCGACCGGTGGGGCCTCCTGGGCCGGGCGGTTGAAGGGACTGGAAGGCAGGTGACGCCGGGCTGACTGTTTCATTAAGTCGAGTATGCGCCCTGCGAAGGCCCTACGCCATGCCCGTCGGCGCCCAAGGCCCCAGACGTGCCGGATTCGTAATCAGCGCTCACCACGGCCAGTCAGCGCTTCCTCCCGCCTCCAGCAGCGGAACCATGCGGAACGCCGCGTCGGAAAGACCCCCGAACGTGTGGCGGTTTCCTTCGCCGGACGGGGCATGGCCGAGCCGGTATCCGGCCAGATTCCAGGTGTAGACGGGCACCGTGTCCGGAACGCTCCGGGTCGCGTCGCCACGGCGCGTGTCCGCGACCTGCTCGTCGGTGACGACGAGTACCCGGTCGTGGTCCCGGTAGTGCCGCCGCACCGCCTCCGCCGTGTTCGTGCCGCCCAGGTTCCCGAAGCGGTCCAGGACCCGGAGCACGGACTCGCCCCCGCGGAAGGCCACCGGCGCGCTGCTCGTGCCGAACTGGACCAGGTCCGCGTCGGCGGAGCGCAGCGCCAGCGCCGCGCCGAAGACGGCCGCGGCGTCGGCCCGGTTCAGCCGGGAGCGCTCGGAGAGCGGCGCGCCCATCGAACCGGAACGGTCGACCAGGACCAGGGTGCGGCCCGGGAGCGCGGGGACCTGGCCCAGCGAGTGCCCGAGGGCCCGTTCCAGCGGGTGGGCCCAGCGGAGCGAGGGCGCGTGCCGGTACGCGGCGAGGTAGCGGAAGGGGAACTGACCCGACGCGGCGACGGCTTCCGGGTCGCTGATCCGGGCCGCGGCGGTCGCCGCGACCTCGTCCCGCACCCCGGCCTCGTCGAAGTTGCGGAGGTTACGGACGAGGGCCATGGTGCCCATCGACGGGATCACCGCCTCCCACGCCGCGGCGTCCATCGGGCCCTGGAGCCAGCCTGCCAGCGCTTCCCAGGTCATGCCGGCCTCGGCCAGCCGCTCCGCGCCGCCGGGTCCGGTGACGACGGTGCGACGCTCGGCGACCGGCAGCTCCATCAGCTCCCGGTGGGCGCTCAGGGTGCGGTCGGCGGCGGGCGGCACGGCGGTTTCCGGCCGGTGCCGGCGGTCCAGCGCGTACCGGAACAGCTCGCCCTGCCAGGGCTTGGCGGGGTCGGGCGCGGCGTGCACCAGATGGAGTACGTCGCCGAAGCGGTAACCCTTGGACGCGGTGTCGTACTTCAGCAGAGCCCGTCCGGTGTAGAGGCGGCGCACGGCGTCGGCGATGCCCCGCTTCACGGGCTGGGGCAGGGCTCGCCCGTAGCGGGACGTCCAGTAGCCGAGCAGTTCGCCCGGCTCGTCGGCCCGCAGCAGAACGGAGTCGATGACCTGCCGGTTCGTGGGTCCCTCGGTGCGGCCCGCCGTCAGCCGCGCCCGCACGTACTCCGCGCCGCCGACCAGCGAGGCGGTCCGCATCCGCCCGTCGCGGCGCAGCCAGTGGAGCAGCCCCGCGGTCCAGGTGGGGTCCTCCACGGCGAGGCGGCGCACGAGCGCGGCGAACCGGTCGTCGCGCTGGTCCCCGCCCTCGTAAGAGGTCTCCTGGGCCACGAAGTCGGCGACGGCGAGCAGGAAGAGCTCGGAGCGGGCGTCGCGCACGTGCCCGGTGCCGCCCTGGTGGTTGGGTGCGAGCGCACCGGTCGTCGCGACGGGCGAGGTGGGCACGGAACCGGCGTGCCGGGACCTGTGGGTACGGAAGTTGAAACGGGCCATGCGAAGAATTCCCCCGAATTCCTGGGGAAGGACGCGGCGGCGGAACGGGGTGCCCGAGATCAGGAGTCGGCGACGGGAACAGTCCGATGCTCTCGCCGATCGAGCTACCGGCCGGAGCCGGGCGGGACTCGAACCCGCAACCCTCGGATCCAGAAGTATCCGTCGCCTGCGCACCGGGCACCCCGGCGCTCGCGCCTCCCGAGATCATCAGTGGCTGCGGCACATTTCGGGAAAGGAAGGAGCCGCCGCCTTCGCACCGGGAGGTGCATGTCCATGACCCTAGGGAACGGCCCGGTCGCACGCGAAGGATTTTCGCCGGCGCCTGCCCCTGCCCCTGCCCC
>NZ_JAAXYC010000517.1 GCF_018619185.1 Streptomyces sp. McG3 | reverse complement strand
GTCGAACTGCACGCCACCGGCACGACCGCGGCCCGTGTCCGTATCGTCCCGGCCGAGCCCGGGTCCGACACCGTCGCGGTCACCGTCGCCGACGCGGGCGGTCAGCCGCTCGCCGAGGTAGAGGCCCTGGTGCTCCGCGAGGCGCCCGCCGCCACCGGCCCCGCCGACGCACTCCCGGAGGGGCTGTACCGCGTCACCTGGACGCCCGCCCCCGGCACCGCCGCCACCCCGCCGGGCGAGTGGTGCGCCTACGGCGACGAACTGCCCGACCCCGTCCCGCCGACCGTCGTCGCCCGGGTCCAGGCCGGGCCCGACGTGGCCGACGCCGTCAACCACGCGCTGCGAACCGTCCAGCGGTGGCTCGCCGACGAACGGTGCGCCCGCTCCCGGCTCGTCCTCGCCGTCCGCGGCGACACCCCGGCCGAGGCCGCCGCAGCGGGTTTCATCCGCTCCGCCAGGACCGAGCACCCCGGCCGCTTCGTCCTCGTCCACCTGCCCGCCGACGCGTCCGACGCGGACGCCGCCGCCGCCGCGGCCGGCGACGAACCGGAGATCCGGGCGGGCGCCGGCGGCCCCACCGTGCCGCGGCTCGCCCGCGTCGGCGCCGACGGCGTCCTCGCCCCGCCCGCCGAAGGGCCCTGGCGGCTGGACGTCACCGAACCGGGCGCCCTCGCCCTGCTTCCCTCGCCCGCCGCCGCCCGCGCCCTGGCACCCGGCGAGGTACGGGTGAGGATGGCCGCGGCCGGCCTCAACTTCCGGGACGTCGTCGTCTCCCTCGGCATGGTGCCCGGACTGGAGGGCGTCGGAGTGGAAGGCGCCGGGGTGGTGGCGGAGACCGGCCCCGGCGTCACCCGCCTCGCCGTCGGCGACCGGGTCATGGGCCTGCTTCCCGAGGCCATGGCGCCCCTCGCCGTGGCCGACGCCCGCACCCTCGTACGCGTCCCCGACGGCTGGACCCTGCGCCGGGCCGCGTCCGTCCCCGTCGCCTTCCTCACCGCCGAACTCGGCCTCGTCGAGGGCGCGGGCCTCGGGCCGGGCGACCGCGTGCTGATCCACACCGCCACCGGTGGACTCGGACTCGCCGCCCTCCAGCTGGCCCGCCGCGCCGGCGCCGAGGTCTTCGCCACCGCGAGCCCGGGCAAACACGCCCTCCTGCGGGAACTCGGCCTCGACGACGACCACATCGCCTCCAGCCGCGACCTCGGCTTCCGCGAACGGTTCCTCAACGCCACCGGCGGCGCCGGCCTGGACGTCGTCATGAACACCCTCAGTGGCGAGTTCACCGACGCCTCCCTCGACCTCCTGCCGCGCGGCGGCCGGTTCGTCGAGATGGGCAAGACCGACATCCGCGACCCCGGCACCGTCGCCGCCGACCACCCGGGCGTCGACTACCTCTACTTCGACCTGCTCGCCGAAGCACCCGACCGGATCCGCGACGGCCTCGACCGGCTGGCCGCCCCCCTCGCCGACGGCGACCTGACGCCGCCGCTCATCAGCGGCCGGGACATCCGGCACGCCCCCGAGGCGTTCGACACCCTCCGCGCCGCCACCCACCTCGGCAAGATCGTGCTCACCCTCCCGCACACCTGGGACGCCGACCGGACCGTCCTGGTCACCGGCGGCACCGGCACCCTGGGCAGGCTCCTCGCCCGGCACCTCGTCACCCGGCACGGAGTGCGCCACCTGCTCCTCACCAGCAGGCGCGGACCCGACGCCGAAGGAGCCGGCGCCCTCGTCGACGAGCTGCGCGAACTCGGCGCCCACGCCGCCGTCGTCGCTTGCGACGCCGCCGACCGCGACGCGCTCGCCGCCCTGCTCGCCGGCATCCCCGCCGACCGGCCGCTCGGCGCGGTCGTGCACACCGCGGGCCTGCTGGACGACGCCACCGTGGAGACCATGACGCCCGCGCGGGTGGAACGGGTCCTGCGGGCCAAGGTCCGGTCCGCCGAACTGCTCGACGAGCTGACCGCCGGCATCGACCTCGACGCGTTCGTCCTCTTCTCCTCCGTCGCCGGGGTGCTCGGCACGGCGGGGCAGGCCAACTACGCCGCCGCCAACGCGGCCCTGGACGCCCTCGCCACCCGCCGCAGGCGGCAGGGGCGTGCGGCGGTGTCGGTCGCCTGGGGGCTGTGGGAGCAGTCCAGCGGCATGACCGGGCACCTGGACGGGCAGGACATCGGCCGGCTCGCCCGCACCGGCACGGCCCCCCTCGCGTCCGCCGACGGACTGGCCCTGTTCGACGCGGCCCTCGCCGTGGACGAGCCCGGTGTGGTCGCGACCCGCCTCGACCACGCCGTCCTGCGGGAGCAGAGCCCCTCCGCCCTGCCTGCCGTGCTGCGCACCCTGGCCGGCACCGGACGCCGTCGCGCCACCGCACCCGCCCCGGGCGGAGAGAGCGAGGAAACGCCCCTCGCACGGCGCCTCGTGGACGCCGCGCCCGAGGAGCGCCGCCACACCCTGCTGGAGCTCGTCCGCACTCAGACGGCGACCGTGCTGCGGCTCTCCGGGGCCCACGAGGTGGAGGACGAACGGCCGTTCCGCGAGGTCGGATTCGACTCCCTCACGGCGGTGGAGCTGCGGAACCGGATCAACGCCGCCACCGGTCTGCGGCTGCCGAGCACCGTCATCTTCCGGCACCCCACCCCCGCGCAGCTCGCCGACCGGCTGCACACCGAGCTGGTGCCGGAGCAGGACACCGCCGTGGCCGCCGCGGCCGTCCTCGCCGACATCGGCCGGCTGCGTACGGCCGTCGCCGGCATCGCCGCCGAGGAGCGGGCCGCCGTGGCCGAGGAGCTGAGCCGGCTGCTCACGGAGGTCGGCGGCGTCGAGGACCTGCTGGGCTCCGCGGGACAGAGCGATCTCGCCGCCGCCACCGACGACGAGATGTTCGCGCTGATCGACAAGGAGCTGGAGCTGGAGTGAGAACGCCGCCCGGACCCACTGGCCCCGCCCGGGCCCCCGGCCCAGCGACGCCGCCCGCGGTCACTCTCCGCC
>NZ_JAAXYC010000516.1 GCF_018619185.1 Streptomyces sp. McG3 | reverse complement strand
GAGACAGCCCGTACCCCCGCCCCCGCCTTCGGCGAGGACTTCTCCGGCTGGCACGACAGCTACCTCGACGGCGCGTCCCTGCCCGTACCCCACATGCGGGAATGGCGCGAGGAAACCGTCCGCCGCATTCGCACCCTGCACCCCGGCCGCGTCCTGGAGATAGGCGTCGGCACCGGCCTGCTGCTGTCGCAGCTGGCTCCCGACTGCCAGGAGTACTGGGGCACGGACGTCTCCCGGCAAGCCGTGGACCTGCTGCGCCGCGAAGTGGCGGCGCGGCCCGCGCTGGCCCCGCGGATCCGGCTGAGCTGCCGGGCGGCCGACACCATCGGCGAGCTGCCCGACGGTCACTTCGACGTCGTCGTCCTCAACTCCGTCCTGCAGTACTTCCCGAACCCCGGCTACCTCCACGACGTACTGACGCAGGCCCTCGCGCTGCTCGCACCCGGCGGGGCCCTCTTCGTCGGCGACGTCCGTGACGCGCGCTCCCTGCGCTGCTTCACCACCGCCGTAGAACTGCACCGCTCCGCTGCGGACGACGACACGGCCAGGCTGCGCCGGGCCGTGGAACGCGCCCTGACGCTGGAGGAGGAACTGCTCCTGGCGCCCGACTACTTCCACGCCTTCGCCCGTCGGCAGCCATCGGTCGGCGCGGTCGATATTCAGGTGCGCCGCGGCCGCCACCACAACGAGATGACCCGCTTCCGCTACGACGCCGTGCTGCACAAGACGACGGCACCGCACGCACCCGGCCCGCACGACGCGCCCCTCCGGCTGCGCCGGCTCGACACCGAGGACACCCCGGCCGCCCTCACGAAGTACCTGCGCGAGCACCGTCCCGCGCACCTGCGGATGTCCGCGATCCCCAACCGGCGGACGACCCGGGAGGCCGCCGCCGCCCGGGCCCTCGACGAGGGAGCGACCCCGGCCGAGGCACTGGACCTCCTGTCGGCCGCACCGCACGGGGTCGAGCCCGACGAGCTGTACGCACTCGGTGCGGAAATCGGCTACCGGGTGGCGGTCGCACCGTCGCCGACGGACGTGGACGCCGTCGACGTCCTCTTCTCTCGCGCCGATACCCCCCTGCAGGCGTACGAGCCCGCCGACGACCTGGGCGCACCGGCCGCGTACGCCACCGGTCCGGCGGCGGCACGCCACGGCACGCGATTGACCGCCACACTGCGCGCGTACCTGCGCGAAAAGCTGCCCGACTACATGGTGCCGACGGCGATCCTGCTCCTGGAGCGGCTGCCCCTAACGGTCAACGGCAAGCTCGACCGGGCGGCGCTGCCCGCCCCGGCCGCCGAGGCCGGCTCCGACCGTCCCGCGCGCACGGATCTCGAACGCCAGCTGTGCGAACTGTTCGGCGAGATCCTCGGCGTCGCGGATATCGGCATCGACGACGACTTCTTCGCCCTCGGCGGTCACTCCCTGCTGGCCACCCGCCTCGCGGCACGGGTACGTGCCGCGCGGGGCACCGAACTCCCCGTCCGCGCACTCTTCGACAGCCCCACCGTCGCCCAGCTGGCCGACCGGATCCAGTACCGCGGGTTCGACACCGACACCCGACCCGCGCTGCGGCAGGCCGACCGCCCTGGCACGCTGCCGCTGTCCTTCGCCCAGCGCCGCCTGTGGTTCCTGCACCACCTGGAAGGACCCAGCCGCGCCTACCACGTGCCCTGGCTGATCCGCCTGACCGGCGAACTGGACACCGGCGCGCTCCACGCAGCCCTCCAGAACCTCGTCGCCCGCCACGAAGTCCTGCGCACGGTCTTCCCCGACCTGGACGGCGAGCCCTGCCAGCGGATCCTGGACCCGGCGGACGCCCCCGCGGCCATGCCCGTACGGCGCGTCACCGACGACGCCCTGACCGCCGCCCTCGACGAGGCGATCGACCGGCCCTTCGACCTTGCGGGTGGCATTCCGCTGCGCGCCCACCTCTTCTCCCTCGGCCAGGGCCGGCACGTACTACTGCTCTTGATCCATCACATCGCCTGCGACGGCTGGTCCTTCGCTCCCTTGGCCGAGGACCTGATGGCGGCCTACGAGGTGCACGCCACCGACGCCCAGACCGACGACGCCCATGCCGCCGACACCCAGACCGACGGACGGTCCGGGCCGCCCGTGCAGTACGCCGACTACACGCTGTGGCAGCGCGACCTGCTCGGCGACCCCGGCGACCCGGCCGGCCGGCTGGCCCGCCAACTCGCCTACTGGCGGCAGGAGCTCAGCGCGCTGCCCGCGGAGCTGGACCTCCCCTCGGACCGCCCGCGCCCTGCGGACCCCACGTACCGAGGCGCGACGGTGCCGGTCGCCTGGGACGCGGAACTGCACCGCGGGCTGGCCGACCAGGCCCACCACAGCGGCACCAGCCTCTTCATGGCGCTGCAGGCCGCCCTGGCCGCCCTGTTGACCCGGCTGGGCGCGGGACACGACATACCCATCGGCTCACCCATCGCCGGGCGCACCGACCAGGCCCTGGACCGGTCCGTCGGATTCTTCATCAACACCCTCGTGCTGCGGACGGACACCTCCGGCTCCCCGAGCTTCCGGGAGCTGCTCCACCGCACACGCGACACCGCGTTGGGCGCGTACGCACACCAGGACGTGCCCTTCGAGTACCTCGTCGAGGACCTCAACCCGGCCCGCGCCATCGGCCGCCATCCGCTCTTCCAGGTGTCCCTGGCTCTGCAGAACGCCCCCGAACCCAGCTGGACCACCGCCGGGCTGAAGATCGACAGCGAGCTCCTGCACCCCGGGGCGGCCCGCTTCGACCTGCTGCTCAACCTCACCGAGCAGCGGACGGCGAACGGCGAACCGGACGGGCTGACCGGATTTCTCGAATACAGCACCGACCTGTTCGACCGGGACACCGTCCTCGGCCTGGTCGCCCGGCTGACCCTCCTGCTCACCAGGGCGGTGGCCGCCCCGGACACGCCCGTCGAGGCCCTGGACGTCCTGACCTCCGAGGAGCACCACCAGCTGCTGGCGGAACGCACCCGCACCGCCCGCCCCCGGCC
>NZ_JAAXYC010000515.1 GCF_018619185.1 Streptomyces sp. McG3 | reverse complement strand
GAACCCGGAAGCTAAGCCTTTCAGCGCCGATGGTACTGCAGGGGGGACCCTGTGGGAGAGTAGGACGCCGCCGAACAATTTTTCCGGGAAAGCCCCGCACCTTTTGGTGCGGGGCTTTTCTGCGTTCCAGGACCTTTGAGCGGGGTGTTTCCGTACCGTCCACGCACCGCCTACATCGGGGTGACGAGGCGGGTGTCGTAGGCCAGGATGACCGCCTGGACGCGGTCCCTCGCGCCGGTTTTGGCGAGGATGCGGGTCACGTGCGTCTTCACCGTGGACTCGGCGAGGTGGAGGCGGGTGGCGATCTCCGTGTTGGACCAGCCCTGGCCGATCACGGTGAGGATCTCCCGTTCCCGTTCCGTCAGCGCGGTGATGCGCGGGTCCGCTGCGGCCGGTGCGCCGGGTGTGGCCGGGAGGTGGTGGACGTAGGCGTCGAGGAGGCGGCGCGTCAGGGTCGGGGCGACCACCGCGTCGCCCGCGGCCACCGCTCGGATACCGGCGAGGAGCTCCTCGGGCAGGGCGTCCTTGACCAGGAAGCCGCTGGCTCCGGCACGCAGACCGTCGTAGGCGTACTCGTCCAGGTCGAACGTCGTGACGATCAGGATGCGGGTCCTGGCTCCCGACGTGATGATGCGCCGGGTCGCCTCGATGCCGTCCAGGCCCGGCATGCGGATGTCCATCAGCACGACGTCCGGGTGGTGGCGGGCGACCAGGCCGACGGCCTCCGTGCCGGTGCCCGCCTCGCCGACGACCGTCATGTCGTCCTGGCTCTCCAGGAGCATGCGGAAGCCGAAGCGCTGCATGGGCTGGTCGTCGGCGATGAGTACGGTCGTCACGGGTGCGTGTCCTCCAGGGGAAGGCGGAGCCGTATCTGCCATCCGGCGTGGTTCGGCAGCGGGCCGGCCTCGACGGTGCCGTCGTACAGCGCGGCGCGTTCGCGCATGCCCATGATGCCCTGGGCCGGCAGTGCGGTTTCCTTCGCGTCCACGGTCGTGCCGGCTCCGGTGCCGGTATCGGTGATGCGGGCGTCGAGGTGGGTGCGCGAGTAGGTGAGCGTGATCGTCGCGGACGTGGGCCGGGTGGCGTGCTTGAGGGTGTTGGTCAGGGCTTCCTGGACCACCCGGTACACGGTGAGTTGGCGGCCCGGGGTGAGCGCCTGCGCGCGGGGTTCGCCGTGGAGCTCCAGGTGGACCGGCAGGCCCGCCCGGCGTACGCGCTCGATGAGGGGGGCCAGTTCGTCGAGCGTCGGCTGCGGGGTGCGTTCGGCCTCGGACTGGTCGTCGCGCAGCACGCCCAGGAGACGGCGCAGCTCGGACAGGGCCTGCCTGCTGGTGGCGCCGATGGCTTCCAGCGCCTGGCCCGCGCGTTCCGGGTTCTTCCGGGCCGCGTACGCGCCGCCGTCCGCCAGGCCGGTGATGACGGACAGGTTGTGACCGATGATGTCGTGCATCTCCCGCGCGATGCGGGTGCGTTCGGCGGCGGCGGCGAGCCGGGCCTGCTGGTCGCGTTCGTGTTCCAGCCGGTGGGCGCGCTCGACCAGGGCCTCCGTGTACTCGCGACGGGTGCGTACCGCGATCCCCAGCAGGACGACGAAGACCAGGCCCCAGACGTACGAGACCACTTCCTGGCCCCAGGCGGACGGGATGCGGACGCCGACGGCCAGGACCGGGGCCACGAACAGCGCGGCCGCGGCCCCGACCGTACGGAACGAGGAACGCAGGACGATCTGGAACACCGGGATCAGCTGGAGGAGCGCGGCCTGGACCACGGCGCCCGTCCAGATGTTCACCAGGGACGCCGGCGCCATCAGCAGCAGTACGGCCATGGGGTGCGTCCGGCGCCACAGCAGCGGCAGCGAGAAGCAGAGGCTCATCAGGAGCACCAGCGGCTCGGGCGCCGTCACGTCGTCGCGTGCGACGTTCCGCCAGCCGCCGGAGGTGTAGTCGAGCACCGCCGCCACGACCCAGAACCCCGTCACCGCGGCGTCCCAGACCCGTGGCCGGCGTCGGTCGAAGGCGCGGAGGCGGTCCAGGGCGTCGCGGATGATCCGGGTGAGGGGGGCCGTGTCGCCGGTGCTGCCGGATCCGGTGAGCGGGACTGGTGCTGGGGCGGCGTCGGGCGCCTGGGGCGTGCCGGCGGGCCGGGGGTGGTCCGTCACCTGGTCGCTCCTTGTGCGTCAGACGTCGCGGCGGTCGAGCGCCAGCGCCGCCGCGGCCAGTGTCGTGCCCGCCCACAGGGACAGGGCGAGCAGGGCAGGGCCGGGGGAGATGGTGCCCGGGATGGGGGTGGCGGAGCCCAGGGCACCGGCGGCCTGGGTGGGAAAGTACATGATGGCGCGCTCCACGGCGTCGTACGGGAGCATCCCGAGGATCTCCGGCAGGATCATGACCCCGCCGATGAACGCGCCGATCGCGCCGGGCACCGAGCGCAGCAGTGCGCCGAGGCCGAGAGCGAGCAGGCCCAGCAGGGTGAGCGCCGCCGCGTTCCCCGCCAGGGCCCGCAGGATGCCCGGGTCGGTGAGCGAGGCGGCCTGGTCGGTGTCGTGGAGGAAGGCCTGGGCCACCCCGAACGTGACCAGGGCCGTCGCGAACATGACCGTGAAGACGGTGGCGGTGAACACCGCGGCCTTGGCCCACAGGACGGGGAGCCGGGCGGGTACGGCGGTGAGCGAGGAGCGGATCATCCCGGTCGCGTACTCGCCGGCGGTCATCAGGATGCCCAGGACGATCAGGCACAACTGGCCGAGCAGGCTGCCGTACAGGGTCAGGACGACCGTGTCGACGTCGGAGTCCCCGCCGTCGGAGGTGTAGGTCCCGCCCATGATGAGGCCGACGCCCAGGACCATGACGACCGCGGAGATGAGAGTGATCCAGGAGGAGCGCAGGGAACGGAGCTTGTGCCATTCCGAGCGCAGGATCCGGGTCGGGGTGATGCGGTACTGCGATGACGGTGATGGTGTCAGCGATGACGATGACGGTGATGGTGCGGTCGGGCCCGGGGGCGGAGGGGTGTAGTGGGTGG
>NZ_JAAXYC010000514.1 GCF_018619185.1 Streptomyces sp. McG3 | reverse complement strand
CCATGGAAGGGGATCTCCCCGGCCCCACCGGCCCCCTCCGCGGCGCCGCCGGGGCCGGGGAGATCCCCTTCCATGGTGGTGGCGTCGATCAGCGGGACATCCAGGAGCACAGCGGGATCCATGTCGTTGTCCGCGCACATGGCCTCCAGATGCTCCTCCAGGCCGAGTTCGGCATGGCAGACCACGTCCAGGTACTGCTGGTCGGCAGCCACCGCGGTCTGGCGCAGGACGCGGACACCGCGGCCGACGAACTGGTAGAACTCGCCGAAGCTGCCATAGGGGCGCAGCGGCACGACCACGGTGATGGGCGGGAAGTCGTAGCCCTGGCCGAGCATCCGCAGCTGCACGATGCCCTGCAGATCCCCGGCGTCGGACTCGAAGCGCCGCCGGGTGGAGGCGATCGCGGAGGCGGGCATGCTGTGGTGCAGCGTGGCACTGGGGATCCCGTATTCTTCGGCGATCCGTGCGATCTGTTCAGCATGCGCCTGGCCCATCGCTGCGAACAGCGCCCTCGGCTTGACGGGTGCAAGCAGCTTGGCCTGCGCATCCAGACACGCCCGCGTCACGGCCATCACCTGGTGGATCGGCGCCTCGGACTGTGCGGTGATGCGTGCCATCTTCCGCTCGTCGCCCAGCGTGGCCAGCAAAGCAGCACGGCCCACGATCTGCTCGCGCCGCCCGTCCGGCCACACCGCCTCATACACCGTCGACGCCACCTCGGGAGCGAACCGGTGCACCCGCAGGTTCTTCGCCGACCCGTCCGCGACGGAGTCCACCAGCCGGTAGCGGTAGACGACATCGGCGTCGATCGGCTTGCCGTCCAAACGCTGGAAGCACGCCGACATCAGCAGTGTGCGCGCACCCTGGAAGTGGGCGAACAGCCGCTGGTAGGAGGCGCTGGCCGCGATGTGCGCCTCGTCGACGACGATGAAGTCGATGTCCTCCGGCTCCAACTTGGCCAGCAGGTCTCCGTCACTGTCGCCCGTGCCCAGCGCATGGAAGTTGGTGACCAGGATGTCCGCGTCCAGCAGCCGCTCACGGCTGACCTGGCTGATCTGCCCGTCGTCCGCGTCCAGGACGAGCGTGGCCGGCGGGCGAGCGCCGGGCAGCAGCGGCCCGCCCGCCAGCCCATACAGGACGTTGCCCGGCATCCCCGGATCGAGGGCCTTGGCGAAGGTGCCGCGGATGACCGAGCCCGGGGTCACCACCAGCGCCCGCCGTCTGCTGAACGACAACGCGGCCGCCACCCCCAGGGCCGTCTTGCCCGACCCCACCGCCATCACCGCAGCCGCATGCCGGCCGCCGGAGGCGTAGTAGTTCGCCAACGCGGCCAATGCCTCATCCTGGCACGCCCGCAGCGGCGCCCGGTCCACCCTGGCCTGTACACCGGCGAAGTACGCCCCGCCTGAAGGCAGTTCGGCACCGCCAGGTGGATCGGCTGCCCGCATCGGATCGCCAGCCATGTCCGGGATCTCGATACGCGGCATGGCTGTCACCAGCGGCGCCAGGAGCGGATCCTGCCTCAGCATCGCCTGCAGCTGGGCCACGCAGCGCGCCGTGTCCGTACGCACCGCGTCGTAGGAGAACCGCAGCACCGTCAGACCGGTCGCGGCCAGATCGTTCTGTCGCAGCCGGTCGTAGGTGAACGCGGCCCGGTCACTGTGGAAGGCGAACCCGTCGAGCTCGACGGCCAACTGCAGCGCCTCACCCGCGATCAGGTAGTCAAGCCGGTAAGCGCGTTCGTTGACGGTGACCGGGTGCTGACTGTGCACCCGCGAAACGATCGACGCGTCCACGGCCGGCGTGAGCACCCACCGCAAGAACGCCTCCTCCAAGTAGGAGGCAGCCGGGATCAGTCGCTCCAGACCCGCACTCATGACGATCCACCCTGTGCCGCAGCCTCGGCAACCAGCGCTTGGGCTTTCTCCGACAGCCGGGCCGCCACATCCTCGCTCTGCCCGAAACGGGCCAACCGCCGCGCCAGCTCAAGTGCTTCCGTGAAGGCGCCCTCGCGCTCCAGCAGGCCGATCAACCGTGGCACCGAGGACACCCGCACAAACGCCGCCGGAGCATCAGTGGTGTCGAAGGACACCGCGTGCGGGGTTGCTTCCATCAACTCCAAGTCCAGCAGGGCGAACACCTCAAGCGCGGCGAGGGCCCCAGGCTCCGCACGACGTGTACTCCACAGCCGATCGACCGCGCTCTGCAGAACAAAGTGGTAGTCCCTGGCCGAGCCCGGAAGCTCCAGCGCCTCCCAGACACGGGCGATCAGCTCAGCGCCGCGCGCGTCGAACGGCACATGCCGGCTGGCCGGTGTCGCAGACGTACTCCCCTCGGCGGTCGGCCACATCGGCGAGCCGTACGACTCGTCCGGACGAATCCCTGCGCCCGGCAGCGCCTCCCGCACGACACCCGGGCTCCCGGCAAAGGCAAGGCCAGGGACAGCCGCCATGCGCTCAAACCATGCCCCCACGTTCCCCCTTCACGCAAAGAGGCATGCACCCTCACCTACAGCGAAGTCGCCCCACCCGCCCCCTGCGGTGCTTCATTGTCGCAGCCACACACTCTCTGCACCCCGAAAGGGGATATGTACTCCGCTCTCCGTCACCCGCCCCGGCGGGCTGCTGCCGGCCACAGAAGGGGAACCAGACGCCCTTGTCGCCCACTCGACCTCGTGTCCTGGGTCGGGAATTTCGCTTCACACGCCTCTCGGCCAGCTGCACCCGGGATGGCGCACACTCTGGATGGTTTCGGGTTAACTCGATTTTCCAGGTGGTCTGAGCAGGGACGAACGACGTACCTGCGTTTCACGACGGTGAACACGTCAGCCTGAACGGGCGCCGATCAGACTGGCCTTGAGAGCGTTGGCGAGGGAACCTTGAGGCATCGACGGCGGGCACGATCCCGCACCAATCCCTTCCCGAATCACCCGGGTTGGGTGCCTCACCCCTACCTTCCTGGAGTTGCTCTCATGTCCGCCTTTCCCCTGCCCGCCGCCAGCCCCGAGCCGTCGGCGTTCTGCTCCACCC
>NZ_JAAXYC010000052.1 GCF_018619185.1 Streptomyces sp. McG3 | reverse complement strand
TCCTCGACCAGGAGTTCGTCGTCCACCGCGTCGCCCAGCTCGCCCGCTGGGCCCGCGACAAGGGCGGCGACCACGGGGACCGCGGCGGCCGGCGCGGCGGAGCACTCGCCGCGGCCGAGGAAGCCGTCGACCTGCTGCTGGAGTCCGGTCGCGCACCGGGCGACATCCTGGTGCTCACCACCGGCGAACAGCACCCGTGGGCCGCCCACGAGCTGTCCTTCGGCGAAGCCGCGTACTGGGCCCAGCACGACGCGGGCGACGACGTCTTCTTCGCCGGCATCTCCGCGGCGGAGCGGGCCACGTCCCGGCCCGTGGTCGTCGTCGCCGTCAACGACGACGACCGGACCGTGGCTCGCACCCTGCCCGTCGCACGTGACCGTGCCGCCACGCTGCTGATCGTCTGCGGAGACCCGCAGACGATCAACTCCGTACTCGGCGCCGGGGTCTGAACGCACCCCACCGGTGCTCCCGGCCGCCCGCACGGGCGGCCGGGACACCACCGCCGGTCGCCCCGGCCACGACGGGGACCGACCAGTGGCCGATCGGTGCCCGCCCGGCAGGTGCGCCGTGCCCGCTCAGCGGGCCGCGGTGCGCCGCAGCGCCTCCGCCGCTCCGCCGCCCGACCGTGTCGGGACGGTCCGGTGCTCGACGACGGCGTCGGCCAGGAGCGCCGGCTCCGACAGCGAACTGGGCCGCCGTCCGCCCCTCCCCTCGCCGAGCACCTGCCAGCCCCCGCGGGTGAGCGTGATGTAGGCGCCGCAGCGGAGGCCGTGCAGGGTGCAGGCGTCCCGCAGGCCCCACATCCACGCACCGTCCTCCTCGGTCCAGCGTTCGTCGCCGTCACGGCAGTACAGAAGCACGGCCGTACGGACCGGAGTGCGGCGTCGCAGATCGTGCGGGACGACGCGCCGCAGCTGCGCCAGCAGGGCGTTGCGGAACTCCCAGCCGTCCGTGGCCACCGTCGCCCGGCGGGCGAAGGAGGCGCTCGCCGTGAGCCGCTCCTCATGATCGAGGACCGCGACCACGGCGGTGGCCGGAGTCGGCCGGTGCCGCGAGTGCAGTCCGCTGACGACCTCCCGGGGACTCCGGAGCAGGGGTATGCCGGCCGAGGCCCACTCCGCTGGTTCGAGCATCCGGGCAAGGCGGTTGTCGGAGTCGGCGGAAACCGAGGACGCCGTTGTCGAAGTGGCTGTGGACGGGGCGAATCCGAAGGTCACGGTCCTCCCTTCGCTACGCGCCCACGATGCGGGCAGGGTCGAATGAGGGCGCGCCGCGGCACAGCCCTTCCGGGCCCGATGAGGAACTGTGCGGGGGCAGCTCCAATTCTCCCTGGCCTACCGGCGGGCGGCAACGAGCAATTGCTGTGGTTGACGGGAATCAGCCGGAATGACACTGATATCCCTGCCCATACCCGCCCGGGATGACTCCCTCCGTCACCCCTGAATCGCGAGGACCAGCAGAAACACCCTCGTCGCTGCGGGTGGATTCGCTGATTGTCAGTCCCATCGGGTTGCATGGGGGCATGGACACCCTGGAGCTCCGCACCGAAGCCGACGCCATCCTCGCTGAGCTGGTCGGTGCGCCCGGAGGGGCCGCGCGGCTGCGGGAGGATCAGTGGCAGGCGGTGGCGGCCCTGGTGGAGGAGCGCCGTCGTGCGCTGGTCGTCCAGCGCACGGGGTGGGGGAAGTCCGCGGTGTATTTCGTGGCCACCGCGCTGCTGCGGCGGCGCGGAGCCGGCCCGACGGTGATCATCTCGCCGTTGTTGGCGCTGATGCGCAACCAGGTCGAGTCGGCGGCGCGGGCAGGCATCCAGGCACGCACCATCAACTCGGCCAACCCCGAGGAATGGGAAACGATCTACGGCGAGGTGGAGCGCGGCGAGACCGACGTTCTCCTGGTGAGCCCGGAGCGCCTGAATTCCGTGGACTTCCGTGATCAGGTGCTGCCGAAACTCGCGGCGACCACCGGCCTGCTGGTGGTCGACGAGGCGCACTGCATTTCCGACTGGGGGCATGACTTCCGGCCCGACTACCGTCGGCTGCGCACGATGCTCGCGGAGCTGCCGGCGGGAGTGCCGGTGCTCGCCACCACCGCCACGGCGAACGCGCGGGTGACCGCGGACGTGGCGGAGCAGTTGGGCACCGGGGGCGGGGACGCGTTGGTGCTGCGGGGGCCGCTGGACCGCGAGAGCCTGCGGCTGGGCGTGCTGGAGTTGCCGAACGCGGCGCACCGGCTCGCGTGGCTGGGGGAGCGGCTGGGAGATCTGCAGGGTTCGGGGATCATCTACACGCTGACGGTGGCGGCGGCCGAGGAGGTCGCCGCGTTCCTGCGGCAGCGCGGATATCCCGTGGCCTCGTACACGGGGAAGACGGAGAACGCCGACCGGTTGCAGGCGGAGGAGGATCTGCTGGCGAACCGGGTGAAGGCCCTGGTGGCGACCTCCGCGCTGGGGATGGGCTTCGACAAGCCGGACCTCGGCTTCGTGGTGCACCTGGGATCGCCCTCGTCGCCGATCGCCTATTACCAGCAGGTCGGGCGTGCCGGGCGTGGCGTGGACCATGCCGATGTCCTGCTGCTCCCGGGCAAGGAGGACGAGGCGATCTGGGCGTATTTCGCTTCGGTGGGCTTCCCGCCCGAGGAGCAGGTGCGGCGCACCCTGGACGTGCTGGGCCAGGCGGGCCGTCCGTTGTCGCTGCCGGCGCTGGAGCCGTTGGTGGATCTTCGGCGCTCGCGTCTGGAGACGATGCTGAAGGTCCTGGACGTGGACGGTGCCGTCAAGCGCGTGAAGGGTGGCTGGACCGCGACGGGACAGCCGTGGGCGTACGACGCGGAGCGGTACGCGTGGGTCGCGAAGCAGCGCTCGTCGGAGCAGCAGGCGATGCGGGACTACGTGGCGACCACGGGGTGCCGCATGGAGTTCCTGCAGCACCAGCTCGACGACGAGAAGGCGGTGCCGTGCGGCCGCTGCGACACCTGCGCCGGCCCCTGGCTGGACCCGGCCGTCTCCTCCTCGGCCCTCTCGGCGGCGACGGGTGAGCTGGACCGGCCGGGCGTCGAGGTCGAGCCCCGCAAGATGTGGCCGACGGGCCTGGCCTCGGTCGGCATGGACCTCAAGGGCCGGATTCCCGCGGGGCAGCAGGCGATGACGGGACGTGCGCTGGGGAGGCTGTCCGACATCGGCTGGGGCAACCGCCTGCGCCCGCTCCTGTCGGCGGGGGCGGCGGACGGGCCGGTCCCCGACGACGTACTGAACGCCGTCGTGACGGTGCTGGCGGACTGGGCGCGCTCGCCGGACGGCTGGGCCGGCGGATCTCCCGACGCGGTGGCGCGCCCCGTGGGGGTGGTCGTCGTGCCGTCCCGCACCCGCCCCCAACTGGTCACCTCCCTGGCCGAGGGCGTGGCCCGGGTCGGGAGGCTCCCGCTCCTGGGCAGCCTGGCCCTCACCCCGCATGCCGACGAGCACGCCGCGCACCGCAGCAACTCCGCCCAGCGGCTGCGCGCCCTGGCCGACTCCTTCACGGTGCCCGACGAACTCGCCGCCGCGCTGGCCGAAGCCCACGGCCCGGTGCTGCTCGTCGACGATTCCACCGACTCCGGCTGGACCCTCGCCGTGGGCGCGCGCCTGCTCCGCCAGGCCGGCGCCGAACAGGTGCTCCCGCTGGTCCTGGCCGTGGCGGGATAGGGCGCGCCCCGATCGCTCCACCGTCCCCGTTCCGGCCCCGGGAGCGAGCTCGAAAGGTGAACGCGCAGGAGTTCTGCCACTTCTGGAGCGGCCTGCTCCGGAATCCAGTGCCCGACTCCGGTCAGGGTGTGGAAGGCGTACGGGCCGGTCACGAACCTGCGTGTGTACTCTGCCCCTGTCCGGCCCAGGACCGGATCGCTGTCGCTGTTGATGAACAGCGCCGGGACGGTGACCTCGGCCAGCTGGCTCGATGTGCTGAAGGGCGTGCGGTAGGAGATCCTGCCGCGTGGCCGGGCCCGGGGTGAGTACCCCCGCTGGTCGGGTGCCGGAGTGCGGTATCCCGACGCGCGCAACAGCGGTGCGAGCAGGTCCCAGGAGCTGGACCTCTGGGGAAACCCGTGCAGGAGCACGACGACCTCCCCGGCGAACGGTCCCCGGTCCACGACGTCGAAGACCAGACCGTCGCGGCCGAACGACGTGAGCCGCCCCTCGGCGCTGAGCCGGGCCGTCACGCGGGGTCCCACGGGCCGCGACGCAGGTCCATGAACACTCCGATGTGATCAGTGGATACGTGCGGGCATCGGCTGATTACATGGGCCTCTCGGGGCGCGTCAAGGTGTGGTGAGGCAGCGCGGCGAACCGCGCGAGGCCGAAACCGAGTTGATCCGTCCCGGGAGTGCTCGCCTCCGCGAGCGAGCGAGCGTCGCGAACCGGACCGGACACGGCACGATAGTGCGTCCCGAGCGGCAGGAGCGACCCCTGTGGATAACGTTATCCACAGGGGTCGCGGGCCGCGACGGGCTGAGGGACCGTCAAGGCATGAACAGGCACCACGAATCCACCGGCCCGGCCGCGGAGCAGCAGATCACCCTGCGCGGCCCCGCAGAGCTCGCCGATGCCCTCCCGTATCTGATGGGCTTCTATCCCAACGACAGCGTCGTGATGGTCGCGTTGCACGGCGGCCGTGGCCGGTTCGGCGGCCGGCTCCGCCTCGGAATTCCGCAGGCGCCCGGCGAATGGGGGCCGGTCGCCGACCAGTTGGCGGATTGCCTGGTATCGGGGAGTGAGCGCCGCGAAGGACGGCCCGACGCGATCGTGATCTTCCTCTGCCAGGACTCTCCGGACGGGTCGGGCGGCAGGCTCACCATGGAGCGGCTCAGGCCTTTCGCGCAACGCCTGCGCACGGCGTGCGGAGCGCTCGACGTTCCCGTCCTCGAAGCTCTCTGCATCTCCGACGGCCGCTACTGGTCCTACTGTTGTCCCGACCCCCGGTGCTGCCCCGACCAGGGAAATCCTCTGGCCATGCCCGGCACCACGGTGATGGCCGCGGCCGCCGCCTACGCGGGTGTCCATGTGCGGGGCTCGCTGCGCGACATGGAGGCGCGGCTCCAGCCCTGGCGGACCCCGGCGGCCGTGACCGCGCAGGAGGAGGCCCTGGACAGGGCAGGGCCGGCGCTGATCCCGAGGCTCCTCGACGAGCGGGCCCGGGGAGAGGTCGCGGCGGAGACCCTCCGGCTGGCGCGCACCCTCATGGACCGCATCGAGGAGACACAGCCCGCGCCGCCCGCGCTCTCGGACGCCGGGGACGACCAGTTGATCGGCTCCGACGAGGCCGCGACCGTCATCCTCGGGCTCCAGGACCGGGAGACCCGGGACAAGGCCGCCGGCTGGATGGAGGGCGCGGAAGCGCAAGCGGCCCTGCGGCTCTGGCGGACGCTGGCACGGCGTTGCGTCGGACCGTACGGGGAGCACGCCGCCGCTCCGCTCACCCTGGCGGGCTGGGTCTCCTGGTCCACGGGCGACGAGCCGGGCGCGCGGGTCGCCCTGACGCTGGCGCTGCGCGCCGATCCCGGCTACACGTTCGCCCAGCTGCTCCATCGGGCCTGCAACGAAGGGCTCGACCCGGAGGCCCTGCGCCGTTGCTTGCGCGAGGCGGCGGACGGGGCGAGCCCCGACGCCCGGGCCGTGGAAGCGGTGATCGACACCGCCGCCGACCGGGGCGCCACCTCGCTGCGCGTCCGCAAGGTCCGCCCGCTGCCCGACGGGGGCCGGCGGCGGGGGCGCGCCCACCGGCGCCCGGGTGCGGGACGGGTGAAGCCGTCACCCGCTTCGGCCCGCCCCTGCACCTCGGTGGCCGGGCGTCGGTCGCGCGAGACCCGGCGGTACGGGCGACCCGGCGGCCGGACGCGGAGGTGACCCGGGTGCGAGCCGAGGAACCGCCGGGGTGCGTCCGTCCCGGCCTCCCGTCCGGTCGTTTGTCCGGCTCGCCGGCCGTCCGGAATCCGGGCCACCGCCCGACTGATCGCTACGAATGATCGCTACGGATCCACAATCGTGGCGCTCCGACTGATCACGAGCATGCCGAAGGGAGTGTTTATCGTCAGGCAGACGACTATGATCGCGACATGCCGCCCTACGACCCGTCGACCTTCCCGCCCTTCGCTGTCACCGTCGACCTGGTCGTGCTCACGGTGCGCCGTCACGCGCTCTGCGCGCTGGTCGTACGTCGCGGAGAGACCCCGTTCCAGGGCAGATGGGCCCTGCCCGGTGGCTTCGTCAGGATGGACGAGGATCTGGGGTCCGCGGCGGCGCGTGAACTCGTCGAGGAAACCGGCCTCAGCGCGCACGACCCGGCGAAACCGGCCGTGGGCAACGGGGCACATCTGGAGCAGTTGGCCACGTACGGAGATCCGGCGCGCGACCCCCGGATGCGGGTGGTCAGCGTCGCCCACCTCGCCCTCGCGCCGGACCTGCCCGCGCCCCGGGCGGGCGGCGATGCCAACAGCGCGCGCTGGGCGCCGGTCGAGGACCTGCTCCATCCCGGCGCCGGGCGGGAGGGCGAGCAGGCGGCGCCGCTGGCCTTCGACCATGCGCGGATCCTGGCCGACGGCGTGGAGCGCGCCCGCTCCAAGATCGAGTACTCCTCGCTGGCCACCGCGTTCTGCCCGCCGGAATTCACGGTCGGCGAGCTGCGCAGGGTGTACGAAGCGGTGTGGGGTGTGGTCCTCGACCCCCGTAACTTCCACCGCAAGGTCACCGGAACGCCCGGATTCCTGGTGCCTTCCGGTGGGACGACCACGCGTCAGGGAGGCCGGCCGGCGCAGTTGTTCCGGGCCGGGGCGGCCACGGTGCTCAATCCGCCGATGCTGCGACCCGAGGTCTGAGCCGCCGGGCGTTCCGCCGCGATGGCCCCGCGGAACGCCTGTCGGCCCACCCCTGCGCCAAAAGTCTGAAATGTCGCGTTATGTTGCTGCGGTACCCCTGCCGCCGAGCGGTCTCACCTTCCGCGAGAGACGCGAGATAAGCGATGCTCCAGGCCATCGGACTCACCAGCACCCCCCGTCGCGACGCTCCGCCCGCCGTGAACGATCTGACCTTCGAGGCTCCCCCCGGCCGTGTCACGGCCCTGCTGGGCGCCCCCCGCTCGGGCAGGACCACGGCCCTGCGGCTGATGCTCGAACTGGACGCGGGGCGGGGCGTCGCCTACTTCCGTGGGCGGCCGCTGCACCGCATCGCCCACCCGGCACGGGAGGTGGGCGTTCTGCTCGGCGACGTACCGGGTCATCCCGCCCGGACCGTCCGGGGGCAGCTCCGGATGCTCTGCGCGGCCGCGGGCACGCCCGCGACCAGGGCCGACGAGGTGCTCGACGTCGTCGGTCTCGCCGGGCTCGGGGACCAGCGCCTGGGCACCCTCTCGGTGGGGATGGACCGGCGGCTCGGCCTCGCCTCCGCGCTGCTCGGGGACCCCCACACCCTGATCCTGGACGAACCGGCGGAGGGGCTGTCCCCGAGGGAGAACAGCTGGCTGTACGGGCTGTTGCGTGCGCACGCGGCCCAGGGCGGCACGGTCCTCTACACCACCGGCGACCCCAAGGAGGCGGCCCGCACGGCCGACCGCGTCGTCACCATCGGCGGCGGGCGTCTCGTCGCCGACCAGGACGTCTCCGACTTCGCCCGCACCCGGCTCCGGGCCCGGGTCGCCGTCCGCACCCCGCACGCCGCCCGGCTGGCGGCCGTGGTCAGCCGGGAGGCCAGAGCCGCGCGGCGCTCCGTCGAGGTGGTCGAGGAGGCGAGCGGCCGGCTGACGGTGTACGGCAGCAGCTGCGCGGAGATCGGCGACACCGCGTACCGGCACGGCGTCCCCGTGCACCGGCTCGCCGACGAGATCGGCGACACCGGGCCGGCGACCCCGGCAGGAGCCGGGAGGGAGGAGAGGGGCGACTCGGCCGTCGCGCTGTCGGAGCTGCCGCCCCCGATCCGGGTGCGCCCCGCACGCGGCCCCCTGCGCCCGCTCCGCTACGAACTGCGACGCTCCCTGGGCGTCCGGACAACGGCCATGATCATGGCGGCCGTTCTGGTGGTGTCGGCCGCGGTGTCCGTCCTGCTCGCCCGCACCGACGGCACCGCGCTGCCCCGTGTGCTCGCCGCGTGGCCCGCTCTGCTGCCGCTCCCTCCCGCCGCGCTCGGCGCGGGCCTGCTCGGGGCGCTGTCCTTCGGGGACGAGTTCCGGTATCCGGCACTCGCCGCCGCGCGCGGCACCGTCCCCCGGCGGCTCGGGCTGCTCCTGGCCAAGCTCACCGTGACCGCGAGCTTCGCCCTGCTGCTCGCGGGCCTCGCCGTGGTGTGCGGAGCGCAGAGCCTCCGGCTCGTGTACGGGCCGGACTTGATCGAGATCCCCTCGAACGCTGTCGCGCTCGGTGCGAGTTGGGCCGGTCTGACGGTCGGCTGTGCCTGGGCGGGGCTGTTGGCCGCCGGTGTCTTCCGGGTGGCCGGGGCGGGGATCGCCGCGGTGCTGGCCGTTCCGGTACTCGTCGTTCCACTGGTGCAGAAGCTCTTCGCGGCGCCGTCCGCGCGTTCGGTCGCCGGGCTCCCGGGCCGGCTGCGCGAACTGGCCGGGTGGCAGCTGCCGCAGCAGGCGGACCACTGGGTGCTGGCCGTCGCGCGGGTGGTGGCGCAGCCCGTCGGCACCGCACTCGCCCTGTCGTTGTCAGCCCTGATCTGCGCGTATCTGTTCACCAGCCTTCGGGGAAAGGCGCGTTGGTGATCGTCGTCGCCCGCATCGAGAACAGGAGCCCGCAACTCCCGGAGAAATGACTGATTTGTAGGGATATGGCGTCAATTGCGGAGTGGGCGCCGATCACCCTTTCGTGTGCTTTTCACCAAAGACCTCAAGGGGTGGGCGAGCCGCGCCGACAAAGGATGCGTGAGTACCCTTGCGCACACCATGATGACCGCCGCCCGCACCGCCGATTCCGGCCTGGCCGGCTCGGGCGAACTCGACCGCTTTCCCTATACGGAGGCGCCGGCCGGCGAGCGTGCCGCTTCCCGGGCCTGGGGCGGTTCCGATTCCGAGCTGGGGCGGGCGAGCCGCCGCGGGTCTGCCAGCCGGGGGCGCGGTCTCCACGGCCAACTCGTCCAGCAGCTCGGCCAGATGATCGTTTCCGGTGACCTCGGCGCGGACCGCCCCCTCGTTCCCGAGGAGATCGGCCAGCGGTTCGAGGTGTCCCGCACCGTCGTACGCGAATCCCTGCGCGTCCTCGAAGCCAAGGGGTTGGTCAGCGCGCGCCCCAACGTGGGTACGAGGGTCCGCCCGGTCAGTGACTGGAACCTGCTGGATCCCGACATCATCGAATGGCGGGCCTTCGGTCCGCAGCGCGACGACCAGCGCCGCGAGCTGGCCGAGCTCCGCTGGACCATCGAACCGCTCGCGGCGCGCCTCGCGGCCGGGCACGGGCGGGACGATATTCAGCAGCGGCTCGGCGACATGGTGGAGATCATGGGGCACGCGACGGGGCAGGGGGATGCGATCACCTTCTCCCGTGCCGACGCGGAGTTCCACGCCCTGCTCATCCAGGCGGCGGGCAATCGGATGCTCGAACACCTTTCCGGCATCGTCTCGGCCGCCCTTCATGTCTCCGGTGGTCCGGTCACCGGCTGTGACCGTCCGGGCGAGACCTCGCTCGCGCACCACGCGCGCATCGCCGACGCCCTGGCCTCCGGTGATTCCGGGGCGGCCGAGACGGCCATGCGTCAACTGCTCGTCGTCCACCCCGACGTCGAGCGTGTGGTTCCCGCGCCGCGCGAGCACTGACCGGGGCGCGGCCGGGTGCGTGGGCCGGGTGCCGCCGGACCGCACGGGTCCGGCGGCATAATTGTGAGGGGATGACACCCTTGGCCCATTTCGTCGCGTATGAGGTGTGACTCGGGCCACGCGGATTGGCCGTAACACTCCTCGAAGCAGCGCGATGACTTAAGAGGTGAGCGTCGCGGAAGGAATACAGCAACCCTCGGGTGCGCTGTGCAGTTCTGAGGCCAAACCCGCGCCGTCGGCGACATCCCCAGTCGACGGTCGTCGGTTCCAGCCCTCTCCAGGGCAGGGCCGGAAGCCGTTTCCATCGTTCCGAGAGGTTGTTCGTGTCGGCCAGCACATCCCGTACGCTCCCGCCGGAGATCGCCGAGTCCGAGTCTGTGATGGCGCTCATCGAGCGGGGAAAGGCTGATGGGCAGATCGCCGGCGATGACGTGCGTCGGGCCTTCGAGGCTGACCAGATTCCGCCAACCCAGTGGAAGAACGTTCTGCGCAGCCTCAACCAGATCCTCGAGGAAGAGGGTGTGACGCTGATGGTCAGTGCCGCGGAGTCGCCGAAGCGCGCCCGCAAGAGCGTCGCAGCGAAGAGCCCGGTCAAGCGCACCGCCACCAAGACTGTCGCGGCGAAGACCACCGTGACCAGGACCGTCGCGGCCACCGCCGCCCCGGCGGCCGAGAGTGCGGACGCGGTGGCCGACGACGCCGTCGCGGCCGCTCCCGCCAAGAAGACGGCAGCCAAGAAGGCAGCGGCCAAGAAGACCGCCGTGAAGAAGACGGCGGCCAAGAAGACGGCGGCCAAGAAGTCCGGCAAGCAGGACGACGAGATCCTCGACGGCGACGAGGCGGCCGAGGAAGTCAAGGCCGGCAAGGGCGAGGAAGAGGAGGGCGAGGGCGAGAACAAGGGCTTCGTCCTCTCCGACGACGACGAGGACGACGCACCTGCGCAGCAGGTCGCCGTCGCCGGCGCCACCGCCGACCCGGTCAAGGACTACCTGAAGCAGATCGGCAAGGTTCCCCTCCTCAACGCCGAGCAGGAGGTCGAGCTCGCCAAGCGCATCGAGGCCGGTCTCTTCGCCGAGGACAAGCTGGCGAACGCCGACAAGCTCGCGCCGAAGCTCAAGCGCGAGCTGGAGATCATCGCCGAGGACGGCCGGCGGGCCAAGAACCACCTCCTGGAGGCCAACCTCCGCCTGGTGGTCTCCCTGGCCAAGCGCTACACCGGTCGCGGCATGCTCTTCCTGGACCTGATCCAGGAGGGCAACCTCGGTCTGATCCGCGCGGTCGAGAAGTTCGACTACACCAAGGGCTACAAGTTCTCCACGTACGCCACCTGGTGGATCCGTCAGGCGATCACCCGCGCGATGGCCGACCAGGCCCGCACCATCCGTATCCCGGTGCACATGGTCGAGGTCATCAACAAGCTCGCGCGCGTCCAGCGCCAGATGCTCCAGGACCTGGGCCGCGAGCCCACCCCGGAGGAGCTGGCCAAGGAACTCGACATGACCCCCGAGAAGGTCATCGAGGTCCAGAAGTACGGTCGTGAGCCGATCTCGCTGCACACCCCGCTCGGTGAGGACGGCGACAGCGAGTTCGGTGACCTGATCGAGGACTCCGAGGCCGTCGTCCCGGCGGACGCGGTCAGCTTCACGCTCCTCCAGGAGCAGCTCCACTCCGTGCTCGACACGCTCTCCGAGCGTGAGGCCGGCGTGGTCTCGATGCGCTTCGGTCTCACCGACGGTCAGCCGAAGACGCTCGACGAGATCGGCAAGGTCTACGGCGTGACGCGTGAGCGCATCCGTCAGATCGAGTCGAAGACGATGTCGAAGCTTCGTCACCCGTCGCGCTCGCAGGTGCTGCGCGACTACCTCGACTAGAGCGCGGAAGATTCACCGGCCGAGGGCCCGGAACCCCCAGGGGATCCGGGCCCTCCGGCGTGTCCTCGGGTGCGGACGGTGACCGGCTGGATCACGCTGGGTGGACCGTTACCGCCTCAGCGTCAGGAGCCTCCATGCCCCGTTCCGTCGTCCGTGCCCTGACCGGGGTGCTCGCCGTGACCGCCGCCGCGACCGTGGTGCCCCTCGCCTCGCCCTCCGCGGCGGTCGCGGACAGCATCATCGTCGGCGGCCAGCCCGCCCCGGTGGCGGACAGCCCCTGGGCGGTGGCGCTGTCGAGCCGGGACCGGTTCGGAGGGGCGCGCTCGGGACAGTTCTGCGGGGGCGTCGCCGTGGCGCCCACGAAGATCCTGACGGCCGCCCACTGTCTGAGTGACGAGGCGCTCGGTGGACCGGCGGAGCGGGTGCGGGATCTGCTGGTCATCGCCGGCCGGGAGCGGCTGAGCGACTCCGGCGGCCAGGAGATCCCCGTCCGGTCCATCTGGGTGAACCCGGCGTACGACCCCGCCTCCAACGCCGGCGACCTCGCTGTGCTGACCCTGTCCCGCGCGATGCCGGAGGGCGGCGTCATCCCGACGGCCGAGGGCGGGGACACCGCCTACCGGGCCGGTACCGCGGCGGCCGTCTACGGGTGGGGCGACACGACGGGGAGCGGCGCGTACGCCTCCGTGCTGCGCTCCGCGCGGGTCCAGGTCCTGCCGGACAGCGACTGCGCGCGGGCCTACCCGGGCGGCCAGGAGGGCACCTACAAGGCCTCGGCGATGCTCTGTGCGGGCGATCCGGCGGGTGGCAGGGATGCGTGCCAGGGCGACAGCGGCGGGCCGCTGGTGGCCCGTGGGCGGCTCATCGGCCTGGTGTCCTGGGGCAGTGGCTGCGGGCGCGCGGGCAGCCCGGGGGTGTACACACGGGTCTCCGCGGCCCTGGAGTGGGCCGAGGGCCGCATCTGACCCGCGCCGGGACCGCACGCGCGCGGCGCCCCGCTGTGTGCGTGCGTGATCCTGGCGGCCACGGACGAGAACGGGCGGCTCCCCCGGTGGGGGAGCCGCCCGTCGGCCGGTCCTGGACCAGCCCCTGGCTCGTCGTGGATGCGAGGTATCAGTGTTGTTCCTCGTCGGCAGCAGCCGTCTGCACGGCGGTGAGCCGATCCGTCTCATCCTGTATTTCCGCGGCGATCTTCTTGAGTTCCGGCTCGAACTTGCGCCCGTGGTGGGCGCAGAAGAGCAGTTCACCGCCGCTGATCAGGACGACGCGCAGATATGCCTGGGCGCCGCAACGGTCACAGCGGTCTGCTGCGGTCAGCGGGCTCGCGGGGGTCAGAACAGTAGTCACGTCGCCTCTTCTCTAGCTCGACGAGCTGTCGTACCAGGGTCAACATCCAACCAGGCCGAAAACGTTCCCGCTCGTGGCTTTTCTTCGAAACTTCTTCTCGGTGTGGCTGTCTGTAGCCGGTTGGCGGCGAATGTGCCGTATGCGGAGCGCTACGGTTTCGCATTGCTTGTCTAGGGGTGGTCCCGCCGGCCGGCTTGCCGGTTTGTTCATGAGGACGTGCCCGGAGCCTAAATGGTTCATGCGCCGAAGGGAACGTGATGTGCACGTCACTCCAACGAATGATCGAACACCCATGCGAGCCCGGAAGAAGCTCGACTAGCATGAGGATTCCCCGAGGGTGGCGTTACAACCGCTCTACCAGGCCTCTGTAGGCTCTCAGCGGCAACCGAAGACCAGCCCTGTACCCACGGGGACCCCAGATGAAATTCAGCGAGGAGCGAACCGCGTGACCGCCGAAACGTCCGTGCCGTCCACCGCGATGCTGACCGGAGCAGGCGGCGACCGGGACAGCTCCAACTACACCGCGCGGCACCTCCTCGTCCTCGAAGGTCTTGAGGCGGTCCGCAAGCGGCCCGGTATGTACATCGGGTCCACCGACAGCCGTGGCCTGATGCACTGCCTCTGGGAGATCATCGACAACTCCGTCGACGAAGCCCTCGGCGGCTACTGCGACCTGATCGAGGTCATCCTCCACGACGACGCCTCCGTCGAGGTCCGGGACAACGGCCGTGGCATTCCGGTCGACGTCGAGCCCAAGACGGGCCTCTCCGGCATCGAGGTCGTCATGACCAAGCTGCACGCCGGAGGCAAGTTCGGCGGCGGCTCCTACTCGGCCTCCGGCGGCCTCCACGGCGTCGGCGCCTCGGTGGTCAACGCCCTTTCCGCCCGTCTGGACATCGAGGTCGACCGCAACAGCGCGACCCACTCCATCAGCTTCCGGCGAGGCGTCCCGGGCATCTTCACGGAGCAGGGCCCCGACAGCCCCTTCGACCCGGCCAACGGCCTCCGGAAGGGAAAGCGGGTCCCCAGGACCCGTACGGGTACCCGTACCAGGTACTGGGCCGACCGCCAGATCTTCCTCAAGGACGCCAAGCTCAATCTGGAGACGCTCTACCAGCGCGCCCGCCAGACGGCCTTCCTCGTCCCCGGTCTCACGATCGTCGTCCGCGACGAGCGAGGGCTGGACGGCGAGGGCAAGACCGAGGAGACGTTCCGCTTCGACGGCGGCATCAGCGAGTTCTGCGAGTACCTGGCCCAGGACAAGGCCGTCTGCGACGTCCAGCGGTTGACCGGCACGGGCACCTTCAAGGAGACCGTCCCCGTCCTCGACGACCGCGGCCACATGACCGCCACCGAGGTCACCCGCGAGCTCGGCGTCGACATCGCCCTGCGCTGGGGCACCGGCTACGACACGACCGTACGGTCGTTCGTGAACATCATCGCCACCCCCAAGGGCGGCACCCACGTCAGCGGGTTCGAGCGCTCCCTGACCAAGACCGTGAACGAGGCGCTGCGCTCCGCCAAGATGCTGCGGGTCGCCGAGGACGACGTCGTCAAGGACGACGCCCTCGAAGGGCTCACCGCCGTCGTCACCGTACGGCTCGCCGAGCCGCAGTTCGAGGGGCAGACGAAGGAGGTGCTCGGCACCTCCGCGGCCAACCGGATCGTGGCAGGCGTGGTCGCCAAGGAGCTCAAGGCCTTCCTGACCTCGACGAAGCGGGACGCCAAGGCCCAGGCCAGGGCGGTGCTGGAGAAGGCCGTCGCCGCCGCCCGCACCCGGATCGCCGCCCGGCAGCACAAGGACGCCCAGCGCCGCAAGACCGCCCTGGAGTCGTCCTCGCTGCCCGCCAAGCTCGCCGACTGCCGCAGCGACGACGTCGAGCGCAGCGAGCTGTTCATCGTCGAGGGTGACTCGGCGCTCGGCACCGCCAAGCTGGCGCGGAACAGTGAGTTCCAGGCGCTGCTGCCGATCCGCGGAAAGATCCTCAACGTACAGAAGTCGTCCGTCTCGGACATGCTGAAGAACGCCGAGTGCGGGGCGATCATCCAGGTCATAGGAGCCGGGTCCGGGCGGACCTTCGACATCGACGCCGCGCGTTACGGGAAGATCGTCCTGCTGGTGGACGCCGACGTCGACGGCGCCCACATCCGCTGCCTGCTGCTGACCCTCTTCCAGCGCTACATGCGCCCGATGGTCGAGGCGGGGAGGGTCTTCGCCGCCGTCCCGCCGCTGCACCGGATCGAGCTGGTCCAGCCCAAGAAGGGCCAGGACAAGTACGTCTACACCTACTCCGACAACGAACTGCGCCAGACCCTCCTGGAGTTCCAGCGCAAGAACGTCCGGATCAAGGAATCGATCCAGCGCTACAAGGGTCTGGGCGAGATGGACGCCGATCAGCTGGCGGAGACGACGATGGACCCGCGCCACCGCACGCTGCGGCGCATCAACATCGGCGACCTGGAATCCTCCGAGCAGGTCTTCGACCTGCTGATGGGCAACGAGGTCGCGCCCCGCAAGGAGTTCATCACCAGTTCCGCGGCCACCCTGGATCGCTCGCGCATCGACGCCTGACCCCTGGCGCCCGCGTCGGCCCCCGCTCCCGTACCGCCGGAGCGGGGGCCGCGTACGTTTCCGGGGTGCCGGGCCCGGGGACCCGCGGTTCGCGCAGCCGTACGGGACTTCTGTCACCTGAAGGGGTGAAGCCGGGCGAATGACGCGCCCGGGATCCTCCCGAACCGCCCATGGTTGGCCATGCGGCCGAAAAGGTCCGTGGATCAGGGGAGTTGTGCGGTGGAGAAGGAAGCAGGGCCGGGGGCCGCGGGAGTGCGGCTCGACGACCCGTGGGACGACGCGCCGGACTCCGACCGGTGCGGCCGGGACCGGACGGCCGGCATCGCGGACCTCGACGCGCCCGCCGCGGCGGCGCCGGACCCCGAGCCCAGCGCGGCCGACATCTACCTGGAGGTGCACCGCAGCGCGGCCTTCCGCGAGGTGCGCCGCCGCTACCGCCGCTTCGTGGCTCCCGCCGCCCTCGCCTTCCTGCTCTGGTATCTCGCCTACGTCGTCGCCGCGACCACCGCGCCCGAGCTGATGGCCCGCCCGGTCGCCGGAGCGGTCAACGTCGCGATGGTGGCGGGTCTCGGCCAGTTCCTCACCACGTTCCTGCTCACCTGGGCGTACGCGCGGCACGCGCGGCTGCGCAGGGACCGGGCCGCGCTCGATCTGCGCTGGGACACCCAGGAGATGACGAGAGGGCTCGGACGTTGAGAGGCGACCACCAGGCACTCGCCCTGCTGCTGTTCAGCGCGTTCATCGCGGTGACGCTCTTCATCACCACCTGGGTCGGCCGCAACCGGCAGGGGTCCGCGGAGGAGTTCTACGCCGGCGGGCGGCTGTTCTCGCCGATGGAGAACGGATTCGCCCTCGCCGGCGACTACATGTCGGCGGCCTCCTTCCTCGGGATCTCCGGGCTGATCGCCCTCTTCGGCTACGACGGCATGCTCTACTCGGTCGGCTTCCTCGTCGCCTGGCTGGTCGTCCTGCTGTTCGTCGCCGAACTCGTCCGCAACTGCGGCCGGTTCACCCTGGCCGACGTGGTCGCGGCCCGGATGGCGGAGCGCCCGGTGCGTACCGCCGTCGGCACCTCGTCCGTCACCGTCTCCGTGCTCTACCTGGTCGCCCAGATGGTCGGCGCGGGCAGCCTCGTGGCCCTGCTGCTCGGCGGGACGAGCGACGCGGCCCGGTCCTGGACGGTGGTCGGGGTCGGCGCGCTCATGGTGATCTACGTGTCGTTCGGCGGCATGCGCGCCACCACCTGGATCCAGATCGTCAAGGCCGTCCTGCTGATGGCCGGGGCCGTCGCGCTCACCGTGCTCGTCCTGGTCCACTTCCACGGGAGCGTCAACAGCCTGCTGACCACCGCGGCCGAACGCAGCGGCCACGGCAAGGACTTCCTCGCGCCCGGCCTCCGCTACGGCGGGGACCTGACCTCGCGCCTCGACTTCATCAGCCTGGGCGTCGCCCTCGTCCTCGGCACGGCGGGGCTGCCGCACATCCTGTCGCGCTTCTACACCGTGCCCACCGCCCGCGCCGCGCGCCGCTCCGTCGTCTGGTCCATCGGCCTGATCGGCAGCTTCTACCTGATGACGATCGTGCTCGGATTCGGCGCCGCCGCGCTCGTCGGCTCCGGCGAGGTCCGCGCCTCGAACGCGGCGGGCAACACCGCGGTCCCGCTGCTGGCGCTCCACCTCGGCGGCGGCGAGGGGTCCACCGGCGGAACGATTCTCTTCGCCGTGGTCGCCGCCATCGCCTTCGCCACCATCCTGGCCGTCGTCGCGGGCATCACGCTCGCCTCGTCCGCGTCCGTCGCCCACGACCTCTACGCCTCGCTCCGCCGCCCCGGGCGCAAGAAGTACGGCGAGGTCGCCGTGGCGCGTGTCGCAGCCGCGGGGATCGGCGCGGTCGCGATCGGCCTCGGACTGCTCGCCCAGGACCTCAACGTGGCCTTCCTGGTGGGCCTGGCCTTCGCCGTCGCCGCGTCGGCGAACCTCCCGGCCCTGCTCTACTCCCTGTTCTGGCGCGGCTTCACCACCCGGGGCGCGGTCTGGGCCGTGTACGGCGGCCTGGTCCCGGCGGTCGTCCTGGTGCTGGTCTCACCCGTCGTCTCGGGCAGCCCCACGTCCCTGTTCCCCGGCGTGGACTTCCAGCTCTTCCCCCTGGAGAACCCGGGCCTGGTCTCCATCCCGCTCGGCTTCCTGGCCGGCTGGATCGGTACGGTCACCTCGCCCGAGCCGCCCGACGAGGCCAAGCACGCCGAGACCGAGGTCAGGGCGCTGACGGGGGCCGGGGCCGCGTAGGGCGGGCATCAGGGGCGCGTGTGTCCCGGCAGAGCGCCGTACGGGCTCCCGGGCGGCTCAGCCGGCGGCCCAGGCGTACCGGTGCTCCGGGCGGCCCGTCTCCCCGTAGCGCAGCGTCAGCCGGACCTTGCCGGTGCGTTCCAGCAGCTTCAGATAGCGCTGGGCCGTCTGGCGGCTCATCCCCGCGCTGTCCGCGATCTCCTGGGCGGAGAGCGGGCCGTCGGCTCCGCGCAACGCCCCTCGGACGAGCTCGGCGGTGGTGGGGGAGTGGCCCTTGGGGAGGGCCGGCTCGTCCGCCGCCCACAGCGCGCCGAAGAGCCGGTCCACCTGTGCCTGCTCGGCCTCCCCGCCCCCGTCGAGTGCCTGCCGCAGCGCCGCGTACGCCTCCAGCTTCGAGCGGAGGCCCGCGTACGTGAACGGCTTCACCAGGTACTGGAGCGCGCCGTGGCGCATCGCGTCCTGCACGGTGGCGACGTCCCGGGCGGCCGTCACCATGATCACGTCGACCTGACGGCCGAGGCGGCGCAGTTCCCGTACGACGGCGAGGCCGTTGCGGTCCGGCAGGTAGTGGTCCAGCAGGACCAGGTCCACCGGGACCTCCTCGACCCTCTCCAGGGCTGCGGCCGCCGAGTGGGCCTGCGCGACCACCTTGAAGCCGGGGACCTTCGCGACGTAGGCCGCGTTGATCTGCGCCACCCGGACGTCGTCGTCCACGATCAGGACCTGGATCACTGCCGGCCTCCCGACGGGGCCGGACACACGGTGGACGGCGGACCGTCGGGGGAAGCGGCGGGCTCGGCCGGCGCCCGCGGCCCCGGCTCGGCCAGCGCCTCCGGCAGGACGACCGTGAACACCGCACCGCCTCCGTCCGCCCCGGACACCGTCACACTGCCTCCCTGACGCTCCGCGAGCCTCCGGACGAGGGCGAGCCCGAGGCCGCGCTTGCCGTGTGCCGGGACCTCCTTGGTGGACCAGCCCTCCGTGAAGATCGACGTGTGCTGCTCCGGGGGGACACCGGGGCCGCTGTCGCGCACCTCAAGGATCACCGTACGTCCCTCCGCGCACAGCCCGACCTCGATCCGCGCCCCCTCCGATCCGGCCGCCGCGTCCGTGGCGTTGTCGACGAGGTTGCCCATGACCGTGACCAGGCCCCGGGGATCGACCACCCGGTCCGGCAGCAGGGTGCCGGGGGCCAGCCGCAGTGCTACGCCGCGCTCGGCGGCCACCGTCGCCTTGCCCACCAGGAGGGCGGCCAGCAGCGGGTCCTGGACCTTCTCGGTGACCTGTTCCGCCGTCGCCCGGTGTACGCCCACGACCTCCGTGACGAACTCCATCGCGTCCTCGTGCATCTCCAGCTCCAGCAGCCCGAGCAGGGTGTGCAGCCGGTTGGCGTGCTCGTGGTCCTGGGCGCGCAGGGCGTCGATCAGCCCCGTGGTGGAGTCGAGCTCGCGGCCCAGGTTCTCCAGCTCGGTCCGGTCGCGCAGGGTCACCACGGCCCCGCCGTCGTCCGTGGGCATCCGGTTGGCCAGCAGCACCCGGCTGCCCCGTACCGCCAGCAGGTCGTCGCCGACGACCCGCCCGGCCAGGACGTCCGCGGTCCTGCCGTCGCCCAGCACCTCCTCCAGCGTCCGGCCCGCCGCCTCCGGGCCCACGCCCAGCAGCCGCTGCGCCTCGTCGTTCAGCAGCCGGACCCGGCCGGCCCCGTCCAGGGCGACGACCCCTTCGCGGATGCCGTGCAGCATGGCCTCGCGCTCCGTCAGCAGCGCGGAGATATCGGAGAACGCCAGGTCATGGGTCTGCCGTTGCAGCCGGCGGGAGATCAGGTACGCGGCGAGCGCCCCGACGGCCAGGGCTCCGCCCGCGTACGCGAGCAGCCCCGGGATCGCCCCGAGGAGCCGCGCGCGGACGCTGTCGTAGGAGATGCCCACCGACACCGCGCCGATCACGTCGCCGGACGGGCCGAACAACGGCACCTTGCCCCGTGCCGAGCGGCCGAGGGTGCCGCTGTCGATCTCCATCACCTCACGGCCGCGCAGCGCCTCGCCGGGGTCGGTGGAGACGATCGCGCCGATCCGGTGGGTGTCGGGGTGCGACCAGCGCACCCCGCGCTGGTTCATGACGACGACGTACTCCGCTCCGGTCGCCCGCCTGATCCGCTCCGCGGCCGACTGGACGGGGCCCCGGTCCGACGGGTCCGTGCTGCTCAGGTCCTCCACGATCCCCGGCTGGGCGGCGGTGCTCTGGGCGATGGCGAGGGCGCGGCGCATCGCCTGGTCGTCCAGCTGGTCGCTGAGGGGGGCCAGGAACAGGCCGGTGACCAGGATGGTCACGCCGGTGATGATGGCCAGCTGCATCAGCAGGACCTGGGAGAAGACCCGCTGGGGCCAGCCGAACCTGCGCGGTCCCCGGCCGGGGGTCGGTGGGGCGTTCATCGTAGAGACGGTAAGGGCCGCGCGGCCGGGGCGGAAATTCGGCCGCGTTCCGGCCCGGCCGGCCGGGCCTTCGCCGTACGCGCCTCTTGCTTCGCGGCGTTGTGTCTGTGAGCGTTCCTGGAGCGTTTCCGAGGAGTTCGCCATCAACGCAATCTACTTGCACTTCTTGCGCTAATCTTGCGCACATGACGCGACGACTTGCTCAAGTGGCCCAGAAAGTGGGAGTCAGCGAGGCGACGGTCAGCCGGGTGCTGAACGGCAAGCCGGGCGTTTCCGACGCCACCCGGCAGGCCGTCCTCTCCGCGCTGGACGTCCTCGGGTACGAGCGCCCGACCCAGCTGCGCGGCGAACGGGCCAGGCTGGTCGGTCTCGTCCTGCCCGAGCTGCAGAACCCGATCTTCCCGGCGTTCGCCGAAGTGGTCGGCGGCGCGCTCGCCCAGCAGGGGCTTACCCCGGTGCTCTGCACCCAGACCAAGGGCGGCGTCTCCGAGGCCGACTACGTCGAGCTGCTCCTCCAGCAGCAGGTTTCCGGCGTGGTCTTCGCGGGCGGCCTGTACCACCAGGCCGACGCCCCGCACGACCACTACAAGGTGCTCGCCGACCGCAAGATCCCCGTCGTGCTGATCAACGCGGCCATCGCCCACCTCGGCTTCCCGGGTGTCTCCTGCGACGACTCCGTCGCCGTCGAGCAGGCCTGGCGGCACCTCGTCTCGCTCGGCCACGAGCGCATCGGACTCGTCCTCGGCCCGTCCGACCACGTGCCCTCGCAGCGCAAGCTGGCCGCTGCCCGGGTGCTCGCCGAGGAAGCGGGCACGACCGTGCCCGACGAGTGGGTGGCCCGTGCGATGTTCTCGCTGGAGGGCGGGCAGGCCGCCGCGATGCGGCTGCTGGACCGGGGCGTCACCGGCATCATCTGCGCGAGCGACCCGCTCGCGCTCGGCGCCGTGCGCGCCGCCCGCCGCCGAGGTCTCTCGGTGCCCGCCGACGTGTCGGTCGTCGGCTACGACGACTCGGCCTTCATGAACTGCACCGAGCCGCCCCTGACCACCGTCCGCCAGCCCATCGAGGCCATGGGGCGCGCGGCCGTGGAGCTGCTCGCGGTACAGATCGGCGGGCGGACCGTCCCCTCGGACGAGCTGCTCTTCGAGCCGGAGCTGGTGGTGCGCGGATCCACCGCGCAGCCGCCGCGCGAGAATTCCCTGTGATCCGTAGCTAATTTGCACTGCCCGAGCCCCTGGTCTGGACCTAGGAGGTCGTCTGGAGGCCGGGCAGCGGCTGGGGCGGCCGGGGGCCCGTGTACTGCCCGCTGGGGCGGATGCGGAGCGGGCGCTCTCCGTACTCCTCCAGCGCGTGGGCGATCCAGCCCGCGGTGCGGGACACCGCGAACACCGTCTCGCCCGCGTCCGCCGGCATGCCCCGGGAGACGGACAGGACGGCCAGGGCCAGGTCGATGTTGGCGTGCAGCGGAGCGTGCCGCGCTGTCGTGCCGACCACCTCGCGGGCCGCCGCGAGCGCCCCGGCTGCCTGCGGCACGTCCTCCAGCAGCGCGAACAGGGCCGTCGCCCGCGGGTCCTCGCCCCGGTAGAGCCGATGGCCCAGGCCCGGCACCCGCCGCCCGGTCCGCAGATGATCGGCGACCACGGGGACCGCGCTGCCCCGGTCCACCGCCTCCCGGAGCATCCGGTGCGCCAGCCCGCTCGCGGCGCCGTGCAGCGGCCCCTCCAGCACACCGAGGCCCGCCGAGACCACGGCGTACGGGTGGGCCCGCGCGGAGGCGGCGACCCGGGCCGCCAGGGTGGAGGCGGCCAGATCGTGGTCGATCAGGAGGGTCAGGGCCGCGTCCAGCACGGCCAGGGACGGGGCGTCGGCCGGCTCCGCGGTGAGCCGTGACCACAGCTCCCGCGCCAGGGAACCCCCTTCGTCCGCCGGGTCGCCGAGCGCCGGCAGGGCTCCCACCAGCGTCGGGATCAGACTCCGGGCGCTGCTGAGCACCGCCTCGGGCGACAGGTCGAACCGCAGCGGATCCGTGGCCGCCGCGGCGGTCACCGCCACCCGCAGCCGGTCCGTCGACCCGCTGTGCGCGGGCAGCGCGCCGACCGTCCGGCGAGCCGCCGCGAGGGTCCCGGCTGCCGCGGTGAACCGGGCGCCCGGGCTCGGCTCGCCCGTCCACAGCCACTCGGCGACCTCCTCGTAGCTGTAGTGCCCGGCCAGCTCCGTCGCGTCGACCCCGCGGAAGAAGCAGCGGTCGCCCTCGATGAGCGTGATGCCGGTGCGGAAGACCAGGTCGCCCCCGGCCGGGGAGGCGTCCCTGCGCCCCGAACGCCGGGCCAGCGCCCGGACCTCGTCGGCGTCGAACGTGCTGCCCCGCCCCCCGGCGGCCCGCGCGCTGCTCAGCTGGCCCCGGCTGACGTACGCGTACAGCGTCTCCGGCTTCACGCCCAGCAGTTCGGCGGCGTCCCGGGTGGTGAGCCGGGGTGGCCCCTGCTCGTCGGGCGCTGATTGATCCGTCATGACGGCCACCGTATCCATCCCGAATCGATGAGGGGGTCCCTGCGTTCCTTCATGTATTGATTCAATCAATATTGACAGAATTCAAGTCAAGCATAGACAGTCGAATCAATGTTCCGTGTGTCGGAAAGAGAGAAGAGAACAGCCATGACCACCACCCCTGCCGTCCCCCGCGGTCTCGCCGGCGTCGTCGTCACCGACACCGCCCTCGGCGACGTACGCGGCCGCGAGGGCTTCTACCACTACCGCCAGTACTCGGCGATCGAGCTCGCGCGGACCCGTGGCTTCGAGGACGTCTGGTACCTGATGGTCCACGGCGAACTGCCCGACCGGGCGGCCGCCGCCGACTTCGCCGCCCGCACGGCCGCGCTGCGCACCCTGCCCGCCGAGGTGCGCGACGCGCTGCCCGCCATCGCCCGCGCCGGCGCCGTCTCCGGCCCCCTCGCCGGACTGCGCACCGCGCTGTCCCTGCTCGGCGCCTCGGCCGGATTCCGTCCCGTGTACGACATCGGGACCGAGCAGCGGCGCCAGGACGCGCTCACCGTCTGCGCGGCCGTCCCCACGATCCTCACCGCCCTCCACCGCCTGGGCCAGGGGCTCCAGCCGGTCGAGCCCCGCGAGGACCTGCCGCACGCCGCGAACTACCTGTACATGCTGACCGGGTCGGAGCCGGAGCCCGAACACGCCAGGGCCGTCGAGCAGTACCTCATCTCCACCGTCGACCACGGCTTCAACGCCTCCACCTTCACCGCCCGTGTCGTCGCCTCCACCGGAGCCGACCTGGCCGCCTGCCTGGTCGCGGCGGTCGGCGCGCTCTCCGGACCGCTGCACGGCGGAGCCCCCAGCCGGGCCCTGGACACCCTGGACGCCATCGGCACCCCGGACCGCATCGACGGCTGGATCCGCGAGCAGGTCCTCTCGGGCCGCCGCATCATGGGATTCGGGCACCCCGTCTACCGCACCGAGGACCCGCGCTCCCGGATGCTCAAGTCCCTCGCGCAGGGCTTCGGCGGACCGCTCGTCGACTTCGCCGTGGAGGTGGAACGCCAGGTCGAGGCCATCCTCGCCGAGCTCAAGCCGGGCCGGGAACTGCACACCAACGTGGAGTTCTACGCCGGGGTCGTCATGGAGCTGTGCGGGCTGCCGCGCGCGATGTTCACCCCCACTTTCTGTGCGGCACGGGTGATCGGCTGGAGCGCCAATATCCTGGAGCAGGCGGAGGACTCGAAGATCATCCGCCCGGCGGCCCGCTACGTCGGCGCACCCCCGCCGCAGCCGGTCCCGGCGCCCTGACGACGTCCTTGAGGAAGGCCCCCGTTGACCCCGCCCCGCACCCCGCAGATCCCGGTCGTCGTCCTGGCGGGCTTCCTCGGCTCCGGGAAGACCACGCTCCTGAACCATCTGCTCCGCAATCGCGCGGGCACCCGGATCGGCGTGATCGTCAACGACTTCGGGGCCATCGAGATCGACGCCATGACCGTCTCGGGGCAGGTCGGCTCGACCGTCTCGCTGGGCAACGGCTGTCTGTGCTGCGCCGTCGACGCGAGCGAACTCGACACCTTCCTGGAGACGCTGACCCGGCCGTCCGCCCGACTGGACGTGATCGTCATCGAGGCGAGCGGGCTCGCCGAACCCCAGGAGCTCGTCCGTATGCTCCTGGCCAGCGACAACCCGCGCATCCGGTACGGGGGCCTCGTCGAGGTCGTCGACGCGGCGGAGTTCGACAGCACCCGTCAGCGGCATCCGGAGCTCGACCGCCATCTCGACGTCGCCGACCTCGTCGTCCTGAACAAGACCGACCGGGTGGGGGAGGCCGACCGGGCGCGGCTGCGCGCGACGGTCGCGGAGCTGAGCGGTCCCGCCGCCGTGATCTGCGCCGTGCACGGACGGATCGACCCGGAGCTCCTCTTCGACCCGGCCCTGCGACCGGACCACCAGGACAAGGTCCGTCAGCTCACCTTCGAGGACCTGCTGCGACAGGAGGCGACGGACGGGCACGAGGGGCACGACGATCACCTCCACGCCGCGTACGAGAGTGTCGACTTCACCTCGGACATCCCCATGGACCCACGCCGCTTCATGGAGTTCCTCGACTCCCGGCCCGACGGGCTCTACCGGATCAAGGGGTTCGCGGACTTCGGCGCGGGGGACCGGGACAACACGTACGCGCTGCACGCGGTGGGCCGCTTCCTGCGCTTCGTCCCCCGCCCGTGGGCGCGCGGCGAACAGCGGCTCACCCAGCTCGTCATGATCGGCGCGGGCATCGACGCCGAAGCACTGCTGGCCGGGCTCGCCGCCTGCCGCGCGGACGGGCCCGCCCCCGAAGGTCCCGCCGACGCCACCGACAGCTCAGCCACCGAACGCGGCATGTGGGGCGTGCTCCGGTACGTACAGAACGAGGCGGACCCCGTGGACGTACAACGGGCGGACCCGTGGGACGGACAACGGGCCGACCCCATGGACGTACAGGAAGCGGCCGCGGAGGCGTGACAACACCTCCGGGCCGCTCCCCGCCGTACGGGAGGGGCTGCCTACAGCGGCGGTCCCGCGATCACGTCCACCGTCTCCAGCAGCGGCGTGCCCGAGCCGTCCCGCCTCGGGTCCGGCTCCGGCAGCTTCGCCGGGGTGCCGTTCTTCTGCGCGGCCCGTGCCGGGGTGGGGCCCGCCCACGCGAACACCAGGACGTCCTCGCCCTTCAGGAACCGCTGGCAGCGCACCCCGCCGGTGGCCCGGCCCTTGCGCGGATACTGGTCGAAGGGGGTGAGCTTGGACGTCAGCACCGAGTCGTCCAGCGTGCCGTGCGAGCCGGCCACCGTGAACACGATCGCCTCGGCCGCCGGGTCCACCGCCGTGAACGACAGCACCTCGGCCCCGGCAGCAAGCTTGACGCCCGCCATCCCCCCGGCGGCCCGCCCCTGCGGACGCACCGACGCCGCCGGATAGCGGAGCAACTGGGCGTCGGAGGTGATGAACACCAGGTCCTCCTCGCCCGTGCGCAGTTCGGTCGCGCCCACGATGCGGTCACCGTCCTTGAGGGAGATGACCTCCAACTCGTCCTTGTTGGGCGGGTAGTCCGGCACGACGCGCTTCACCACACCCTGAAGGGTGCCGATCGCGAGGCCCGGCGAGGCCTCGTCCAGGGTGGTCAGACAGACCAGCTCCTCGTCCGCCTCCAGGCTGAGGAACTCGGAGATCTGCGCCCCGCCCGAGAGATTCGGCTCCGCGTGCGTGTCCGGCAACTGCGGCAGATCGATCACCGAGAGCCGCAGCATCCGGCCCGTGGAGGTCACCGCCCCGACGTCGCCGCGCGCCGTCCCCGCCACCGCCGACACGATCACGTCGTGCTTGGTCCGCCGGGCGTCCTCGGAGATCTCGACCGGCTCCGCGTTCGCCGTGCGGGCCAGCAGGCCCGTCGAGGAGAGCAGCACCCGGCACGGGTCGTCCGCCACCTCCAGCGGCACGGACGCGATCTGCGCACCGGCCGACTCCAGCAGCACCGTGCGCCGGTCCGTGCCGAACTTCTTCGCCACGACGGCCAGCTCCGAGGAGACGAGCTTGCGCAGCTCCGCGTCCGACTCCAGGATCGCGGTCAGCGCGTCGATCTCGCCGGTGAGCCTGTCCCGCTCGCTCTCCAGCTCGATCCGGTCGAAACGGGTGAGCCGGCGCAGCGGGGTGTCCAGGATGTACTGCGTCTGGATCTCGCTCAGCGAGAAGTGCGCCATCAGGCGCTCCTTCGCCTGCGAGGAGTTGTCGCTGTCCCGGATGATCCGGATGACCTCGTCGATGTCGAGCAGGGCGACGATCAGGCCCTCGACCAGGTGCAGCCGGTCGCGGCGCTTGGTGCGGCGGAACTCGCTGCGCCGGCGCACCACCTCGAAGCGGTGGTCCAGATAGACCTCCAGCAGCTCCTTGAGGCCCAGGGTGAGCGGCTGGCCGTCGACCAGGGCCACGTTGTTGATGCCGAAGGACTCCTCCATCGGCGTCAGCTTGTAGAGCTGCTCCAGCACCGCTTCCGGCACGAAGCCGTTCTTCACCTCGATGACCAGACGCAGCCCGTGCGCCCGGTCGGTGAGGTCCTTGACGTCGGCGATGCCCTGGAGCTTCTTCGCCGAGACCAGGTCCTTGATCTTGGCGATCACCTTCTCCGGGCCGACGGTGAAGGGCAGTTCGGTGACGACGAGGCCCTTGCGGCGGGCCGTCACGTTCTCCACGGCGACGGTGGCACGGATCTTGAAGGTGCCGCGGCCCGCCGTGTACGCGTCCTTGATGCCGCCCAGCCCGACGATGCGTCCGCCGGTGGGCAGGTCGGGTCCCGGGACGAAGCGCATCAGCGTCTCGACGTCGGCGCCCGGGTGCTTGATCAGGTGCCGGGCGGCTGCGATGACCTCGCCCAGGTTGTGCGGAGGCATGTTGGTGGCCATGCCCACGGCGATCCCGGAGACCCCGTTGACCAGGAGGTTGGGATAGGCGGCGGGGAGGACGACCGGCTCGCGCTCCTGGCCGTCGTAGTTCGACTGGAAATCGACGGTGTCCTCGTCGATCGCCTCGGTCATCAGCGAGGTGGCGTCGGCCATCCGGCACTCGGTGTACCGCATGGCGGCCGGCGGGTCGTCGTTGCCGAGGGAACCGAAGTTGCCGTGGCCGTCGACCAGGGGGAGGCGCATCGAGAACGGCTGCGCCATGCGCACCAGGGCGTCGTAGATCGAGGCGTCGCCGTGCGGGTGCAGCTTGCCCATCACCTCACCGACGACGCGGGCGCACTTCACATACCCGCGGTCGGGGCGCAGCCCCATCTCGTTCATCTGGGACACGATGCGGCGGTGCACCGGCTTCATGCCGTCGCGGGCGTCGGGCAGGGCCCTGGAGTAGATCACCGAGTACGCGTACTCGAGGAAGGAGCCCTGCATTTCGTCGACGACGTCGATGTCGAGGATCTTCTCCTCGAAGTCGTCCGGCGGCGGCGGGGTCTTCGTGCTACGGCGGGCCATCGCGGCTGCGACTCCTTCACAGATTCTGTTCGGACAACCTGAGCTTGTTCGGTACAACACGAGCTACTGACGCGGTCCATTGTGGACCGCCGGACTGACAACGCCGACCTCGACCCGTCCGAAGCGGGCCGAGGGGGCGTCCGCGACACCATCGACGGAAACATCCACGGAACGGGAACTTCGCCAGGTGCCGGTGCGCTTGCTTAGAGTGGCAGGTCTGGCAGGAAGTCCAGTATCGCGATCGAAGGGACGTACATGCCCATGGGTCACACGGCCACCGCACAGGCCGGCTCCGGCGGCTTGACAGCGACCGAGCACCGCCTGGCCAACGGCCTGCGTGTGGTGCTCTCCGAGGACCATCTGACCCCGGTCGCCGCGGTCTGCCTCTGGTACGACGTCGGCTCGCGCCACGAGGTCAAGGGACGCACCGGTCTGGCTCACCTTTTCGAGCACCTGATGTTCCAGGGCTCGGGCCAGGTCAAGGGGAACGGTCACTTCGAGCTCGTCCAGGGAGCCGGCGGCTCGCTCAACGGGACGACCAGCTTCGAGCGGACCAATTACTTCGAGACCATGCCCACCCACCAGGTGGAGCTGGCGCTCTGGCTGGAAGCCGACCGGATGGGCTCCCTCCTCGCCGCGCTCGACGAGGAGTCCATGGAGAACCAGCGCGACGTCGTCAAGAACGAACGCCGCCAGCGTTACGACAACGTGCCCTACGGCACCGCGTTCGAGAAGCTGACCGCCCTCTCCTACCCCGAGGGCCACCCGTACCACCACACCCCGATCGGCTCCATGGCCGACCTGGACGCGGCCACGCTGGAGGACGCCCGCGCGTTCTTCCGTACGTACTACGCGCCCAACAACGCGGTGATCTCGGTGGTCGGCGACATCGATCCCGAGCAGACGCTCGCCTGGATCGAGAAGTACTTCGGCTCCATCCCCTCCCACGACGGCAAGCAGCCGCCGCGCGACGGGACGCTGCCCGGGACCATCGGTGAGCAGCTGCGCGAAGTGGTCCACGAGGAGGTCCCGGCGCGCGCCCTGATGGCCGCCTACCGCCTCCCCCACGACGGCACCCGCGCCTGTGACGCCGCCGACCTGGCGCTCACGGTGCTGGGCGGCGGCGAGTCCTCCCGGCTGCACAACCGCCTGGTCCGCCGCGACCGTACGGCGGTGGCGGCCGGCTTCGGACTGCTGCGGCTCGCCGGAGCGCCCTCGCTCGGCTGGCTGGACGTGAAGACGTCCGGCGGCGTCGAGGTGGAGACGATCGAGGCCGCGGTCGACGAGGAGCTGGCCCGGTTCGCCGCCGAGGGGCCCACCCCCGAGGAAATGGAGCGGGCCCAGGCGCAGTTGGAGCGCGAGTGGCTGGACCGGCTCGGCACGGTCGCCGGCCGCGCCGACGAACTGTGCCGCTACGCGGTCCTGTTCGGTGACCCGCAGCTCGCCCTGAGCGCCGTGGGCCGGGTCCTGGACGTCACCGCGGAGGAGGTGCGCGCGGCCGCCGAGGCGACCCTGCGCCCCGACAACCGGGCGGTGCTGGTGTACGAGCCCATCGAGCCGGCCGACGAGGCCGACGAGTCCGACGAGGGCACGGCAGGCACCGACGCGCACGAGGGGGCGGACAAGTGAGCGACGCCGCCGTGACTGGAGTAGCCATGGAGTACCACCCGCAGCCCACGCCCGGCACGGCCCGCCCCTGGGCCTTCCCGGCGCCCGAGCGCGGCGCCCTGCCCAACGGGCTGACCGTGCTGCGCTGCCACCGCCCCGGCCAGCAGGTCGTCGCGGTGGAGATCTTCCTGGACGCGCCGCTGGAGGCCGAGCCCGAGGGCCTGGACGGCGTGGCCACGATCATGTCGCGGGCGCTCTCGGAGGGCACCGACAAGCACAGCGCCGAGGAGTTCGCCGCCGAGCTGGAGCGCTGCGGGGCCACGCTCGACGCGCACGCCGACCACCCCGGCGTCCGGGTCTCCCTGGAGGTCCCGGTCTCCCGCCTGGCCAAGGCCCTCGGGCTGGTCGCCGAGGCACTGCGGGCCCCGGCCTTCGACGCGAGCGAGATCGAGCGCCTCGTCGGCAACCGCCTCGACGAGATCCCGCACGAGCACGCCAACCCGTCCCGGCGCGCCGCCAAACAGCTCTCCAAGGAGCTGTTCCCGGCCACCGCCCGGATGTCCCGCCCGCGACTGGGCACCGAGGAGACGGTCCGGCGGATCGACGAGACCGCCGTGCGCGCCTTCTTCGACGCCCACGTCCGTCCGTCCACCGCGACGGCCGTGATCGTCGGCGACCTGACCGGCATCGACCTGGACGCGCTGCTGGCGGAGACCCTCGGCGACTGGTCGGGCAACGCCGGCCGGGCCCGCCCGGTGCCGCCCATCACCGCGGACGACACCGGCCGTGTGGTCATCGTGGACCGGCCCGGCGCGGTCCAGACGCAGCTGCTGATCGGCCGGATCGGCGCCGACCGGCACGAGCGTGTGTGGCCCGCACAGGTGCTCGGCGCCTACTGCCTGGGCGGCACCCTCACCTCCCGGCTGGACCGGGTGCTGCGCGAGGAGAAGGGCTACACCTACGGGGTGCGGGCCTTCGCCCAGGTGTTGCGCTCCAGCGGCCCCGACTCGGGCGGCGCGGCCATGCTCGCGATCAGCGGTTCGGTGGACACGGAGTCCACAGGACCGGCGCTGGACGACCTCTGGAAGGTTCTGCGGACGCTGGCCGCCGAGGGACTGACCGACGCCGAGCGCGAGACGGCCGTGCAGAACCTGGTGGGCGTGGCCCCGTTGAAGTTCGAGACCGCCGCCTCCGTCGCGAGCACGCTGGCCGACCAGGTCGAGCAGCACCTCCCCGACGACTACCAGGCCCACCTCTACGCCCGGCTCGCCGAGACGGGCACCGTGGAGGCGACCGCCGCCGTGGTCAGCGCCTTCCCGGTCGACCGGCTGGTCACGGTCCTCGTGGGGGACGCCGCGCAGATCGAGGAGCCCGTGAGGGCCCTCGGCATCGGAGAGGTGTCCGTCGTCACCGGCTGACGCACCTGTGGCACACCGCCGCGAACAGAACCCCGACGAACGCACGTTCGTCGGGGTTCTTCCTTTTTGCCTGATTAATCTCATCCGTCACTTTTGGGGGAGAGGTTGCCTGTCTGCCCTGTGGGATGTGCGACAAATCCCCTTGTCCGTTTGGTGAGGGGAAGTCGCCCCGCCTAGCGTCGGCTCGGCTGTCCGCCACCCGTATGCCGCAGCCGCGGCGCCGGGCAGTCATCGCCGAGTCCCCGTCAGGCGCGAGCCTGGGGAGCCGGGGACCCACGCAGTCCCTGGGGTGAATCGGAGGCCCGTGCCGCGAAACCGGCGCGGGGATCCGTAGGAGACCTTCCTGCTCCGAACCCGTCAGCTAACCCGGTAGGCGAGAAGGAAGGAAAGGATCAGCCCCTCCATGGCGTTCACCCGTGCCACCGGGAAGCACCGTGCCCCGAGCCGCCTCACGCGCCGGAGCGCCCGGGCCGCCGGCATCGCGGCTCTGGCCACCACCGGAGTCCTCGGCTCGCTGGCCACCCCGGCCCTCGCCGCGGACACCGAGGCAGCCCAGGTCGCCGACACCGGCCTCACCCAGGCCGTCGCCCTCGACGCCACCCTCGCCGAGCAGATAGACGCGCAGGCCCACGCCCAGAAGCAGCAGGCCGACGCGATCGCGAAGGCGAAGGCCAAGGCCGCCGCGGAGGCCCGCGAGAAGGCCGCCAAGGCCAAGGCGAAGGCGGAGGCCGAGCGCAGGGCCGAGGCCCGCGCCAAGGAGGTCCGCGAGGAGAAGGCCCGTGCCGCCCGGGCGGCCGAGCGCGCCCGTCTGAACGCCTTCCACCTCCCGGTCGCCGGCTCCCACGTCACCACCGGCTACAACACCGGCGGTGCGCTCTGGTCCTCCGGCAGCCACTCCGGCGTGGACTTCCAGGCCGCCTCCGGCAGCTCCGTCGTCGCCGTCGGCGCCGGTACGGTCGTCGAGGCCGGCTGGGGCGGCGCGTACGGCAACAACATCGTGCTCCGGATGACGGACGGCACGTACACCCAGTACGGCCACCTCTCCTCGATCGGCGTCTCCGTCGGCCAGAGCGTCTCCTCCGGCCAGCAGATCGGCCTCTCCGGCTCCACCGGCAACTCCACCGGCCCGCACCTGCACTTCGAGGCCCGGACCAGCCCCGACTACGGCTCCGACATGGACCCCGTCGGCTACCTGCGCTCCCACGGACTGAACGTCTGACCCACCGGGCGCGACCCCGTCCGAAGGCCCCGGCGCCCGCCGGGGCCTTCGGCAATTCCGGCCCGAAGATATCCATGGATTCCGGTCTGCCATCGGAAATTCCGGCAGATTGCAATAGAGTCACGGAACAGACGTCGGGCGGCCGCGTTTCGCGGGGATCAAGGCGGAGGTTCGGACATGCGCATTCCCGCGCATTCGGTATGCACGGCAATCCGTGACGACATCGTCTCCGGTGTCTACGAGCGGGGCAGCCGCCTCACCGAGGAGTTGCTGGCCCGCCGCTACGGGGTCTCCCGCGTCCCGGTCCGCGAGGCCCTGCGCACCCTGGAGTCCGAGGGCTTCGTCGTCACCCGCAGACATGCGGGCGCCTGTGTCGCCGAGCCCACCGTGCAGGAGGCCGCCGATCTCCTGGAGGTGCGGATGCTCCTGGAGCCGCTGGGCGCGGCCCGCGCGGCCCAGCGCCGCACGGAAGCCCACCTGAAGGTGCTCCGGGGCCTGGTCAGGCTGGGCCAGGAGCGGGCCCGCCGGGGCGAGGGCGAGGATCTGCGCTCGCTGGCCGGCTGGTTCCACGAGACCCTCGCCCAGGCCTCCGGCAGCCCCGGACTCATCGCCCTGCTCACCCAGCTCCGCCACAAGATCGCCTGGATGTACGCGGTCGAGCAGCCGGCCCGACCGGTCGACTCCTGGGCCGAGCGCGGCGCGATCGTGGACGCCGTCGCGCGCGGCGACGCGGAGCGGGCGAGGGCGCTGACCGCCCAGTACGCGGAACGCGCCACCGGGGCCCACCGGCTGCGCCGCCCGCAACCGCCGGGGCGGCGCACCCCGCCCCCTCCCCGCGTGAGCACTTCGCAACATGACGTAAACACCGCGGGAGTCCGCCATTAACAGAAGAGCCGTATACAAAGAGAAGTAATTGCGGGGCATTGTTTGTGCTGCCCGAATTATCGATCCACGGCTCTTTCCCGAAAGCGAAAGAGCCGTGATCCCTCAAAGGGGTCACGGCTCTCGCGCCTGTCGAATCCGGCCGGGCCGGGTCGCGTGGGTCGGTCAGACGGTCTCGGGAAGTTCTTCCAGGCCCTCGGCGACCAGCTTCGCGAGCCGGTCCAGAGCGGCCTCGGCGTCGTCCGCGTCGGACGCGAGCACGATCTCCTCGCCGCCCTGCGCGCCCAGACCGAGCACGGCGAGCATGGAGGCGGCGTTCACCGGGTTGCCGTCGGACTTGGCGATCGTCACGGGGACGCCGGAAGCCGTGGCGGCACGGACGAAGATGGAAGCGGGGCGGGCGTGCAGGCCCTCGGCCCAACCGACGTTTACGCGGCGCTCAGCCATGGTTCTGCCCTTCACATATCAACGGTTGTCTAGACCAGTCTCTCATGCAGTGCGTGGTGCTGTGCCCGGCCTCCCGTCCGGTCCTGTGCTCCGGCGGCCCCGGTCCGGGCCGCCTCGGACTGCCCGGGCGCCGATCTCTCCGCGACCGGGGTCCCCGCCGTAGGCTTTGCCCATGGAGCCCACGCCGGAGCAGAGTCCGCATCACGCGTACCCCGACCACTGGGAAGCGGACGTGGTGCTCCGCGACGGTGGCACCGCGCGCATCAGGCCGATCACCACGGACGACGCCGAGCGACTGGTCAGCTTCTACGAGCAGGTGTCCGACGAGTCGAAGTACTACCGGTTCTTCGCCCCGTATCCGCGCCTATCCGACCGGGACGTGCACCGCTTCACCCATCACGACTACGTCGACCGGGTGGGACTGGCCGTCACGATCGGCGGCGAGTTCATCGGAACGGTCCGCTACGACCGCATCAACGACCAGGGCCGCCCCGCCTCCGCCCCCGCAGACGAGGCCGAGGTCGCCTTCCTCGTCCAGGACGCCCACCAGGGCCGGGGCGTCGCCTCGGCGCTGCTCGAACACATCGCCGCGGTCGCCCGCGAGCGCGGCATCCGCCGCTTCGCCGCCGAGGTGCTCCCCGCCAACAACAAGATGATCAAGGTGTTCCGGGACGGCGGCTACACCCAGCGCCGCAGTTTCGAGGACGGCTCCGTCCACCTCACCCTCGACCTCGAACCCACCGAGAAGTCCCTCGCCGTCCAGCGCGGCCGCGAACAGCGCGCCGAGGCCCGCTCGGTGCAGCGTCTGCTCGCCCCCGGCTCCGTCGCGGTCATCGGCACCGGCCGTACCCCCGGCGGCGTGGGCCGCACGGTCCTGCGCAACCTCCTCGCCTCCGGCTACACCGGCCGCACGTACGCGGTGAACCGCGCCTTCGACGAGGGCATGACCACCCTCGACGGCGTCCCCGCCCACCGCTCGCTCGGCGAGATCGACGAGCAGGTCGACCTCGCGGTCATCGCCGTCCCCGCCCACCGGGTCCCCGAAGCCGTCGCCGACTGCGGGGAACACGGAGTCCAGGGGCTGGTCGTCCTCTCCGCCGGATACGCCGAGCGGGGCGCCGAGGGCCGCGGACTCCAGCGCGAGCTGGTCCGCCAGGCCCGCTCGTACGGCATGCGGATCATCGGCCCGAACGCCTTCGGCATCATCAACACCGCCGAGTCCGTCCGGCTGAACGCCTCGCTCGCCCCCGAGTCGCCCGCCCGCGGCCGGATCGGCCTGTTCACCCAGTCCGGCGCGATCGGCATCGCCCTGCTCTCCGGCCTCCACCGCCGCGGCGCGGGCCTGTCCTCCTTCATCTCGGCGGGCAACCGGGCCGACGTCTCCGGCAACGACTTCCTCCAGTACTCCTTCGAGGACCCGGACACCGACGTCGCCCTGCTCTACCTCGAATCGCTCGGCAACCCCCGCAAGTTCACCCGCCTCGCCCGCCGCACCGCCGCCGTGAAGCCCGTCGTCGTGGTCAAGGGGGCCCGGCACAGCGGCTCCACCCCACCCGGTCACGCCGTCCCGGTCAGCCGCATCCCCGACGCCACGGTCTCCGCGCTGATGCGCCAGGCCGGCGTCATCCGGGTCGACACCGTGACCGAGATGGTCGACGCCGGACTCCTGCTGGCGGGCCAGCCGCTCCCGGTCGGCCCCCGGGTCGCCATCCTCGGCAACTCCGAGTCCCTCGGCCTGTTGTCGTACGACGCCTGCCTGGCCGAGGGACTGCGCCCATGCCCGCCGATCGACCTCACCACCGCCGCCTCCCCGCAGGACTTCCGGGACGCGTTGGCCGAGGCGCTGGCGGACGGGACCTGCGACGCCGTGATCGTCACCGCCATCCCGTGGGTGGGGGAGAACGGGGAGGCCGAGACCGGCGACGGCGAAGTGCTCGCCGCCGCCCTGCACAAGGCCGTCGCCGGGGGCGCTGCCAAGCCGGTGGCAGTCGTCCACGTCGAGATCGGGGGCCTCGCCGAGGCGCTGGCCGCCGCGTCCAGCACCGCCGCGCCCCGCCCCCGTACGGTGACGCCCGCCGCCGACCGGACCCGGGCGGCAGCCGCCTCCCCGCAGGCCGGCACCACTCCGGCCCCGAGCGCGGGCCGGGGCGCGCCGGTTGGAGGGGTAGTCGCGATCTATCGCGTTTGGGTACGCTGGGGCGGTGGACCTAGAGAAGCAGCCCCAGCAGCCCCTCGCGCCGGCCGCCCGGCCGCCCGCCGAAGCCCT
>NZ_JAAXYC010000513.1 GCF_018619185.1 Streptomyces sp. McG3 | reverse complement strand
GCTGGGGCGGGGGCGTTTTGACCCGTGCGGGGGGTCCCCGGTAGGCTCTCGGTTTGTTATACGTATTGGCTTCGTCGTTCTCACGCGAAGGGCCTTACGTAGGTTCCCTGGAGCAGTTACCAGTGGCTCGCATACGGGCAGCGTCCCCGGCGATTGTGAGCCCCAGCTGCATATCGCTTCAGAGGTGCCGTGTGTCTGGATCCCATCCACTGAAGAAGCGAAGGCTGCGAAGTGCGTACGTACAGCCCCAAGCCCGGCGATGTCACGCGCCAGTGGCACATCATTGACGCTCAGGACATCGTCCTGGGCCGTCTGGCCACCACGGCTGCGAACCTCCTCCGAGGCAAGCACAAGGCGATCTACGCCCCCCACATGGACATGGGCGACTTCGTCATCATCATCAACGCCGACAAGGTTCACCTGTCCGGCAACAAGAAGACCCAGAAGATGGCGTACCGCCACTCCGGGTTCCCGGGCGGTCTCCGTTCGGTGCGCTACGACGAGCTTCTCGCGAAGAACCCCGAGAAGGCCGTCGAGAAGGCCATCAAGGGCATGATCCCCAAGAACACCCTGGGCCGTCAGATGCTCTCGAAGCTCAAGGTCTACGCGGGCGACCAGCACCCGCACGCTGCCCAGCAGCCGGTCCCGTTCGAGATCACCCAGGTCGCGCAGTAGTTCCGGCCACCCCCTAAGACATACAGAAAGATCTGAGGAGCATCGTGGCCGAGACCACTGTTGAGACCCCCGTCGAGGGCACCGAGGGCGAGGAGACCTTTGCCGAGGTGACCACCTTCGAGTCCGAGGTCCCCGTCGAGGGTGAGTACACCTCCGAGTCGCTCGCGGGCCGCTTCGGCGACCCGCAGCCCGCGGCCGGCCTTGGCCGTCGCAAGAACGCCATCGCCCGCGTCCGGATCATCCCGGGCACCGGCAAGTGGAAGATCAACGGTCGCACCCTTGAGGACTACTTCCCCAACAAGGTGCACCAGCAGGAAGTCAACGAGCCCTTCAAGGTGCTCGAGCTCGACGGTCGCTACGACGTCGTGGCCCGCATCTCGGGTGGCGGTGTCTCCGGTCAGGCCGGTGCCCTGCGCCTCGGTGTGGCCCGCTCGCTGAACGAGGCGGACGTGGACAACAACCGCGCCACGCTGAAGAAGGCCGGCTTCCTCTCCCGCGACGACCGTGCGGTCGAGCGCAAGAAGGCCGGTCTCAAGAAGGCCCGTAAGGCCCCGCAGTACAGCAAGCGCTAAATATCGCCTGCTCGACTGTCACGTTCGCCCCGGCGGCACACTCTGTGCCGCTGGGGCGTTCGTTTATCGACGCTCGCGGGCGTATAACGGCATAAGACGTTCATCGGCCCGGGCGGGATCGCGGCCCGGTGAGCGCCGTCGCGCATCCGGCGTCCGGCGTTCGGCATCCGTCAGGTCGGTCGCGCCATGCCGACCGGCGTGCCTTTTTGCGCTTTTTCCTTGCTTTCGTTGTTTGGTTGCTCAGTTCGTTTCGTTTGCTGTGCAGTGGTTGTTTGTGGTTTCGGAGCACTTCGGAGGACACCAGTGGGACGACTCTTCGGTACGGACGGAGTACGCGGTGTCGCCAACGCCGATCTGACGGCCGAGCTCGCGCTCGGCCTCTCGGTCGCGGCGGCGCACGTACTCGCCGAGGCGGGCACCTTCGCGGGCCATCGCCCGACCGCCGTGGTCGGACGTGATCCGCGAGCCTCCGGAGAGTTCCTGGAGGCCGCCGTCGTGGCGGGCCTGGCCAGCGCGGGTGTGGACGTGCTGCGCGTCGGTGTCCTTCCGACGCCCGCCGTGGCGTATCTGACCGGCTCGCTCGGCGCGGACATCGGCGTGATGCTCTCCGCCAGTCACAACGCGATGCCCGACAACGGCGTCAAGTTCTTCGCGCGCGGCGGCCACAAGCTCGCCGACGAGCTGGAGGACCGGATCGAGACGGTCTACGAGCAGCACCGCACCGGTGAGCCGTGGAGCCGCCCGACCGGCGCCGGCGTCGGCCGGGTCACCGACTACACGGAGGGCTTCGACCGGTACGTCGCCCACCTCATCGGCGTCCTGCCCAACCGGCTCGACGGTCTCAAGGTCGTCCTGGACGAGGCGCACGGTGCCGCCGCCCGGGTCTCGCCCGAGGCGTTCGCGCGGGCCGGGGCCGAGGTCGTCACCATCGGGGCGGACCCGGACGGGCTGAACATCAACGACGGCTGCGGCTCCACCCACCTGGAGCTGCTGCGCGCCGCCGTCGTCGAGCACGGGGCCGACCTCGGCATCGCGCACGACGGTGACGCCGACCGCTGCCTCGCCGTGGACGCGGCGGGCGATGAGGTCGACGGCGACCAGATCCTCGCCGTGCTCGCCCTCGCGATGCGGGACGCCGGCCAGCTGCGCAAGGACACCGTCGTCGGCACCGTGATGTCGAACCTCGGCTTCAAGCTGGCCATGGAGCGCGAGGGCATCCGGCTCGTCCAGACGGCGGTCGGCGACCGTTACGTCCTGGAGTCGATGAAGGCCGAGGGCTTCGCGCTCGGCGGTGAGCAGTCCGGGCACGTCATCGTCCTGGACCACGCCACGACCGGCGACGGCACGCTGACCGGCCTGATGCTGGCCGCCCGCGTCGCCGCCACGGGCCGGGGCCTCGCGGAGCTGGCCGGCGTCATGCAGCGCCTGCCGCAGGTCCTGATCAACGTCCCCGACGTCGACAAGACCCGGGTCAACACCTCGTCCGAGCTGGCCACCGCGGTCGTCGAGGCGGAGCGCGAGCTGGGCGAGACCGGGCGCGTACTGCTGCGTCAGTCGGGCACCGAGCCGCTGGTGCGGGTCATGGTCGAGGCCGCCGACATCGAGCAGGCGCGGGCCGTCGCGGGCCGGCTGGCCGATGTGGTGAAGTCCGCGCTGGGCTGAGCCCGGCCGTTCGCGGAAAGGCCCCCGGCGATCACAGGAGTCCGCGTGGTCGCCGGGGGCTTTCGCGCGCTGTGCCGGAGGCCTGCGGGGGGCGGGTGCGCTGTGCGGTGCCGGGTGGTCGTCGCGTGGTCACGCCGGGGG
>NZ_JAAXYC010000512.1 GCF_018619185.1 Streptomyces sp. McG3 | reverse complement strand
CTCCCCCGCCGACCCCACCCGCGTCGGCCGGCACGGCCTCGAACTCGTCCTCATGGTCTGCCAGAGCTTCGCAGTCCACCGCGAACCGGTCGGCAAACGCATCCGCGTCCAGATCCCCCTCCACGACAACACAGCCATCTCAAGCATCTGGTAGCACCAGGCCGGCCATTTCTCGCAGGCTCGTGTGCAACCTGACGGCTCACCTGGTCCCACAGGTCGGCAACGAGCAGCCGGTAGCCGGCATCGAGGACTTCGCGGTCGAGCAGGCCGGCATGCTGCTGGTGCCACCGACCGGAGGGCAGGTCGTGTGCCGGCCGGGCCCAGGCCCGGCTGGATGACTTCGTCACTGGTCTGGGCAAAACAGCTAGATACCGGCCCGCACAACCGGGTCGAGGCAGGCCTCGGGCCGACACCAGAAGGCCGGCTTGTCACCCAGTCCCGGCCGGCTTCTGGCCCCCTCCCCGAACCGTCCCGAGGAGGCTTGATCAGGTTGGTGGGGATGTTCGAGAAGGTTGTTCCGGCAATCAGCGACGAGTACGCGAGCAAGTACTACACGCAGGCGCGCGACGTGGCCGCGCTGGCTGAAACCGGGCTCCCGTTCGCCGTCAGACCACACCCGCGCCCGGCGGGCTGACCGACAAGGGCACCAAGGGCAAGCGGGCCGGCAAGGTTCCCGTCGTCGAGGAGATCCGCCCCCTCGTCGCGCAACGCATCCTGTCCGCCGGCCCCGATCCGGACGCCCGCCTGTTCACGGGCCCGCGAGGCGGGCGCATCTCCACCGCCGTCCTGCGCGACGCCACGCACTGGGACGACGTGGTCTCCAAGCTCGGCTACGAGCATCTGCGCCGCCACGGCCTCCGGCACACCGCGCTGACCTGGTTCGCCGACGCCGGGGTCCCGGTACCTGTGCTCCGCAGGATCGCCGGCCACGGTTCGCTGACCACCACCCAGCGCTACCTGCACCCGGACGTCCGCAAGATCACGGCTGCCGGGGCGGCACTCTCGGCCCACTTCAGCGCGCTGCGCGCACCACGCTCACTGCCGGGCCCAGTCGTCATGACCCGCTGACCCGCTGACCCGGTCAGGGACGCCGGACCTCCGGTTGGTCCCCAACCGGTCCCCAAGAATGATCAAGGGCCGGTTTCGGATTGCTCCGAAACCGGCCCTGATCTGCGACTGTCTCCAGTCGGGACGACAGGATTTGAACCTGCGACCCCTTGACCCCCAGTCAAGTGCGCTACCAAGCTGCGCCACGTCCCGCTGCCCGTCTGACCTGGGGTTTCCCCTGGCTGAACGCGCATGAGAACAATACCGCACTCCAGCAGGTGGTCACCAACACCATTCCGCGCTTGACCTCAACCGCGGTTGATGTTGAACGCTCGGTGTCATGACGAACACGACCGCCGCGACGGTACGCGGCCCCCGCGCATTCCATGACCTCGACCGCCTGATCGCCCTGATGACCGGCGCCGAGAAGCACGCGCCCGCCGCCCATTCCACGCTCGACGCCCTGTGGGTGCTCTACGACAGGGTGCTCCGCATCACACCGGACACGGCCGACGCCCCCGGGCGGGACCGCTTCCTGCTGTCCAAGGGGCACGGGCCGATGGCGTACTACGCCGTCCTCGCCGCGCACGGCTTCTTCGGCGAGGAGCTGCTGCACGGCTTCGGAGCGTACGACTCGCCGCTCGGCCACCACCCGGACCGGCTGCTGGTGCCGGGGGCGGAGATCGGCAGCGGATCCCTGGGGCACGGGCTGCCGCTCGCCGTCGGAACGGTGCTCGGGCTGCGCGCCCAGGGCCTCACCGACCCCCGGGTGTGGGTCCTGATCGGCGACGCCGAGCTGGACGAGGGCAGCAATCACGAGGCCATCGCCCACGCGGGCCCGGCCGGGCTCGAACAGCTCCACACGCTGGTGATCGACAACGCGTCCGCAACCCACGGCTGGCCCGGCGGGATCGCTTCCCGCTTCGCGTCCGCCGGGTGGGCGGCGGTGACCGTGGACGGTCGCGACCACGAGGCCCTGTACTCGGCGTTCACCACACCCCACCCGGGTGAACCGCTGGCCGTCGTCGCCCGCGTCGAACCCAAGAGCTGACCGCACCGACCGACCCCGTACGACCACCACCGCCGTTTCGCACACCCGAGCCCCCGGGAGGGACCCCTTCATGGACACCATGCGTGACCGATTCATCAGCACCGCCTCGCGACTCCTGAACGAGGAACCCCGGCTGGCCGTCGTGCTCGCCGACATCAGCGCCGACGGCTTCGCCCCGGCCCGGCGCGCCCACCCGGACCGGGTGATCAACGTCGGAATCCGGGAGCAGTTGCTGGTCGGGGCCGGTGCGGGGATGGCTCTGACGGGAATGCGGCCGATCGTCCACACCTTCGCCAGCTTCCTGATCGAGCGACCGTTCGAGCAGGTCAAGCTGGACTTCGGGCACCAGGGGGTCGGCGGGATCCTGGTGAGCGCCGGCGGCTCGTACGACTGGCCGGCCGGGGGCTTCACGCACATGTCCCCCGGTGACGTGGCCCTCCTGGACACGCTCGACGGCTGGACCGTGCATGTGCCGGGCCACCCGGACGAGGCCGAGGCCCTGCTGCGGGAGTCCGTCGCCGGCGACGACCGGGTGTACGTACGCCTCTCGCTCCAGGCGAACCGGGAGGCGCTGCCGGTGAGCGGCACGGCCGGGTTCACCGTGGTGCGCCAAGGGCTGGGCGGGACCGTGATCGCGGTCGGCCCCATGCTCGACAACGTCCTCGCCGCCACCGAGGGGCTGGACGTCACCGTGCTGTACGCGACGACCGTGCGGCCGTTCGACGCGGCGGGGGTGCGCAGGGCCGCCGGTGCGGCCACGACCGCGGATGTGGTGATCGTGGAACCGTATCTGGCGGGCACCTCCGCGACCGCGGCGGGCGAAGCGCTGATCGACCTGCCCCACCGGGTGCTCGGGCTGGGGGTGGGCCGCGCCGAGCTGCGTCGGTACGGGCAGCTGGAGGAGCACCTCACGGCGCACGGCCTGGACCCGCAGGGCCTGCGGAAGCGGATCACCGGATTCCTGCGCCCCTGATCCACCGGCT
>NZ_JAAXYC010000511.1 GCF_018619185.1 Streptomyces sp. McG3 | reverse complement strand
CCACACCGTCGTCCGCTGACCCCCGGAGTGCTGGGCCCGACGGCCCCCGCACCGTGACCGCCCTCGGCCACACCCGTACGCACCCGTGCCCCTACGCCCTCTCGCATACCCTCAGGTGATCTCTCATGCTCACGAACACCCCGTCCGTCGCACCCGCACCCGTGCCCACGGACTCCGCTCCCACCTCCCAACTCGCCGTCGCCGAAGCGCTGATGAGCCTGCTCCGCGACACCACCACCGAGCCGCGCCCCGACATCCAACTGGAGGCGCTGACCCTGGCGGTCTCCGCCGACCTGCCCGTGCTGCTCTGGGGTGAGCCGGGGATCGGCAAGACCGCGGCGCTCACCCAGCTCGCCGCCTCCCTGGACCTGCCGCTCACCACGGTCATCGCCAGCGTGCACGAGCCGTCCGACTTCTCCGGGCTGCCCGTCGTCGGCGACGACCCCGCCGAGCAGGGAGTCCCGATGGCCCCGCCGGACTGGGCCGTCCGGCTCGTACGGGCCGGGCGCGGGCTGCTGTTCCTCGACGAGCTCTCCACCGCACCGCCCGCCGTGCAGGCCGCGCTCCTCCGCCTCGTACTGGAACGGCGGATCGGAGCGCTGCGACTCCCGCCCGGCGTACGGATCGTGGCCGCTGCCAACCCGCGCTCCTCGGCGGCCGACGGCTGGGAGCTGAGCCCGCCGCTCGCCAACCGCTTCGTCCACCTCCAGTGGACCCACGACCACGAGGTCGTCGTACGCGGCCTCGCCGGCACCTGGCCCCGCGCGACACTGCCCCGCCTCGACCCCGAAAGGCTGCCCGAAGCGGTGGACTTCGCCCGGCGCGCGGTGTGCGGACTCCTCTCCGCCCGTCCCACCCTCGTTCACCGGCTGCCCACTACGGAGACACGCCGGGGCGGCCCGTGGCCCTCGCCGCGCAGTTGGGACATGACGCTGAACCTGATCGCCTTCGCGGCGGCCGCCGGGTCCTCCAGGGACGTGCTGTCCTTGCTGGTCAGGGGAACGGTCGGAGACGGCCCGGGTCTTGAACTGCTGGCGAGCCTGGACCGGATGGACCTTCCGGACCCCGAGGACCTGCTCGCCGACCCTGCGGCCGCAGTCCTGCCCGAGCGCGGCGATCTCCGGCAGGCCGCGCTGGACGGGGTGGTCGCTGCGGTCCGTACCCGGCCGGACAGGGCACGTTGGGACGCGGCGTGGGCGCTGCTCGTCCGGGCGCTGGAGACCGGGGCCCCGGATCTGGTGGTCGTCCCGGCGACGACCCTCGCCTCGCTGCGTCAGGAGGACTGGGACGTACCGGCCTCCATCGAACAGCTCGCGGGCGTCGTGTCCCTGTCCGGGCGCGCGGACCGGGCAGCGGCCCGGGTCACGGCGAAGGCGAAGGCGACGGCGGGCCGATGACGACGACGGACGCGCCGAGCGCGCTGGACCTGGACAAACTCTTCGCCGCCCGCCTCCAGGCAGCCCGGGTCCGCCCCTACCTGGCGACCGCGCTGTTCGCCCTGCACACCGTGGAGTCACGGCAGGTCCCGACCATGGCCGTCGACCGGTACTGGCGGTGCTACGTCGCGCCGTCCTTCGTGGCCCGGACCCCCGTCGAGGAGCTGGCCGGGGTCTGGGTCCACGAGGTGTCGCACCTGTTGCGCGACCACCACGGCCGCAGCGACCGGGTCGCCCGGCAGCGCGGGCTGACCGGACCGGGGGAGCGGCTGCGGATGAACATCGCCGCCGACTGCGAGATCAACGACGACGTGTACGGCGACGGCCTGGCCCGGCCGAAGGGCGCGGTCCACCCGGCGACGCTGCACCTTCAGCCCGGCGAGCTCATGGAGGACTACCTGTACCAGTTCCGCCTCGGCTCCCGCACCCAGGACCTCGCGTGGCTGGACTGCGGAAGCGGCGCCGACGGGCTGGAGAGGGAATGGGACGTGGGGCCCGACGGCGCGCACGGGCTCAGCGCCCATGAGCAGGACGCGGTCCGCTTCCGGGTGGCACAGGGCATCACGGGGAGGCCGGGGAACGCCTCGAAGGGGTGGAAACGGTGGGCGGAGGAGGCGTTCCATCCGCCGCAGCCCTGGCGGGATCTGCTGGGCGCCGCCGTACGCTCGGCCGCCTCGGGACCCGGCGCGGGGGAGGACTACACCTACGGCCGTCCGTCGCGACGCTCCACCGGGCTGCCCGGCGTCGTTCTGCCGAGCCTCCGCCGCAGACCGCCCCGGGTCTCCGTCGTCATCGACACCTCCGGCTCGGTCAGCGACGCCGAACTGGGCAGCGCCCTCCTGGAGGTCGCCGCCATCTCCCGTGCGGTGGGCGGCCGCCGCGACCTGATCACCGTCCTCGCCTGCGACGCGGCGACCCGGGTCGTCCACCCGCTGTGCCAGGCCGAGGGAATTCCGCTGGTGGGAGGTGGCGGCACGGATCTGCGTACGGGCTTCGCCAAGGCGCTGCGGGCACATCCCCGCCCCGACGCCATCGTGATCCTGACCGACGGGCAGACACCCTGGCCGACCGCGCGACCGGCCTGCCGCACGGTCATCGGCCTGTTCCCGAGGGACCACAGGCGCCGCTCCTGGGACGAGGACAACCCCGACTACGTCCCCCGTCGGCCTCCGGCGTGGGCGCGGGTGGTGGAGATCGGGTAGCGCCGGCACCGGGTCAGAGGGGCCGTACGTCGAGCGAGGCCCAGACGGTCTTTCCGGGACCGTCGGTGAGGGGGAACCAGCCCCAGTTGTCGGTCAGGGCGCTACGAGGACCAGTCCTCTGCCGCCTTCCTGGTCGTCGGCCGACGGGTCGCTGAGTGCGGGCACGCGTTCGCCCCGGGTGTCGGTGACCTCCACACGTACGGTCGCGTTCTCGGCGGAGAGCCGGAGGCGGAAGTCACGTCCCGGTACGAGGCCGTGGCTGGCGGCGTTGGCGCTGAGCTCCGCCACGATCAGCGTCAACGCGTCGTGGGCGTCACTCCCGTACGGGATGCCCCAGGCGTCGAGCCGTTCGCCGGCCAGGTGTCGGGCGAGGCGGGCACCGCGAGGCGTGGAGCTGAACCGCATCGCGAAGTGGTGCCAGGTGAAGCGGGGTTGGGCGGGCCGCGCGATGCGTACGGGGA
>NZ_JAAXYC010000510.1 GCF_018619185.1 Streptomyces sp. McG3 | reverse complement strand
GCACCCGAGGCCCCGACCCGCGCCGCGACCTCCCCGTACGACACCGTGCTCCCGTACGGGATCGACTCCAGCGCCGCCCAGACCCGCCGCTGGAACTCCGTGCCCGCACCCTCCGCCAGCGGCACGTCGAACCGCGTCGAGCGCCCCGCGAAGTACGCCTCCAACTGCCGGGCGACCTCCGCGAACGCCTCCGGGGCGTGCCGCCAGCCGTCCTGGACGACCGCGCCGCCCTTCTGACCGGGCATCGACAACGAGAGCAGCCGGGCACCGGCCTCCCCGGCCGCGTCCGGCCCCTCCGCCACCGTCTCGCCGACCAGCAGCAACTCGCCCAGCGGGCTCTCCACCCGCGCGTACACCGTCGTCATGCTTCTCACTTCCCCGGTCGGTACGACCAGTCTGCGCCCGCTCACCACACCCCCACCGGCGGTATTCGGACATCGCACCCGCGCCCCGGGGCCCGGCACACGAAGAGGCACGCCGTCGAGGTCGGCCTCGGCGGTGTGCCCCGTTGTGCTCGGATCGGCTCAGTTCGGCTCAAGCGATCCGGCAACGCCCGTACGGATCGACGCGCTTGATCACCGGTAGTTCACGAACTGCACCGCGAAGTCGAAGTCCTGCCCCTTCAGCAGCGCCTGCACGGCCTGGAGGTCGTCCCGGCTCTTCGAGCTGACCCGCAGCTCGTCGCCCTGGACCTGCGCCTTGACGCCCTTGGGGCCCTCGTCGCGGATGATCTTCGCCACCTTCTTGGCGTTGTCCTGGGAGATGCCTTCCTCGATCGTGGCGAAGATCTTGTACTCCTTGCCGGAGAGCTGCGGCTCACCTGCGTCCAGCGACTTCAGCGAGATACCGCGCTTGATCAGCTTGGACTGGAAGATGTCGAGGATGGCCTTGACCCGCTCCTCGCCGTTCGCCTCCATCAGAATCTTCTCGCCCGACCACGAGATCGAGGCGCCCGTGCCCTTGAAGTCGTAACGCTGGGAGATCTCCTTGGCGGCCTGGTTGAGGGCGTTGTCGACCTCCTGCCGCTCGACCTTCGAGACGATGTCGAAACTGGAGTCGGCCATGACGTGTGGCTCCTTGCGTCGAATGCTTGGGGATACGGCGCAAGCCTAGCCACCGCCGCACCCTCCGGCGGCTGATCAATGAGGTGGCGGAGCACCCCTGGCCATCAGGTATCGTTTACGTCGTCGCCAAGGAGCTCACCACGAGATCCAACGCGTCGTTCGAGGCGGTGTGCCCGAGTGGCCAAAGGGAGCAGACTGTAAATCTGCCGGCTCAGCCTACCCAGGTTCGAACCCTGGCGCCGCCACGCGAACGAAGCCCCCGACCGGTTCTTCCGGTCGGGGGCTTCCTCGTTGTCCGGGCGCGGAGTTCCCGTCAGGAGTCCCGCCGCTGATCAGTTGCCGGCGACGTCCTTCACGGCCACCGTCACCGGCACGTTCCCGGAGATCGCTTCGAGGGTGAGGCCCGCCGTCGCCGGGGTGTCCAGCAGCTCCAGCAGCGTGGCCGCCACGTCGTCGCGGGGGATCGGGCCGCGGCCCGTAGAGGCGGCCAGGACGACCTGCCCGGTGCCCGCGTCGTCGGTCAGCATGCCGGGGCGCAGAATCGTCCAGTCCAGTGCGGCGCGGGAGCGTACGTCGGCGTCGGCGGCGCCCTTGGCCCGCAGATACACGTCGAAGACCTCGTCGCCGGGGTGGTCCGGGTCGGCGCCCATCGAGGAGACGACGAGATAGCGGCGGACGCCCGCCGCCTCGGCCGCGTCGGCGAACAGCACGGCCGCGTCGCGGTCGACGGTGTCCTTGCGGGCGACACCGCTGTTCGGCCCCGCACCCGCGGCGAAGACGGCCGCGTCCGCGCCGCGCAGCACCTCCGCGGTCTGCTCCACGGTGGCCGATTCGAGGTCCAGCACGGCGGGTTGGGCGCCGGCTTCGGTCAGGTCATGACTCTGTTGGGGGTTGCGGATGATCCCTACGGCTTCATCCCCGCGTGCGGCGAGCAGCCGCTCCAGCCGCAGTGCGATCTGTCCGTGTCCACCTGCGATGACAATGCGCATACCACCGACCGTACGCCCGGGAACCCGGCCGCGCTCAGTTCCTCGGCCCGGCGCCGGAGTCGGGCCGCCCCTGCCGAGGGAGTCCGCCGAGCCCCGTGGCGGCGTCACCGTCGGAGTCGCAGTACTCGCGCACGGCGCTGGTGCGGGCGACGATCCGGCCGCCGTGGATGACGATGCGGCTGTAGGCGAGCGAGAGCACCGCGGAGAGCCGTTCGCCGCGTACGGCCAGGAGTTCGGCGGGGAAGCCCGCCTCGACGCGCACATCGGGAAGGCCGAGGGCCGCGCGGGCGGCCGTGGAGACCAGCGCGTACGCCTGTTCGGCGCGGAGCCCCGCCTGTGAGGCCAGGAGGTAGGCGGCTTCGAGCGGATCACCGCGACCGACCGGGTTGGCCGTGTCCCGCAGCGCACCGCTGCCCGCCGCGACGCGCACCCCGGCGGAGCGCAGCAGGCGTACGGGGGCGGTCGTACGGCGCTCCGCGCCGGCGCAGCCGCCCTGGGGCAGGCAGACCACGGTGATCCCGGCGGCGGCGAGCTGGTCGGCGGCGCGGGCCGCGGCGTCCAGGGGCAGGTGGGCCAGGCCGCCGCAGGGGCCGAGGGTGACGCCGGGGCGCAGACCGGCGGCCATCGCGGCGAGCCGGGCCAGGCGGGCGGGGTCGTCGCCGTCGGTGTGCAGGTCCACGGGGCAGCCGTGCTCGGCCGCGATCTCCAGGACGGCCTCGGTGTAGCCCGTGGGGTCGGGGTCTAGGTCGGGGCAGCCGCCGACGACGGCCGCGCCCATCTTCACCGCGTCCCGGAGCATCGCCAGGCTGTCCGCCCCCGCGATGCCGGTGAGGAGCCGGGGGACCGCGACGGGCATGACGTCGGCGAGGCCGCGCAGGGCACGCCGGGTCTGCAGGACGGCTTCGAGCGGGGCGAGGCCCTGGACGTCGCCGACGCGGACGTGGGTGCGCAGGGCGGTGGCGCCGTGACCGAGCTGGAGGAGGGCGGCCTCGGTGGCCCGGCGCTGGATGTCCTCGGCGCGGTGGGAGGCGGGGCCGGGGCTGTCGGGGCC
>NZ_JAAXYC010000509.1 GCF_018619185.1 Streptomyces sp. McG3 | reverse complement strand
ACCTCCCGCAGCAGCCCCCACCACCCCCCGCCCCCGCCAACGGTTTCCATCCCGGCGCGGACGAGGGCGCGGACGACGGACGCGGCGAGGAGAAGCCCCCCGGCCTCTGGCTGGAGGCCTTCACCAAGGCCGTCAACGGCGTACCGCAGGAACGAAAGCACGGCGAAGACTCCGATGACGCGTGGGACAAGGGAGATCTGAAGTGATCCAGCAGCGGGGAAACATGGACTGGATGCTCAAGGAACTGGCCGACGACGTTCCGAGCATCCACCAGATCGTGGTGCTCTCGTCCGACGGCCTGCGCATCGCGATGCACGGCGGCGACCCCGACGTCGCCGACCGGCTCGCGGCGGCCTGCGCCGGGCTGCAGAGCCTGGCCGCCGCCGTGGCCACCGAGATCCCGTACAGCGACGGCCTCATGAAGCTCGTGGTCATCGAGGTGACGGGCGGGTTCTTCTACCTGATGGCTGCCGGGGCCGGCGCCTACCTCGCGGTCCTGGCCGGCGAGACCGTCGACGCCGGACTCGTCGGGGCCCGGATGCGGGACATGGTCGTGCGGATCGGAGCCCACCTGACCAGCCCGCCCCGCCACGGCGGGCAGTCCGGATGAGTGGTCCTCGACGAGAACGCCGCAAGGCCGATCCGGACCTCCACGATCCGGAGCGGCTGTACGTGATCACCGGCGATCTCGACGACAGTGAACGGTCGGCGCTCGACCTGGTCACGATGGTCGTCGCGCAGGCGGAGCCCTCGCCGACCTTCCAGCCCGAGCAGGCGGCCATCCTGCGGCTCTGCCAGGCGCCGTTGTCCGTCGCCGAGATCTCGGCCTACCTCAGCCTGCCCTTCAGCGTGGTCACCTCGCTCCTGAGCGATCTCCTCGCGACCGAACTCATCCAGTCGCGTGCGCCGATCGTCCGCGCCACGCTCCCCGACAGGTCCCTTCTCGAAGCGGTGATGCATGGACTTCAGAAGCTCTGACACGATCACCGGACCCCGCAGCGAGGACGTCCTTCCCACCACGGCCACCGCCGCGGTGAAGGTCGTGATCGTCGGCGGGTTCGGCGTCGGCAAGACGACCATGGTCGGCTCGGTGAGCGAGATCCGGCCACTGACGACCGAAGAGACCATGACCCAGGCCGGCGTCGGCGTGGACGACAACGCCGGGGTGGAGGCGAAGACCGCCACCACGGTCGCCATGGACTTCGGACGGATCAGCCTCAGCGAGGAACTGATCCTGTATCTGTTCGGCACCCCCGGCCAGGAACGCTTCTGGTTCCTCTGGAACGGCCTCTTCGAGGGCGCACTCGGCGCGGTCGTCCTCATCGACACGAGACGGCTCGAAGTCAGCTTCGACGTCATCGGCCGGCTGGAGGAGCGCGGAGTGCCCTTCGTGGTGGCCGTGAACACCTTCCCCGACGCGCCGCACCACCCGGTCGAGGCCCTGCGCAGAGCCCTCGACCTGCCGGACGAGGTCCCGATGGTCGACTGCGACGCCCGGCTGCGGGCCTCCAGCCGCGATGTGCTGATGACCCTGATGCGCTATCTGCACAGCCTGGCCGTCCCCCTCGCCTGACGCCGAACCACCGTCGGGACAACCCCGGTCCGGCAGATCCACGACCGGATCCACGACCGGATCCACGACCGGATCCACGACCGGGGGCGCGCGCCATCCCGCGGCGTCTGCCCCCGGCCCGGCCCTGTCCGGTCGGTTCCGCGAACTGTCGGCCCGTCCCGGCCGTTTGTGCACCAGCCCTGGAATCCTGATCCCTGGAGCCCCTGTGACAACCCCCTTCCACCACGAACCCGGCACCGTGCCCCCGCCGCAGTGCCCGGCCCACAACCTCGACATCGGCCCCGGCGGACTGCGCCGGCTCCACGGCCCCGAGGCGGAGAACAACCCGGCGGGCCTCTACGACAAACTCCGCGCCGAACACGGCACGGTCGCCCCGATCCTGCTCCACGGCGACGTTCCCGCCTGGCTCGTGCTCGGCCACAGCGAGAACCTCCACGTCACCCGTACGCCCTCCCAGTTCTCCCGGGACTCGCGTCGCTGGCGGGCCCTCCAGGACGGCAGCGTCGCCCCGGACCACCCGCTCGCCCCGATCTTCACCTGGCAGCCCGTCTGCGTGTTCGCCGACGGCGCCAAGCACGAACGGCAGCGCGGCGCGGTCACCGACAGCATGGAGCGCATCGACACCCGCGGGGTGCGCCGCCACATCAACCGCTTCAGTAACCGCCTCGTCAACGACTTCTGCGAGAAGGGCACCGCCGACCTGGTCAGCCAGTTCGCGGAGCATCTGCCGATGATGGTGGTGTGCGCGATCTTCGGCATGCCGGAGGAGTACGACGAGCGACTCGTCCAGGCGGCCCGGGACATGACGCGCGGCACCGAGACCGCCGTGGCCAGCAACGCCCACATCGTGTCCGTGCTGACGCGCCTGGTCGAGCGGCGCCGCGCCGAACCCTCGCCGGACCTGGCCTCCTGGCTCGTCGAGCACCCCGCGACGATGACCGACACCGAGGTCATCGAGCATCTGCGCCTGATCATGATCGCCGCCTACGAGTCCACCGCCAACCTCATCGCCAACGTGCTGCGCATGGTCCTGATCGACCCGCGCTTCCGCGCCCGGCTCAGCGGCGGGCACATGACCGTCCCCGAGGCGGTCGAGCAGACCCTCTGGGACGAGCCGCCGTTCACCGCCGTCTTCGGCCGCTGGGCGGTCGGCGACACGGAGCTGGGCGGCCAGCAGATCAAGGCGGGTGACGCCCTGCTCGTCGGGATCGCCCCGGCCAACACCGACCCCACCGTCCGCCCGGACCTGGCCGCCGACATGGGCGGAAACCGCGCCCACCTCGCCTTCAGCGGCGGCCCCCACGAGTGTCCGGGACAGGACATCGGCCGGGCCATCGCCGACGTCGGGGTCGACGCCCTCCTGATGCGCGTGCCGGACCTGGAGCTCGGTGTCGGGGAGAGCGAGCTGCGCTGGGTCGGCAACATCATGTCCCGCCACCTGGTCGAGCTGCCGGTGAAGTTCGCCCCCAGCCCCCAGCAGAAGCTGGACGCCGACCCGCTCTCGGTGATGGCCCGCGCCACCCGCCCGGCCGACGCCTGGGAGA
>NZ_JAAXYC010000508.1 GCF_018619185.1 Streptomyces sp. McG3 | reverse complement strand
GCCCCGCCCGCACCGCAGCCCGGCCTGGCCGTGGTCGAGGAGAGGGCCGACCACCCCGTCGCCCAGTGGTGGCTGGAGCGGGTCGCCATCGAGGGCGGTGCCGCACCCGGCACGGCCCTGGAGGACATCGAGCGGACCGGCGAGGACGCGATGCGGGCGGTCATCCGCTCCATCGCCCCGGGCGAGCCGGTCCCCGAGGTCTCGGTCCGCCGCCTGTCCGCCCTCATGGACCTGCCCGAGGACGTCATCACCGTCGGCCCCGTGCCGGGCCGCGGTGCCTCGGTCCGGCTGCTCACCATCGGCACCGCCGACGAGGCCCTGGACGCACACACCGTGTGGGCCACTCGCATCGCCCCGGTGGCCATGCCCGGCGCCACCATCACCGCCATCAACTTCGGCTCCATGACCACGCCCGACCTCACGAAGGAGACCCCGTGACCATCACGCCCGCCGCCGCCCCCGCCCTGCCGGACGACCAGATCGTGGAACTGATGGTCGAGGTCCCGCCGGGCCAGGTCATCAAGTACGACCTGGCGGCGCTCGCTTCCGCCTTCCAGATCACCGACCCGGGCCGGATCGCCGTGGAGACCGACGGCTCCCGCCACGCCCTGGTGACGATCTACCCGTCCAACCCGCTCGCGGTCATGCCGCCCCCGAGCGACGAGGACATGCTGATGGACAAGTACGGCCGGATCGTCGTCGGCCGCTACCACAACGGCCGCCCCGCCCGCCGTCGCCTGTTCGACCCCCGCACCGGCAGCGCGGTCCGCGCCCTGACCTTCGGGACGACCGGCGCGGGCAAGTCCAGGACGGTGCAGTACATCCTGGCGTGCGAGAAGCGCAACGGGATCGTCAGCTGGTACGGCGACCTCAAGGGCGGCCAGTCCGCCCCCGAGGCCCGGGGCCAGGTCGACTGGCTCGCCACCAGTCAGGAGGAAGTGATCCTCATGCTGCGGGCGGCGGTCGCCGTCGCCCAGGAGCGCCAGGCCCGCTACGCCGCGCTGGGGCGCAACGCCTTCGTCATCGGCAACCCCGACCCGCTGGTGTCGGTGCGGATCGACGAGGCCAACCGCCTCCTGGAGAAGGGCGCCCCGTACCGCGAGGAGGGCACCTACCTGGTCAAGGAGCTGGGGCGCACGGGCCGGTCGGTCGGCGTCGGCGAGGAGCTGGACGCGCAGGCCAGCCACCTGGAGGAGCTGGGCGGCTCCGACACGCTGAGGGCCATGCTCAAGGAGGGCGAGGTCACGCTGCTCCGCTGGAGCTCCAGCATGATGCGCCAGCTCGTCGCGGACGGGCTGCTCCCCGCCGGCACCCAGCTCGTGCCGATCCCCAAGAGCCTCAAGCCCCGCGTCCTGCGCTCGCAGTTCGCGGAGGGAGCCGACGACGACGATGACGTCTGCGACACCCAGGGGTCCGCGTACCTGCTCTCCGGACCGCACCCGACGAGCATGATGCGGCACTTCCGCATCGGCTCCATCCTGCCGATGCCGGGCCTGGACCCGGAGATCCTCGCCCTGTACGGGCCGGGCGACCCCGAGCGCCTGGAGGCCACCTCCGTCGACGGGGCGGGCGAGGCGTACGCGGCCCGGGGCACCGACGCGATGACCGCGCTCTGCGAGGCCGTCCGCGACGAGCAGCAGAAGCAGGCCGCCAAGACCCAGGCCACCAAGGGCGGCCGCAGCGCGCAGCTCGTGGCCGACCGCATCCTCGTCGTCCTGGCCGACAGCGAGGACGCGATGACCCCCGACGAGATCACCCTCCTCGTCAACGCCGACGGCGGCGACACCGTCAAGGTCGGCTCCGTCCGCAACAAGCTCGGGATGCTCGCCGACTCCGGCGACGTCGTCCGCGCCGGGCGCGGCCTGTACGAGATCACCCGCTGACACACCCCCAGCACCACACCGGGGCCCTGGAGATTCCGCCTCCGGGCCCCGGCCCCTTCCCCGCAGTGCCACCACGACGAAGGAGCCCCAGTGGACCACGACCGAACCGCCGCCCCGCTCAGCGCCGACGAGGCCGACGCCCGCGCCCGCCAGCTCATCACCGAGTGGTGCGCCTCGCCGTACGAGGTGCCGACCTCGTACCGCGACGAGACCACGCCGCCCGCGTACGGGCCGACCCCGCCGGTCGCCCAGCCCGGCCGCACGCCGATGTCCCAGCGCGCCACGGACGCCAGCGCCCTGATGCTCTCCGGCAGCGTCGCGGCCCTGTCCGTCGGCGGCGCCACCTCGCTCGTGCTGTACACGCTCGGGCAGGTCGACCCGGTGACCCTCGCCATCGGCGCCACCGGGCCCGTCGCCCTGGTCCTCGCCGCCGGATCGCTCCTCAAGGCCGTGGGCCGCGCCAAGGCCGCGTCCGCGCCGGCGGAGGTCCACAACCACTACACCGGCACGGTCCGGCAGGAGAGCACCACGGTCTCCAGCACGACGAAGGGCCTGTTCGCCAAGAACCGCAACGACGTCCGCTGACCCGCTCCGGAAGGACCCCGCTCGTGCCCAAGGAACTCGACATCGAGGCCCGCCTGGACGCCGCCACCGCCACGGTGCTCGCGGAGATCAGCCGGACCGACGCCAAGTCCGGCGTCCTGCTCACCGCCTTCTCGCTGCCGCTGGCCGCGCTGGTGGCCGCCGTGCCCGGCAAGCCGTTACCGGGCCTGTCCGCCGTGCTTGTCGGCACCGGCGCCGTCGGCCTGGTCGCCGCCATGCTCGTCGTCCTGGTCGTCGTGCGACCGCGCCTGACCGGGAACCCCCGCGGCAGCTTCCTCTACTGGTCGCTGTGCACCGGCGAGCAGCTGCTCGCCGACCTCGATGCGCCGACCGACCGCGCGGCCCACATCGTCACGCTCTCCCAGATCGCCCGCCGCAAGTACCGGGGGCTGCGACTGGCGGGCGACATCACCGCCGTTGCCCTGGTGGCCCTGGCCGCCGCGCTCCTCACCGCCCTGATCTGACCGCCGCCGAACGGAGACCGAGATGTCGTTACCGACCGACCCCACCCTGTGGACCGTCACCCTCGCGCCCGCCGCACCGGCTCCGGCCGGGGTGACCCTGCGGGCGCGGGCCCGCCGCTGGGGACTCACCGCGCTCGCCCTTCTCGTCGCGTACTCGATCGGCACCGCCAACGCCGACGGCACCGCGCCCCGCCCGCCGGCCCCCGCGCACAC
>NZ_JAAXYC010000507.1 GCF_018619185.1 Streptomyces sp. McG3 | reverse complement strand
TTGAGAACTGCACAGTGGACGCGAGCATCTGTGGCCAAGTTTTTAAGGGCGCACGGTGGATGCCTTGGCACCAGGAACCGATGAAGGACGTGGGAGGCCACGATAGTCCCCGGGGAGCTGTCAACCAAGCTTTGATCCGGGGGTTTCCGAATGGGGAAACCCGGCAGTCGTCATGGGCTGTCACCCGCTGCTGAACACATAGGCAGTGTGGAGGGAACGAGGGGAAGTGAAACATCTCAGTACCCTCAGGAAGAGAAAACAACCGTGATTCCGGGAGTAGTGGCGAGCGAAACTGGATGAGGCCAAACCGTATGCGTGTGATACCCGGCAGGGGTTGCGCATGCGGGGTTGTGGGATCTCTTTTTCACGGTCTGCCGGCTGTGAGACGAGTCAGAAACCGTTGATGTAGGCGAAGGACATGCGAAAGGTCCGGCGTAGAGGGTAAGACCCCCGTAGCTGAAACATTAACGGCTCGTTTGAGAGACACCCAAGTAGCACGGGGCCCGAGAAATCCCGTGTGAATCTGGCGGGACCACCCGCTAAGCCTAAATATTCCCTGGTGACCGATAGCGGATAGTACCGTGAGGGAATGGTGAAAAGTACCGCGGGAGCGGAGTGAAATAGTACCTGAAACCGTGTGCCTACAAGCCGTGGGAGCGTCGCTGTATGTGCTTGCACATGCAGTCGTGACTGCGTGCCTTTTGAAGAATGAGCCTGCGAGTTAGCGGTGTGTAGCGAGGTTAACCCGTGTGGGGAAGCCGTAGCGAAAGCGAGTCCGAATAGGGCGATTGAGTTGCACGCTCTAGACCCGAAGCGGAGTGATCTAGCCATGGGCAGGTTGAAGCGGAGGTAAGACTTCGTGGAGGACCGAACCCACCAGGGTTGAAAACCTGGGGGATGACCTGTGGTTAGGGGTGAAAGGCCAATCAAACTCCGTGATAGCTGGTTCTCCCCGAAATGCATTTAGGTGCAGCGTCGTGTGTTTCTTGCCGGAGGTAGAGCACTGGATAGGCGATGGGCCCTACCGGGTTACTGACCTTAGCCAAACTCCGAATGCCGGTAAGTGAGAGCACGGCAGTGAGACTGTGGGGGATAAGCTCCATGGTCGAGAGGGAAACAGCCCAGAGCATCGACTAAGGCCCCTAAGCGTACGCTAAGTGGGAAAGGATGTGGAGTCGCAGAGACAACCAGGAGGTTGGCTTAGAAGCAGCCACCCTTGAAAGAGTGCGTAATAGCTCACTGGTCAAGTGATTCCGCGCCGACAATGTAGCGGGGCTCAAGCGTACCGCCGAAGTCGTGTCATTCACACATATAGGGCCAACGCCTGTGTGGATGGGTAGGGGAGCGTCGTGTGCCGGGTGAAGCAGCCGCGGAAGCGAGTTGTGGACGGTTCACGAGTGAGAATGCAGGCATGAGTAGCGATACACACGTGAGAAACGTGTGCGCCGATTGACTAAGGGTTCCTGGGTCAAGCTGATCTGCCCAGGGTAAGTCGGGACCTAAGGCGAGGCCGACAGGCGTAGTCGATGGACAACCGGTTGATATTCCGGTACCCGCTTTGAAACGCCCAGTACTGAATCAGGCGATGCTAAGTCCGTGAAGCCGGCCCGATCTCTTCGGAGTTGAGGGTAGTGGTGGAGCCGATGAACCAGACTTGTAGTAGGTAAGCGATGGGGTGACGCAGGAAGGTAGTCCAGCCCGGGCGGTGGTTGTCCCGGGGTAAGGGTGTAGCCCGTGTGGTAGGTAAATCCGTCACACGTTAAGGGTGAGACCTGATGCCGAGCCGATTGTGGTGAAGTGGATGATCCTATGCTGTCGAGAAAAGCCTCTAGCGAGTTTCATGGCGGCCCGTACCCTAAACCGACTCAGGTGGTCAGGTAGAGAATACCGAGGCGTTCGGGTGAACTATGGTTAAGGAACTCGGCAAAATGCCCCCGTAACTTCGGGAGAAGGGGGGCCATCACTGGTGATAGCACTTGCTGCTTGAGCTGGGGGTGGCCGCAGAGACCAGCGAGAAGCGACTGTTTACTAAAAACACAGGTCCGTGCGAAGCCGTAAGGCGATGTATACGGACTGACGCCTGCCCGGTGCTGGAACGTTAAGGGGACCGGTTAGCTGCCTTTCGGGGTGGCGAAGCTGAGAACTTAAGCGCCAGTAAACGGCGGTGGTAACTATAACCATCCTAAGGTAGCGAAATTCCTTGTCGGGTAAGTTCCGACCTGCACGAATGGCGTAACGACTTCTCGACTGTCTCAACCATAGGCCCGGTGAAATTGCACTACGAGTAAAGATGCTCGTTTCGCGCAGCAGGACGGAAAGACCCCGGGACCTTTACTATAGTTTGATATTGGTGTTCGGTTCGGCTTGTGTAGGATAGGTGGGAGACTTTGAAGCGGCCACGCCAGTGGTTGTGGAGTCGTCGTTGAAATACCACTCTGGTCGTGCTGGATGTCTAACCTGGGTCCGTGATCCGGATCAGGGACAGTGTCTGATGGGTAGTTTAACTGGGGCGGTTGCCTCCTAAAGAGTAACGGAGGCGCCCAAAGGTTCCCTCAGCCTGGTTGGCAATCAGGTGTTGAGTGTAAGTGCACAAGGGAGCTTGACTGTGAGACCGACGGGTCGAGCAGGGACGAAAGTCGGGACTAGTGATCCGGCAGTGGCTTGTGGAAGCGCTGTCGCTCAACGGATAAAAGGTACCCCGGGGATAACAGGCTGATCTTCCCCAAGAGTCCATATCGACGGGATGGTTTGGCACCTCGATGTCGGCTCGTCGCATCCTGGGGCTGGAGTCGGTCCCAAGGGTTGGGCTGTTCGCCCATTAAAGCGGTACGCGAGCTGGGTTTAGAACGTCGTGAGACAGTTCGGTCCCTATCCGCTGTGCGCGTAGGAATATTGAGAAGGGCTGTCCCTAGTACGAGAGGACCGGGACGGACGAACCTCTGGTGTGCCAGTTGTCCTGCCAAGGGCATGGCTGGTTGGCTACGTTCGGAAAGGATAACCGCTGAAAGCATCTAAGCGGGAAGCCTGCTTCGAGATGAGTATTCCCACCCTCTTGAAGGGTTAAGGCTCCCAGTAGACGACTGGGTTGATAGGCCAGATGTGGAAGCCCTGTAAGGGGTGGAGCTGACTGGTACTAATAGGCCGAGGGCTTGTCCTCAGTTGCTCGCGTCCACTGTGTT
>NZ_JAAXYC010000506.1 GCF_018619185.1 Streptomyces sp. McG3 | reverse complement strand
GTCGTGCGGGGGCGGCGGGGGCGGCTGTGGCGGGGGCGGCAGCTGACCGGGCCGCCGCCGCACGGTCACCGCAGGTGACATGAGACCGGGCGTCCGGAGGGTGAACTCCCTCCGGACGCTCTTTTGTTGAGCGACGCGGACGTTTTTGGTTGAACAAGTGAACCGGTGGGCCCCCGGGGGGATGGAAACCACGGCAAGTTGGGCGAAAACGCTGTGAGTGGGCGTACTTCGTGATTCCCTCGTTGAAGAGAACAATCAGCCCTCGGACCCCAGTCGGACCAGATCGGGCGCTCCCCACCTCCCACGCGCAGCAACTCGGGGGCGTCCTGCTGTCCATGTGTCCATGCGTGTTTGCGGAGCCCACCCATGCTCACCACCCTCCAGACGGCCTATTCCGATACCCGCGCCGCCGACCTGGCCTGGATGCTGGGGCGGGAGCCGCTGCCCGCCCTGGCGGTCCTCGATCTCCAGCTCGGCGGCGCCGAACTCCAGTTGAGGCTGCTCGGCGCCTCCCACCAGGTCCTCCTCCAGGAGGACCGCGGGGTCTGCTCCGAGACCGTGGCCTGTATGCCCGGCAGCAGCACCCCCCTGCCCCTCGGCGTCGCGAAGCGGCTCGGGGACTGGGAGTACGAATTCGCGGCGCGCGTCGAGACCCTGACGCAGGGGCAGTTCGCCGGGCGGGCGCAGGAGTTGCTCGCCCTGGTGAGCGACCACCCGCACGGTCTGGCGGGCACCTTCCCCGGCAGCCCGTACGCCTTCACCGCCATGCTCGCCCAGCGCACCGAGGGCCAGGTGCGGTGGCGCACCTGGCACGCGTACCCGCAGGAGGGGCAGTTGGTGGTGACCCGGACCAGGGTGGGGGTGCGGATTCCCGCGCCCGCGGCCTGACCGGCAGGGGCACTTACACCCGTGTGGGTGACAGGTCGCGATGGTGCAGTGACGTAGCGTTCGCATCATGATCGACCAGCAGATGTCGCTGCGAGGGGGCGCGGCGCGGCTTCCCGTACGGCCGAGGACCGGCCGGTTCCTCGTGCTGGCCGCGGTCTTCGTCTGCGCCGCCTGCGGTCTCGTCTACGAGCTCGAACTGGTCGCGCTCGCCTCCTACCTGATCGGCGATTCGGTCACCCAGGCCTCCGTCGTGCTCTCCGTGATGGTGTTCGCGATGGGCATCGGCTCGCTTCTCGCGAAACGTTTGCGCTGCCGCGCCGCCGTCGGTTTCGGGATGGTCGAGGCGGCCCTCGCGCTGATCGGCGGCTCCTCCGCGCTGGTGCTCTACGCCTCGTTCGCCTGGCTCGGCGACTCGCAGTACGCGCTGGTCGGCTTCTCGCTGGCGATCGGGGTGCTGATCGGCGCGGAGATCCCGCTGCTGATGACGCTGATCCAGCGCGTCGACCGGCAGGACGCGGGCGGGGCCGTCGCCGATCTCTTCGCCGCCGACTACGTGGGCGCGCTGGTCGGCGGGCTCGCGTTCCCGTTCCTGCTGCTGCCGGTGCTGGGGCAGTTGACCGGTGCGCTGTTCACCGGCGCGGTCAACGCGGCGGCGGGCGGCGCGCTGGTCCTGTGGGTGTTCCGGCGCGACCTCACCTCCCGTTCCCGGTGGCTCCTCGTCCTGGTCAACGGCTCGGTGATCGCGGTGCTGGCCACGGCCACGGTGCTGGTCGACGACTTCGAGCGGGCCGCGCGGCGGGCGGTGTACGGGGACCAGGTGCGGGTCGCCGTGCAGACCGGGGTGCAGGAGGTTGTTCTGACCGGCACCGACCGCGATTCCCTCGGCCTCTATCTGGACGGCCGGCTGCGGGTCAGCGCCCGCGACGAGTACCGCTACCACGAGGCGCTGGTGCACCCCGCGATGAACGGGTCCCGCGCCCGCGTGCTCATCCTGGGCGGCGGCGACGGACTGGCCGCCCGCGAGATGCTGCGTTACGAGGATGTCCGCTCGGTCACCGTCGTCGAGCTGGACCCGGCCGTCACCCGACTGGCCCGCACGGACCCCGCTCTCTCCGAGCTGAACGACCACGCCTTCCGCGACCCCCGGGTCTCGGTGGTCGGGGCGGACGCGTTCACCTGGCTCCGGGCCGACCGGGGACGCTACGACGTGGTGATCTCCGACCTCCCGGACCCGGGCATCACCGCCAGCACGAAGCTGTACTCCGCCGAGTTCTACGGGCTGGTCGCGGAGGCCCTGGCCCCGGACGGGCGGCTCGTGGTGCACGCCGGGCCGCTGGGCGCCCGGCCGCAGACCTTCTGGACGGTGGAGGCCTCGATGCGCGCGGGCGGCCTCGCGACCCGCCCGTACCGCGTCACCGGCCGGTACACGGGACTCGCCGCGAGCCCGGACCGGGGCGGCGGCGAGGACCGGGAGCGGGAGGACTGGGGTTTCCTCCTCGCCGGTCCGGGCGCGGCTCCGCAGCCCGCGCTGGTCGCCGGCGGGCCCGTACCGCGGTCGCTGGGCGGCCGGGAGCTGCGCGAGGGGGTGCGGGCGGCGGACGACGCCCGGCTTCCCGGGCTGATTCCGTCGACGCTGATCCATCCCCGGTACTGGGAGGACGTGTGAGCGCGCCCGGCTTTCGGCGGGCGGAAGCGCTGACGTCGGGGCCGGGGCCGATTAGGCTCGGTTTCCATGGAGCATGAGGTGTTCGTTCCGGTTCCCGTCCCGACCCTGCTGCGCACGCTGGGCGATCCCGCCCGGGTCGCCCGCTGCGTCCCCGGCCTCCAGAGGGACGCCGACGCGTCGGCGTCGCCCCTGGCGGGGCGGCTGAAGCTGCGGGCCGGCGGCCACACCATCACCTACCGGGGCGAGCTGCGGCTCACCGGCCCGGAGGGGCCCGGCGGTTCGGGCGGGCAGCGCTTCTCGGTGTCCGGGCGGGGCGTCGAGGCCCGGGGCGCCGGTGCGGTCGAGGTGGCCCTGACCATCGGCCTCACGGAGACGGACGGCGGGACGGCGCTCACCTACAGCGGCACCGCGAGCGGGGACGGGCGGCTGGCCGAGCTGGAGGAGGGCGCCGCGCTCGCGGCTGCCCACCGGCTCCTGGACCGTTTCACCCAGCAGCTGGTGACGGAGTCGCTGGCGGTGCGGGACGAGGCCGCGGACGCGGGTGAGGCCGAGGGCGAGGGCCCGGAGAGCGACGGCGGCGACGGGGACGACGCGGTGGTCGCCGAGGGGCTCGCGGGCGATGAGGACGCGGCCGAGGGGGGCGGGGACGAAGGTGGTTCTTCCGGGGC
>NZ_JAAXYC010000051.1 GCF_018619185.1 Streptomyces sp. McG3 | reverse complement strand
CCCCCGCCCCGGCGGCCCCGTGCTCCTGGTCCACTCCGGCGCTCACGGGGCGGCCACCGGGGCGGGCCGGTCGCGGCGGCCCCGGACGGAGGGGCCGAAGCGGGGGTCGACCAGCCAGCGCAGCCCGCCGACCACCGCGCCGAGGACCAGCGCCAGGTGCACCGCGAAGTGCAGCGCGGTGAAGCGGAGCAGGAAGGGCCACCCCTTGCGGCGGGCCACGAAGCGCGACAGCCCGGGGTCCGCCAGCGCGAAGGCCACGGCGCACGCCAGGGGCACGGCGAGCAGCCAAGGGGTGAGGAAGGCGAGTGGGAGGGTGAGCGGGACCAGACCGGCGGCCAGGACGCCGCCGGTGCGGTTGGCGCGCAGTCCGCCGCCGCGCCGGCGCTCGACGGCGGCGACGGGGACGAGCAGTTGGGAGCGGCGGTACTGCTCGGCGAGCATCGGCAGCAGCCGGTCCACGTCGTCGTGGCGGCCGGTCACCCGCTCGCTGAGGCGGATGCGGTGGGTGGCGGCGAGGCGGTCGCTGTACTCGACGTCCTCGGAGTCGCGGAGGTTCTCGTCGAAGGGCCCGGTCGCCTCGAAGACGCGGCGCTCGATCGCGGCCAGCGCGAAGAAGGCGGTGCCGACGACTCCGGCGCTGCGGTGTCGCCAGAAGTGGGCGTGCAGACAGTGGTAGACCTCCACCGGGCCGTCGTCGAAGAGCGGTTCGGGGTCCAGGACGCCGTGGACGCAGCCGGTCTCCGGGTCGTCCATGAGCAGGTCGACGGCGTTCCGGATCGCGTCGGGGGCCAACGCGATGTCGGAGTCGAGGAAGAACAGCACCTGGCCGGCGGAGGCGGCCACGCCGAGGTTGCGGGCGGCGGAGACTCCCGCGTTGTCCGGGCGGGCGACGAGTACGCAGGGGAACTCGCGGGCGATGTCGCGCGAGCGGTCGGTGCTGGCGTCGTCCACGACGACCACGTCCAACGGGCTCAGGGTCTGGGCGTAGACGGATTCCAGGCAGGCCCGCAGGGTCTTCTCGTAGTTGTGGTTGGGGATGATCACTGACACGGTGGGGCGCTCCCGTGGCATGGCGGGTCCGGTCCTTTCGGTTCGGGGAGTCGGTGCGGATCCGGGCCTCCCAGGGCCGCGGGCAGCCAGCCGAGGGAGGCGGGGCGCGCGGCGCTCAGGACGGTCAGGAGGAAGTCCAGCGCGGCCAGTTCGGCATGCACGAAGTCGGGGCTCTCCATGTAGAGCGCGGCACGGACCGAGCCGTCCGGGCTCTCGGAGACGTACACATGGACCGGGCCCCCGGGGTGCGGTCCGGCGCTTCGGACGCAGGCGCCGACGCGGTGGGCGCGCAGCCGCCCGGCCAGGTCCCGTGCCGTCCACCGGTCGGGGTGCGGGGGTTCGGTACGCACCAGGAGCGCGGTCACCAGGAACACGGAGGCGTCCCGTTCTCCCGGGGTCACCCCCAGGAGAAGCCCTCCCGGCCCGTGGCGGCGAGTGCGGCCGGCGAGGGGCGGCGGGTCGGGGAACGGAACGCACGCATCGGGAACTCCTCGAAGATGTAGCGGTGTGTGAATGGCTTGTGACGGCCTGATCCTGTCGCCATCGCCTGCCCGGAAGCCACGGTCTCCGGGTGGCCGGGAGTTGCGGGGCAGCAGGGTGCCAGCTCCGTCGGCGGCCGTACGGGGCCCGCTGCCTGGGACGATGCGGTGGTGGCAGGCAACTGCCAGACACCTTGCGGCCATGCGTGCCGGCGCCCGGCGCCCGTCCCGGCCGGCGCCCGCCCCGGTCTTTCCGGCCACGCGCGGCCTCTCGGGGCCCATCCATCCCGTGGACCTGGTCTATACCTTCACAACACGTCGGCCCTACACTCGCGCCCGGTGCTGAAGTGGCGTCCCGTACGGAAGTGCGGGGACGGCGTGACATCTGCGGGGGAGCCAGAGATGTTAGAGGTACTGGGGCTGGACGCACGGACGGAGCTGGTGTACCGGCTCGTCCTGGAGGAGCCGGAGCTGCGGCTGGACGAGATCGTGGCGCGGCTCGGACGGAGCGAGGACGATGTGCGCCGGGCTCTGGACCAGCTGGCCGAGCTGTGCCTGCTGGATGACGGCCCTCGCGGTACGGAGCAGGGCCCGCCGGTCTTCCGCGCGCTGGACCCGGCCGCGAGTCTGCCGTTCCTCCTCTCCCGCCGGGAGGCCGAACTGGCCCGGCAGCAGCGGGGACTCGAGGTCGCCCGGGACGCGATGTCGGCCCTCACGACGGACCGGGGGCGGCGGGCGGGCGGAGGCTTCGACGTCATCAAACGGCTGGAGGGGCTCGACGCGGTGCGCGAGCGGCTGACCGAACTGGCCGAGCTGGCCAGGACGGAGTGCCTCTCGCTGCTGCCCGGCGGCGCGCAGTCCCCGGACACGCTGGAGGCCAGCGGGCCGCTGGACCGGCGGGCGTTGGAGCGCGGCGTGCGGCTCCGCAGCATCTATCAGGACAGCTTCCGCAACGATCCGTCGACCCTGCGCTATGTGAACCGGCTGGGCCTGCTCGGCGCGGAGAGCCGTACGCTGCCCACCCTGCCGCTGGTCATGGTCCTGGTCGACGGGGAGGTGGCCCTGGTGCCGCTGGACCCCGACGACGGCCGGGCGGGCGCGCTGGAGTTGCGGAGCAAGGGCGCCGTCGCGGTGGCCCGGCTCCTGTTCGAGCAGTTGTGGGCCACCGCCACCCCGCTCGGCCCCGCTCCCCGCCGCGACGGCAACGGGCTGACCCCGCAGGAGGACGAGTTGCTGTCCCTGCTGGCGAAGGGGCACACGGACGCGACGGCCGCCCGCAGGCTGGGGGTGTCCCTGCGCACGGTGCGCCGGATGAACGCGGAGCTGACGGCCCGGATGCAGGCCCGCAGCAGGTTCCAGGCGGGCGCGGAGGCGGCGCGCCGGGGCTGGATCTGAGCGGCCGGAAGGCCTGCGTATCCCGGGTGAACCGAAACGCCTCGGCACCCGTGCCCCCGTGCGATACATCACCGTTGCCGGACCGCAATGCGGACGGGGGGTGACGCTGGGCGGACGCGTCCCCTAGATTTCCTGCCCATTGCACCGGTGATCAGCGAGGGGACGGAGTCACCACATGGCGAAAACGCCCACACCAGCACCATCGGCACCACAGGTGCCGGGGAAACGGGGCATCTCCCCCAGGTCCGTCGTGGTCTGGAGCCTGGTCGCCCTGGTCGGCGCCATCGGCTGGGCCACCCTCGCGCTCTCGCGGGGTGAGGAGGTCTCCGCCGCCTGGATGCTGGCAGCGGCCCTCGGCTCGTACGCCATCGCGTACCGCTTCTACTCCCGGTTCATCGCCAACCGGGTCCTGAAGGCCGACAAGAACCGTGCGACCCCCGCCGAACAGCTCGACAACGGCGTCGACTTCCACCCCACCGACCGCCGGGTCCTGTTCGGCCACCACTTCGCCGCCATCGCCGGGGCGGGGCCCCTGGTCGGCCCGGTGCTCGCCGCGCAGATGGGTTATCTGCCCGGCACGATCTGGCTCGTCGTCGGCGTCATCTTCGCCGGCGCCGTCCAGGACATGGTGACGCTCTTCTTCTCCACCCGCCGCAACGGCCGCTCGCTCGGCCAGATGGCGCGCGACGAGATAGGCCCGGTCGGCGGGATCGCCGCCCTGGTCGCGGTCTTCATCATCATGATCATCCTGCTCGCGGTCCTCGCGCTGGTCATCGTGAACGCGCTCGCGCACTCGCCGTGGGGCGTCTTCTCCATCGGCATGACGATCCCGATCGCCCTCTTCATGGGCGTCTATCTGCGCACCCTGCGGCCCGGCAAGGTCAGCGAGGTCTCCTTCATCGGCGTCGCGCTGCTGCTCCTGGCGATCGTCTCAGGCGGCTGGGTCGCCGAGTCGTCGTGGGCGGACTTCTTCACGCTGGAGCCGGGCACGCTGGTCATCTGGATGATCGTGTACGGGTTCTTCGCCTCCGTGCTCCCCGTGTGGCTGCTGCTGGCCCCGCGCGACTACCTCTCCACCTTCATGAAGGTCGGCACGATCGGGCTGCTGGCCCTGGGCGTGATCGTCGCCATGCCGACCCTGAAGATGCCCGCGGTCACCGACTTCGCCTCCAGCGGCTCGGGCCCGGTCTTCGCCGGCTCGATGTTCCCGTTCGTCTTCATCACCATCGCCTGCGGCGCGCTCTCCGGCTTCCACTCCCTGGTCTCCTCCGGCACCACGCCGAAGATGGTCCAGAAGGAGACGCAGATCCGGATGATCGGCTACGGCGCCATGCTGGTCGAGTCGTTCGTGGCGATCATGGCGATGATCGCCGCCTCCATCATCGACCCCGGCCTCTACTTCGCCATCAACGCACCCGTCGGCGTGATCGGCGACAGCGTTCAGTCGGCGTCCCAGGCCGTGGCCGACTTCGGCTTCACCATCACGCCGGACGCCCTGGCCCAGGCCGCCAAGGACGTGGAAGAGGGGAGCCTGCTCTCCCGGACCGGTGGCGCGCCCACGTTCGCGCTCGGCATGGCGGAGATCTTCTCCGCGGTGATCGGCGGGACCGCGATGAAGGCGTTCTGGTACCACTTCGCCATCATGTTCGAGGCGCTCTTCATCCTCACCACCGTGGACGCCGGCACCCGGGTCGGGCGCTTCATGCTCCAGGACATGCTGGGCAACGTCTACAAGCCGTTCCGTGAGGTCAGCTGGAAGCCGGGCGTCTGGTTCGCCAGTGCCGTCGTGGTCGGCGGCTGGGGCTACTTCCTCTGGGTCGGCGTGCACGACCCGCTGGGCGGCATCAACCAGTTGTTCCCGCTCTTCGGCATCGCCAACCAGTTGCTGGCGGCCGTCGCACTGGCCGTCTGCACCACCCTGCTCGTCAAGTCCGGCCGTCTGAAGTGGGCGTGGGTCACGGCGGTCCCGCTCGCCTGGGACGTGGCAGTCACCCTCACCGCGAGCTGGCAGAAGATCTTCTCCGACGATGTCAAGATCGGCTTCTTCGCCCAGCGCGACAAGTACCAGGCGGGCATCGACGCGGGCGAGGTGCTGGCCCCCGCGAAGAACATGGACGACATGCGGACCGTCGTCACCAACTCCACCGTCGACGGGGTGCTGAGCGCGCTCTTCGCGCTCCTCATCATCGTCGTCCTCGTGGACGCGGGGCGGGTCTGCTACAAGGCCATCCGCGACCCGGAGAGCGTCAAGCTCCACGAGACGCCGTACGTCGAGTCCAGGCTCGTCGCCCCGGCCTCGCTCTTCGCGACCAAGGAGGAGAAGGCCGAACTGGCCGCCGCCGGCGTCGGCCCCGAGGGCGGCATCCGCAAGGAGGCGGCGGAGACGGGGAGCCGGACATGACGGTCGCGGACGTGCGACGGGTGGCCGGACGGATCCGCTGGTACGTCCGTGAACTGACCGGCGAGTCCACGTACGACCGCTATGTGGCGCACGCGAGGACCCACGATCCGGACACACCGGTGATGACCCGTCGGGCCTTCGAGCGCAGCCGCACGGACGCCCGCGAGGCGGATCCCCGCGAGGGCTTCCGCTGCTGCTGAGCACCACCGGCCGGAGCTCGGGCCGCCGCACCCCTTCCAGGGCGCGGCGGCCCCTTTCGCGCCCTCGCGCAGGCCCGGGCGCCGCTCGATTTCCCGGTGCGCGGAGCCCTCACCGTACGAAAGGATGTGCCCATGACATCGCATCCCCGGCCGCCCCGGCTCCGTCCCGTACTCACGACCCTGGCGCTGGCGCTGAGCCTGGCGGCGGCGACGGGCTGCGGCACCGAGGTGGGGACCGGCACGAAGGCGGCGGACCGGAGCGCCTCCGCGGGCCCGGCGCCCGACCGGGCGGAGCTGGAGGCGCGGGCGCTGGCCGTGCAGACCGTCGCGGAGCACGTGTGGGTGACCGAGGTCCCGGGGTACGCCCTGGCCCGCCAGTCGGTCGGGGTGATCGGCGACGACGGGTTCGGCAGCGTCTACACCACGCCCGACGGCGGGCAGATCCAGCTGCGGGTGGAGCGCCGGGCGCACGCCGGGGCCGACTGCACGAAGGACCCCGCGCCCGCCGGCGGTCAGGAGCCCCTGAAGACGTGCGAGCGGGACGGCGAACAGTGGTACCGGGCCACGGAGTCGGGCCACGCGTACGCGCGCGAACAGGGCGGACTCGTGGTCACCGTGAGCGGGGCGCCCGGAGAGGTGGACCGGGCGACGCTGCGGTCGGCGGCGCGGGCCGCCCACCGCGCCGACGACCACGAGCTGGACCAGGTGCTGCCGCCGGCCGACGAGGCCCGCGGGCAGCGGCCGGTCGAACGCGGCGACCTGCCGCCGGTGGGCGACGGCGCGCCCAACAACGACGTGGGAGCGAGTGGCTGACGTGGGAGCGAGTGACTGATGGATCTGACGATCAGGGCGGCGGAGCCCGGCGAGTACGCCGTCCTCGGCGGGATCATCGCCGAGGCGTATCTCGGCGACGGGCTGCTGGACGGCCCGCAGGACCCGTATCTGCTCAAACTGCGGGCGGTGGAGCAACGGGCCGTCGAGGCCGAGGTCCTCGTCGCGCTCGACGCGGACGGGGCGGTGCTCGGCGGTGTGACCTATGCCGCACCCGGCACCCCGTGGCGCGACATCGCCGGTCCGGACGAGGCCGAATTCCGGATGCTGGCCGTGGCCGCCGAGGGGCGCGGACGGGGCGTGGGAGAGGCCCTCGTGCGGGCGTGCGTCGAGCGCGCCCGGTCCGCCGACGGTGTGCGGGCCCTGGTGCTGTCGACGCAGCCGGCCATGCTCGGAGCCCATAGGATCTACCGTCGGCTCGGCTTCGTACGGACCCCCGAACGGGACTGGGAACCGGTGCCGGGACTACGGCTCATGACCTTCCGGCTGGAGCTGGAGGCGCCCGCCCGAGGGGCGTGTTAAATCGTCGCGACACAACATGTGGGGGCCGCTTCATCCGGCGGCCCCCACATGTATGCTCGACCTCGCTGTCGCCGCAGGGGAATCCGGTGCGAATCCGGAACTGTCCCGCAACGGTGTGATCAGTGTGCTTTTGCACACCCGCAAGTCCGAAGACCTGTCGACAGCGCGTCCGGCTCGACCGAACCGGACGCCAGACGTCCGGGCCTCGCGGATAGGCCGGTGGACGCCGTCAGCTGTGCTGCCCTGCCCCGGGTTTCGCGCTGCCCGGCTCCCCCGCCTGCCGCCGGCCCCCGCCGAGCGAGGGAAAGCCCAGTGACCATCGCGCCCGCCGATCCGGTTTCAGCCACCGAATCCGCTGCCTCCACCACGTCCGGAGCAGGCACGAACGACGGACCCGGGACCGCTTTGCTGCGGACCCTGACCGATCTCACCGTCGATCTTCCCGACACCGACCCCGGACGGGTCGCCGCCGCCGCGCTGCGCGGACGCAACGCCCGCTCCGACGAGGCCGAGCTGCGCTCGCTGGCCACCGAGGCCGCCGCGGGGCTCATCTCCGAGGACCCGGCGTACTCCCGGCTGGCCGCCCGGCTGCTGACCCGCACGATTCGGGACGAGGCCGCGGGCCAGGGCGCGACGTCCTTCGCCGCCTCGGTCGCCGTGGGCCACCGCGAGGGCCTGATCGCCGACCGCACCGCCGCGTTCGTCGCGCTCCACTCGGCCGCTCTCGACCGGCTCGTCGAGCAGGCCCTGGCCGACGGCGCCGACGACCGCTTCGGCTACTTCGGTCTGCGGACGCTGCACAGCCGCTACCTGCTGCGCCACCCGATCACCCGGCAGGTCATCGAGACCCCGCAGCACTTCATGCTGCGCGTGGCCGCGGGCCTCGCCGAGGACGAGTCGGTGCGGGCGCTGGACGAGGTCGCCGCGCTGTACGGGCTGATGAGCCGGCTGGACTACCTCCCCTCCTCCCCCACGCTCTTCAACTCCGGCACCCGGCACCCGCAGATGTCCTCCTGCTACCTGCTGGACTCGCCCAAGGACGAACTGGACTCGATCTACGACCGCTACCACCAGGTGGCGCGGCTCTCCAAGCACGCGGGCGGCATCGGTCTGTCGTACTCCCGCATCCGCGCCCGGGGTTCGCTGATCCGGGGCACCAACGGGCACTCGAACGGCATCGTGCCGTTCCTGAAGACGCTGGACGCCTCCGTGGCGGCGGTGAACCAGGGCGGCCGGCGCAAGGGCGCGGCGGCGGTCTACCTGGAGACCTGGCACGCGGACATCGAGGAGTTCCTGGAGCTCCGCGACAACACCGGTGAGGACCAGCGGCGTACGCACAACCTGAACCTGGCGCACTGGATCCCGGACGAGTTCATGCGCCGGGTCGACGCGGACACCGAGTGGTCGCTGTTCTCCCCCGCCGATGTGCCCGAGCTGGTCGACCTGTGGGGCGACGCGTTCGACGCGGCCTACCGGGCGGCCGAGGCCAAGGGCCTGGCCCGCAGGACGATTCCGGCGCGTGAGCTGTACGGCCGGATGATGCGGACCCTGGCGCAGACCGGCCAGGGCTGGATGACGTTCAAGGACGCCTCCAACCGGACCGCGAACCAGACCGCCGAGCCGGGCCGGGTCGTGCACTCCTCCAACCTGTGCACGGAGATCCTCGAAGTCACGGACGACGGCGAGACGGCCGTCTGCAACCTGGGTTCGGTCAACCTGGGCGCGTTCGTGGCGGACGGCTCGATCGACTGGGACCGGCTGGACGCCACGGTGCGGACCGCCGTGACCTTCCTGGACCGGGTCGTCGACATCAACTTCTACCCGACCGAGCAGGCCGGGCGCTCCAACTCCCGCTGGCGGCCGGTCGGCCTGGGCGCGATGGGCCTCCAGGACGTCTTCTTCCAGCTGCGCCTGCCGTTCGACTCGCCGCAGGCCCGCGCGCTCTCCACCAAGATCTCCGAGCGCATCATGCTGGCCGCGTACGAGGCGTCCTGCGACCTCGCGGAACGCCCCCAAGAGCCTCCGACAGGCTCCGGTTCAGGGGGGACCCCCCGGGGACCGCTGCCCGCCTGGTCCGAGACCCGCGCCGCGCGCGGTGTGCTGCACCCCGACCACTACGACACCGAGCTGAACTGGCCGGAGCGCTGGGACGCCCTGCGCGCCCGGGTCGCGAAGACCGGCATGCGCAACTCGCTGCTGCTGGCCATCGCCCCGACCGCCACGATCGCCTCGATCGCCGGGGTGTACGAGTGCATCGAGCCGCAGGTCTCCAACCTGTTCAAGCGCGAGACGCTCAGCGGTGAGTTCCTCCAGGTCAACGCCTATCTGGTGGACGAGCTGAAGAAGCTCGGCGTGTGGGACTCCCGCACCCGCGAGGCGCTGCGCGAGGCGAGCGGCTCCGTGCAGGGCTTCGCCTGGATCCCCGATGACGTACGGGCGCTGTACCGCACCGCGTGGGAGATCCCGCAGCGCGGTCTGATCGACATGGCGGCGGCCCGTACGCCGTTCCTCGACCAGAGCCAGTCGCTCAACCTGTTCCTGGAGACGCCGACGATCGGCAAGCTCTCCTCGATGTACGCGTACGCCTGGAAGCAGGGGCTGAAGACGACGTACTACCTGCGCTCGCGCCCGGCGACCCGGATCGCCCGTGCCGCGTCCGGCCAGGCGTCGGCCGCCGCCCCCATTCCCGTACAGCAGGCCTCGGCTCCCGACGCGGACGCCATCGCCTGCTCCCTGGAAAACCCCGAGTCCTGCGAGGCCTGCCAGTAATGAGCACCAACGACACCAAGAACCTGCTCGACCCGGGCTTCGAACTGACCCTGCGTCCCATGCGCTACCCGGACTTCTACGAGCGCTACCGGGACGCGATCAAGAACACCTGGACCGTCGAGGAGGTCGACCTCCACTCGGACGTCTCCGACCTCGCCAAGCTGTCGCCGGGTGAGCAGCACATGATCGGCCGGCTGGTGGCGTTCTTCGCGACCGGTGACTCGATCGTCTCCAACAACCTCGTGCTGACGCTGTACAAGCACATCAACTCCCCCGAGGCGCGGCTGTACCTGTCGCGGCAGCTCTTCGAGGAGGCCGTGCACGTCCAGTTCTATCTGACGCTGCTGGACACGTATCTGCCCGACCCGGACGACCGGGCGGCGGCGTTCGACGCGGTCGAGGAGATCCCCTCGATCCGTGAGAAGGCCCAGTTCTGCTTCAAGTGGATGGACTCGGTCGAGAAGATCGACCAGCTGGAGACGAAGGCCGACCGCCGCCGCTTCCTGCTGAACCTGATCTGCTTCGCGGCGTGCATCGAGGGGCTGTTCTTCTACGGCGCCTTCGCGTACGTGTACTGGTTCCGCTCGCGGGGTCTGCTGCACGGTCTCGCCACGGGCACCAACTGGGTGTTCCGTGACGAGACGATGCACATGAACTTCGCGTTCGAGGTCGTGGACACCGTCCGCAAGGAGGAGCCGGAGCTCTTCGACGACGCGCTCCAGCAGCAGGTCACCGACATGCTGAGGGAAGCGGTCGAGGCGGAGCTGCAGTTCGGCCGCGACCTGTGCGGCGAGGGCCTGCCGGGCATGAACACCGAGTCGATGCGCCAGTACCTGGAGTGCGTCGCCGACCAGCGGCTCGCCCGCCTCGGCTTCCCGACGGTGTACGGCTCGGAGAACCCGTTCTCCTTCATGGAGCTCCAGGGCGTCCAGGAGCTGACGAACTTCTTCGAGCGCCGCCCGTCCGCCTACCAGGTGGCCGTGGAGGGCTCGGTCGGGTTCGACGACGACTTCTAGACCCGATGGACCCGACGGGGGCTCTCAGACCCTGGCCCAACTTCTGAGCTGAGGGCGCCGCGCGGCCGGAACCGGTCGCGCGGCGCTTCCCGTTTCCGGGGGTCCGGCCGCCCGGCGCCCGCGTTCCGCCTCCCGCAGCTGGCGGTCGATGCGGCGTTCGCGGGCGACGCCGAGGGCCACGGGCGCGAGGACGAGGGCGAAAAGTGCTGCTACGACCAGGTAGTTCAGGAATGTGTTCATGCCTCTACTCTGGACCGCCGGAACGAAAAACATCAGTGGCAGGACTGCCATGGGACATCAAATAGCTGCCACACTCGGACCATGCTGACCAATGTCGCCGCCCTACTCCTCGACGAGGTCCACCCCTTCGAACTCGGCGTCCTGTGCGAGGTGTTCGGCCTGGACCGCAGCGAGGAAGGCCTGCCGGTGCACGATTTCGCGGTGGTCTCCGCCGAGGGGCCCGTCCTGAACACCCACGCGGGCTTCACCATCTCCACGCCGCACGGCCTGGAGCGGCTGGAGGAGGCCGACCTCATCGCCGTGCCGGCGGGCAGCCACTTCATGCGGCGGGAGTATCCCGAGGAGGTCCTCGACGCCCTGCGCCGGGCCGTCGCGCGCGGCTCACGGGTGCTGAGCGTCTGCTCGGGGGCGTACGTCCTGGGCGCGGCCGGGCTGCTGGACGGCCGCCGCTGCACCACGCACTGGCGGCACGCCGCTGAGCTGTCGCGGCGCTTCCCGAAGGCGATCGTCGAGCCGGACGTGCTGTACGTGGACGAGGGCGCGGTGATCAGTTCGGCGGGCACCGCCGCCGGGATCGACGCGTGTCTGCATCTGATCCGGCAGGAGTACGGCCAGGAGGCGGCCAACACCCTCGCCCGGCGGATGGTGGTGCCGCCGCACCGGGACGGCGGGCAGGCGCAGTACATCAGCCGCCCGCTGCCCCGGAGCTCCTGCGACACGGTCGGCTCGACGCTGGCCTGGATGGAACAGCACCTCGACCAGGAGATGAGCGTGGAGCAGCTGGCGGCGCTGGCGCACATGTCGCCGCGCACGTTCGCCCGGCGGTTCCAGCAGGAGACCGGGACCACGCCCTACCGGTGGCTGCTGCGGCAGCGGGTGCTGCTGGCCCAGCATCTGCTGGAGACGTCCGAGCTGACGATCGACACGATCGCGGGGCAGACGGGCTTCGGTACGGCGGCGACCCTGCGACACCAGTTCGTGCGGTCACTGGGCACCACGCCGAACGCCTACCGCCGCACCTTCCGGGGTCCGGCGACCACCTCCGTGCCCGACGTCGCCTGAGCACCGCCGGGCACGGAGGACCTGCGGGACGTACGGGAAGGCGCGGGGAGTACGGGAGAGATACGGGGAAGGTCAGATACCGCAGCTGGGCGCCGACCAGAAGCGGCTGGGGCCCTGGTTGACGTGCACGTGGTCGTTGTGGCCGGCGTAGCCCGGGCCGAGGATGCCCCGGAAGCCGTGGTAGCGGGCCTGCTTGGCCAGCGTGCACAGCGAGTGCGGGGACGCGCCGAGGTCGACCGCGTCGCCGTACATGTGGCGGCTGTTGGAGGCTCCGCCCACGGCCGCGTTGCAGGAGGCGGAGCGGAAGCCGCTGGTGACCCGGATGGACTGGTCGCCCAGCGCGTGGCGCAGCGCCTCCAGCTTCCACATGCTGCTCAGCGCGTTCGCCCTGGCCGTGCCCGCGGCGACCCTCCCGCCGGCCCAGGTGCTGTTGCACTTGTTCAGCTCGGGGTAGGTGAAGTGGGCCGGGGTGCAGTCGTTGTCCTGGAGCGCGTAGAGCTTGGACTGGGTGGCGGGGCCGGCGACCCCGTCGGCCGCCAGGCCGTAGGCCGCCTGGAACCGCTTGACGGCGGCGGTGGTGGCGGGGCCGTAGGAGCCGTCGATGGCGAGCACCGCGTTGTAGCCCGGGTAGCCGGCCACCCGGATCTGGAGCTGGGTGACATCGTTGCCGGTGGCCCCGGCCTTGAGGGTGCGGGTCCAGGTGTAGCAGCCGTCGGCCCGGGCGGTTCCGGCGGTCAGTACCGCACCCCCCAGCGCGAACGTAATGGTCATGACAAGTCCGAGCAGGACGCGTGCGGTACGTCTCAGCACAGGGGTCTCCCTCTGAACGTCACGGTCGATGTGCACGCGAGCCTGGCCGAGTCGGCTACGCGCGTCAACTACCCCTGGGGAAAATGCAGTTATCTGCCAGGGGTGAGGCGATAACGGCAGGGACCCGGCACCGGCGAACCGGTGCCGGGTCCCTGCGGGAGGCGTTCTCAGGCGTTCGGGACGACCTCGTAACGCGGAGTGCCCTCGTCCATCTGCCGCAGCGCGTCCTTGCGCTCCCGCTTGGAGAGCCGGTCGATGTACAGGTAGCCGTACAGGTGGTCCGTCTCGTGCTGGAGGCACCGCGCGAAGTAGCCGCTGCCCCGCACCTTGACCGGATTGCCCTGCGCGTCCTGCCCGCGCACCACCGCGTAGTCGGGGCGGGCGAGCGAGGCGTACGCGGTCGGGACCGAGAGGCAGCCCTCGTTGGAGTCGTCCAGTACCCGTGCCTCGGGAGCCAGCTCCTCCAGGACCGGGTTGCAGATGACACCGGTGTGCCGCACCCCGTCGTCGTCGGGGCAGTCGTAGACGAAGACCTTCAGGTCCACGCCGATCTGGTTGGCGGCCAGGCCGACGCCCTCGGCCGTCTTCTGGCTGGCGAACATGTCGTCGATCAGCCGCGACAGCTCGTCGTCGAACGCGGTGACGTCCTTGCACTCCTTGTGCAGCACCGGGTTGCCCACGACCGTGATCGGACGGGAGGTGCCGCGCTCACGGTAGGCCGCCTCGCGCTCCTCGCAGTCCTCCGTGTCGACGAGGAACCCCTCGTCGTCCACTCCGATCCGCCCGTCCGTCTCCTGCTGCGACATGTCCGCCGTACGCCTTCCTGCAAACCTCAAACTCGGTGACCCGAGAGCACCGGGTGCCCGGACGCCTCGGAGGAACAGCACCGCGATCGGTGCGCGTACAGCCTACGGGCAGAGGTCAGCAGACTTCTTCGAGATCCCGCCACTCGCGGCTGTCCGGGCTGTCGGCGACCCAGCCGTCCAGCAGCCCGCGCACCAGCCCGGCGGGGGCCGCGAGACCGCACTCGCGCTCCGGGACCCACAGGTCTCCGGCGCCCGCGGTGCGGTGGCCCAGCGGCCCGGGGTGGCCCGGCTCACTGTGATCGTGCGGGTCCAGGTGCTCCCCGTCGCCCTCGTCGCTCTCCATCCGGCTCTCCGAGCACGCCCGGCACAGCAGCCGTACGGAGGAGGACCAGTCCTCGGCGGCGAACCCGGCGTCCGAGGCCAGCTTCTCCAGCGCGTCCCGGTCGTCCTCGGTCGCCGCCTCCAGCAGCACCACCCAGGTCGGCACCGGGGACGGGGCCCACAGCTCGATCTCGTCGAACACCGGATACGAGGGCCCGGCCGCGGTGATCCGCTCGCCGTTGGGCACCCCGTCGTGCAGGACGACCTCGCCCCAGCGCCGCCCGGAGGACGGCAGCGGGATCGAGAGCACCTCGATCCGGGCCGGGTCGAGCCGGCGGCCCCAGACCACCTCGGCCTCGCCCTCCGGCGAGAGCCGGACGGCGGCGCTGCCGAGCTCCATACCGGTCGGCTCGGTGGTGGCCGCGCTGTGCTGACCGCCGCCGGGGACCTTCAGGCCGTACGCCTGCCAGGCCCGCCGCGCCAGCGGCCAGTCCTGGAGCGCGGTGGCCGCGATCCCGACGTTCCACCAGTCCGGGGCGCCCGACTCCCGGTCGAGCAGCGCGACGGCGCGCAGGCCCGCCGCCCTCGCCTGCTCCCAGTCGTGGCGGAACTTGTGCAGCAGCGCCAGATTGAACCAGGACTCCGAGAGCCAGGGCTCCAGATCCGCCGCGCGCGTCAGCAGCGCCCCCGCGTCCTCGTACCGGCCGTCGCCGATCAGCGTGAACGCGCGGTCCGTGGCCTGCCGCCAAGAGGCGGACGGCCGATGCCGTACCTTCCCGAAGATCCTCACGATTCCCGCCTGTCCCGACTGGACGCCCTCGTCATCCGCTCTGCTTTCGCATCCAACCATGCCCGGCCGGACGCCCGCTCATTACCCATGGGTTACCCAGCTCAGGCCGGGGTCAGACCGCCCCGTGCGAGACGCGTCCCAGCGCCTTCCACCACCTGTGGCCGGTGGCCCCGCCCGCTGCCGGGCACGTGCGGCTCCAGCACGGCCCCGGACATGCGTGGGCCGCTGGGCCCGGGCTATCGGGGCACAGCGGCCGTCCCACCGGATCCCAGGGATCCGCCGGTGCATCTGCGGGTGAATGACTACTCGGCGGCGGACGCCGACCGGTCGGTGTCCTGCACGGTCAGATCGTGTTCGGGCACGGCCTCGCCGGCCCGGATCAGGTCGATCCGGCCCATCACCTTGGAGCGCAGGTCGGTCGGGACGTCGTCCTGCCCGCAGCAGCGCTTGACCAGCTTCTTCACGGCCTGTTCGAGGCCGTACTTCTCCAGGCACGGGGAGCACTCCTCGAAGTGCACCTCGAACTTGGTGCAGTCGCCCTCGGGCATCTCCCGGTCGAGGAACTCGTAGAGATGGTCGAGGACCTCCGAGCAATCCGTCTCGTGCGGCTCTCCGCAGCTCATGAGGCCGAGCCCTTCCGATCGTCCGAGTCACCGGCGCCGGCCGCGACGAGCCCGCGCTCACGGGCGTAGTCCTCCAGCATGCCGCGCAACTGGCGGCGGCCACGGTGCAGCCGGGACATCACCGTACCGATGGGAGTCCCCATGATGTCCGCGATCTCCTTGTAGGCAAAGCCCTCGACATCGGCGAGATACACGGCGATGCGGAACTCCTCGGGAATCGCCTGGAGCGCCGACTTCACGTCGGAGTCCGGGAGATGGTCGAGCGCCTGGGACTCGGCCGAACGCAGACCGGTCGACATGTGCGACTCGGCCCGTGCCAGCTGCCAGTCCTCGATCTCCTCGGCGGCGCTGCGCTGGGGCTCCCGCTGCTTCTTGCGGTACGAGTTGATGAAGGTGTTGGTCAGAATGCGGTACATCCACGCCTTGAGGTTCGTACCCTCACGGAACTGGTGGAAGGAGCCGTACGCCTTGGCGTAGGTCTCCTGGACCAGGTCCTCGGCATCAGCCGGGTTGCGCGTCATGCGCAGCGCGGCCGAGTACATCTGGTCGAGAAAACCGAGGGCGTCCCGCTCGAAGCGCGCGTTGCGCTCGGCGGGCGTCTCCGGTGCACGGCCGTCGTCGGTCCCTGTGTCGGTCCCAGTGACCGGACCCACCTCCTCCAACGATGTGGCGGAGCCGAAACCGGACCCGCTCGCATCGGAGAATAGTCGACCTTGCTTCGAGACGGGCTGTCGATCAGCACCGCCCCGCGGCCGCTCGTGGCTGGTCCTCGCCGCAGGCAGCACGGTCCACTCCAGATCAGCGGCGTTCGAGCGGCTGGGGCAGATGGTCGAACCCATGCGACGGACTCCCTCTCCACGTACGACGTTCCTGTACCGACGTCCCGAACAACAGCGCCCCCGGGCGGAGCATTCCCGGGGTCTGTGCCAGGTGCGTGAGGCCCGGGTCACCCCGGGGCGGATCCGGTCAGCCGAGTGACGCGATCCACCCGGCCACCGCGTCGGTGAGGACGGCCATCGTCTGCTCCTCGGTCGCCCCGGACCGCTTCGGCACCGCGAACCCGTGGTCGCCGTGGGGCACTTCGGCCAGCTCATACGGGCCGGGCGGGAACTCGTCGGGCCGGCCGAACGGATCGTTGCCGCCCTGCACCACCAGCGTGGGCACTCCGGCGCCGAGCAGTTCGTCGGCGCGGGACTTCTCGGGCTTGCCCGGCGGGTGCAGCGGGAAGCTGAGCGCGAGGACGGCCGCCGCGCCCAGCTCCGTCGCCGTACGGCAGGCGACCCGGGCCCCGGCGCTGCGGCCCCCGGAGACGACGGGAAGCCCGGGGCGGCCAGGGCGGGCCACAGACCGCGCCAGCCGGTGTCCAGGGTCTTCGGGGCGGGCGCGACCTTCTTGCCGGCCACCCGCCACGGCTGCTCCACCAGGGCGACGGTGACGCCGTGCCCGGGCAGGGTCGCGGCCAGGGCCTTCAGATCGCGGGCCTCGATGCCGCCGCCCGCCCCGTGGCTCACGGCCAGCACGAGGCGGGGCGCGGGCGCTCGGACCCAGGTGATCCGGGCCTCACCGGCGTCGGTGGTGACGTTCTGCGTACGTGGTTGACGGCTCACCGCGCCATCCTCTCCCGCGCGCCCGCCCGGACCCCGCGCGCCGCTCAGAACAGCGTGGACTCCTCCGGCGCGGCCAGCTCCTCCAGCAGTTCGGGTCCGTTGTTGCGGACGTTGCTGACGGTGGTGGCGACCGGGTAGGCGCGCATCAGCCCGCCGGGCGGCGGCTCCAGCAGCGCGCGCAGCTCGTCGAGGCCCGTGTGCGTGGGGTCCAGCCAGGTGTCCCAGCGGTCGGGCGTGAGCATCAGCGGCATCCGGGGGTGGATGTCGGCGAGCGCGCCGGGCCCCTCGGCGGGGGCGACGGCCAGCGGGGTGGTCTCCGCCTCGGTGGTGATCACCGAGCACGTCACCCACCAGGCGTGTCCGTGGTCGCCGGGCAGGGTCGTGTCGCGCCAGAACTCGTACAGTCCGGCCATCGCGAACACGGACCCGTCGGCGGGGGTCACGAAGTAGGGCTGTTTACGGGCCCGCTTCTTGCCCTTCTTCTCCTCCAGCTGCCGTTCCTCCGAGCCGGTGACCCACTCGTAGTAGCCGTCGGCGGGCAGGATGCAGCGGCGCTGGGCGAAGGCACGGCGGAAGGAGGGCTTCTCGTGCACGGTCTCCGCGCGGGCGTTGATCATCCGGGCGGCGCCCTCGGGGGTCTTCGACCAGGACGGCACGAGTCCCCATTTCAGGGCACGCAGCTGGCGAACCGGACGCTGGTCGTCGGCGTCCTTAACAGGACGCTCCAGAACCGCGTAGACCTCTTTGGTCGGCGCCACGTTCCAGTCCGGCTCCAGGGTCTCGGTGGGTTCCCACTTCTCGACGCCGAAGAGCCCGGTCAGGTCCTCGGGGTTCCGGCTCGCTGCATACCGTCCGCACATAAGTGCCAGACTGCCACGACCGCCCGCCCCGACCGCAAGGAGTCGCCCGGCCGATGAACAGCACCGAATTGGGCGATCTGTGGGATCGCGTCACCGGAACCCAGTCCGCTCCCGAACAGTGGCTGGTGGTGGTGACGGCCACCCTGGCGCTCATCGCCGTCGTGCCCAACCCGCTATGGCGGCTCGCGCGCAACACCATCACCATCGCGCACGAGGGCGGCCACGGACTGGTGGCGCTGCTCACCGGGCGGCAGCTCTCCGGCATCCGGCTGCACTCGGACACCAGCGGCCTGACCGTGAGCCGCGGCAAGCCGACGGGGATCGGCATGATCCTCACGGCCGCCGCGGGCTACACGGCCCCCTCGCTGCTGGGCCTGGGCGGTGCCTGGCTGCTGACCAACGGCAGGATCACCCTCCTGCTGTGGGTGGCGACGGCCCTGCTCGCGGTGATGCTCGTGATGATCCGCAATGTGTACGGGGCCCTCACCGTCATCCTGACCGGCACCGCGTTCCTGCTGGTGTCCTGGCTGGCCTCCTCGGACGTCCAGTCGGCGTTCGCGTACGCGGTGGTGTGGTTCCTGCTGCTGGGCGGGGTGCGGCCGCCGTTCGAGCTCCAGTCCAAGCGGCGCCACGGCGGCGCCCCGGACTCCGACGCGGACCAGCTGGCCCGGCTGACCCACGCCCCGGCGGTGCTGTGGCTGTTCCTCTTCCACGCGGTGTCGCTGTGCTCGCTGATCGGCGGCGGGCGGTGGCTGCTGGGCTGGTGAGGGCCGGCCGGAGCGCCGCGGTCCGTACCACTCCTTCGTTACGAGGCGGTTTCCGCCCTTTTGGTGACGATCCGGGTTTGCGGGGAGCCACTAAAGTAAGGGCCATGACCGAGAGTTCCGTGCACCCCGCCCTCTGGCCCGCCCCCCACGCGAGCGGGGCCGTCGACGCGACCGTCACCGTGCCCGGATCCAAATCGGTCACCAACCGCGCACTCGTGCTGGCCTCGCTGGCCGCCGAGCCGGGCTGGCTGCGCCGCCCGCTGCGCTCCCGCGACACCCTGCTCATGGCCGACGCGCTGCGCGCCATGGGCGTCGGGATCGAGGAGACCGTCTCCTCCTCGTCCGCCTCCAGCCCGTCCGCCGCGGCCTCCCCGGACAGTTCGGGCGAGGCCTGGCGGGTCATCCCGGCGGGGCTGCACGGCCCGGCGGCGGTCGACGTCGGCAACGCCGGCACGGTCATGCGCTTCCTGCCGCCCGTCGCCACGCTCGCCGACGGCCCGGTCCGCTTCGACGGCGACCCCCGGTCCTACGAGCGCCCGCTGACCGGTGTGATCGAGGGGCTGCGGGCACTCGGTGCGCGGATCGACGACGACGGGCGCGGTGCGCTGCCGCTGACCGTGCACGGCGGCGGGGCACTGGAGGGCGGTCCGGTGGCGATCGACGCCTCGTCCTCCTCGCAGTTCGTCTCGGCGCTGCTGCTGTCGGGCCCGCGCTTCAACCAGGGCGTGGAGGTCCGGCACACCGGGTCCACACTCCCCTCGATGCCGCACATCCGGATGACCGTCGACATGCTGCGGGCCGTCGGCGCGCAGGTGGACGAACCGGAGACGGGCGGCGAGCGAGACGTGTGGCGGGTCTCGCCCTCCGCGCTGCTCGGCCGGGACCTGACGATCGAGCCGGACCTGTCCAACGCCCAGCCGTTCCTGGCCGCCGCCCTGGTGACCGGCGGCCGGGTCACGATCCCCGACTGGCCCGAGCGCACCACCCAGCCGGGTGACGCGCTGCGCGAGATCTTCACCGCGATGGGCGGCAGCTGCGAGCTGACCGAGCGCGGGCTGACCTTCACCGGCACGGGCCGTATCCACGGCATCGACGTGGACCTCGGCGAGGTCGGCGAGCTGACCCCGGGCATCGCGGCGGTCGCGGCGCTGGCCGACTCCCCCTCCACGCTGAGCGGCGTCGCCCATCTGCGGCTGCACGAGACGGACCGGCTGGCCGCGCTGACCAAGGAGATCAACGAGCTCGGCGGCGACGTCACCGAGACGGCCGACGGGCTGCACATCCGCCCGCGCCCGCTGCACGGCGGCGTCTTCCACACGTACGACGACCACCGCATGGCCACCGCCGGGGCGATCATCGGCCTGGCGGTGAAGGGCGTGGAGATCGAGAACGTGGGCACGACCGCCAAGACCCTGCCGGACTTCCCGGACATGTGGACCGGAATGCTCGGGGCCTAGAAGATGCGCCGCTACGGGAAGAACCCCGACGAGGACGACATCCGCGTCCGCCCCAACCGCAAGGGCAACCGGCCGCGCACGCACATCCGGCCCAAGCACGAGGACGCCGAGGACGGCATGGTCCTCACCGTCGACCGGGGCCGGCTCACCTGCCTCGTCGAGGGCCGGACCGTGGTGGCGATGAAGGCCCGCGAGCTGGGCCGCAAGGCCGCCGTGGTGGGCGACACCGTCTCCATCGTCGGCGATCTCTCCGGCGAGAAGGACACCCTGGCCCGGATCGTGCGGATCTCCCCGCGCCGTACGGTACTGCGCCGCACGGCGGACGACGACGATCCGTACGAGCGCGTGGTCGTCGCCAACGCGGACCAGCTGGCGATCGTCACCGCGCTGGCCGACCCGGAACCCCGCCCGCGCATGATCGACCGCTGTCTGGTGGCGGCGTACGACGGCGGGCTCACCCCGCTCCTGGTCCTGACCAAGTCCGACCTGGCGTCCGCGGACAAGCTGCTGGAGGCGTACACCCCGCTCGGCGTCCCGTACATCGTGACCAGCCGCGAGGAGCTGGAGAGCGGGGACGCGGCGGACCGGGTGCGCGAGTTCCTCAACGACCGCGTCACCGCCTTCGTCGGGCACTCCGGGGTCGGCAAGACGACGCTGGTCAACGCCCTGGTGCCGAAGGACCGGCGACGGACCACCGGCATCGTCAACGCGGTCACGGGCCGGGGGCGGCACACCACCACCTCGGCCCTCGCGCTGCCGCTGCCCGGCGACCGGGGCTGGGTGGTCGACACCCCGGGCGTGCGCTCCTTCGGGCTGCACCACGTCGACCCGTCCCGGGTCATCAACGCCTTCCCCGACCTCCAGCCGGGCACCGAGAACTGCCCGCGCGGCTGCACCCACGACGCGAACCAGCCGGAGTGCGCGCTGGACGCCTGGGTGGCGGAGGGGCACGCCGACCCGGCACGCCTGGACTCCCTGCGCCGGCTGCTCGCGACCCGGGAACGGCGCGAGGGCGACTGACAGCCCAGCCGGCCGGATTCGATCGGGTCGGCGCGGGCATGTTTGCGAGCTTCAACGACCGGTAAAGGCATAATCGCACCGAGCGGGACGAAGCCGTCACCTATGCGGGAGGCAACTGACGATGCCGTGGCTGCTGGTCGTGGTCGCAGGACTGCTGGAGACCGGCTTCGCCGTGTGTCTGAAGCTCTCCCACGGATTCACCCGGCTCTGGCCGACGATCGCGTTCGCCGCGTTCGCGCTGGGCAGTTTCGGTCTGCTGACCCTGGCGCTGAAGAAGCTCGACGTCGGTCCGGCGTACGCGGTGTGGACCGGGATCGGGGCGGCCGGGACGGCGATCTACGGCATGATCTTCCTCGGTGACGTGGTCTCCACGCTGAAGCTGGTGTCGATCTCGCTGGTGATCATCGGGGTGATCGGCCTCCAGCTGTCCGGATCGGCCCACTGAGGTCCGCCGGAACCGCCGCCCGCACCCCTTCCCGTACGAGCCCGAGCGCGCGGCTGTCCGCGGCGTCGTCGCCCGGCACCGGAACGATCACACAGGACAGCGCGAGGCGTAACGCGATCTCGCAGCGCCAGGCGGCGGCCCCGGGCGACACCGCGACCATCCGGTCCCGTACGAGCGCGAGCAGTTCCTCGGGGGCCGGCGGCGTTCTCCCGCCCGTACGCCCCCCGGAGCCCGGCAGCCGTTCCGGGCGGGGCAGCCCCTCCGCCCAGTACCCCGTGAGCAGCGCCTTGACCAGCACGTCCTGGCGGGCGGCCCGCACGGTCCAGAGCGCGACGGCGGCCGGGCGGTCGGGGGCGGGGGCGGTCAGCGCGCGGTCCACCCCGGCGAGATAGCCGTCGGCGGCCCGTCGCAGCAGGGCCCCGGCCAGTCCGCCCTTGGTGCCGAACTCGTTGTAGAGGGTCTGCCGCGAGACACCGGCCAGGGCGGCGACGTCGACCATGCGCACCGCGCGCCAGGGCCGGTCGTCCAACGCCCGGAGGGCGGCGTCCAGCAGGGCCTGCCGCGCTGTCGGCATCGTCGCCTCCCCCGCCCCGGGATCCTGCGGTTCAGAGTTGACGCGCTCCCGGGGGCTGTCAAGGGTCCCGGGCGGCTCGGGGGCGCTGTAGCCCGCGCCCGACGCCGCTGGATACTGTGACGGCATGCCCGATTACCACGATGATCTGCGCCTGGCCCACGTACTGGCGGACGCCGCCGACGCGACGACGATGGACCGGTTCAAGGCTCTCGACCTGAAGGTGGAGACCAAGCCGGACATGACGCCGGTGAGCGAGGCCGACAAGGCCGCCGAGGAGCTGATCCGGGGCCACCTGCAGCGGGCCCGCCCGAGGGACGCGATCCTGGGCGAGGAGTACGGGATCGAGGGCAGCGGACCGCGGCGCTGGGTGATCGACCCGATCGACGGCACCAAGAACTACGTACGTGGCGTACCGGTGTGGGCGACGCTGATCTCGCTGATGGAGGCGGGTGAGGACGGCTTCCAGCCGGTGATGGGAGTGGTCTCCGCGCCCGCGCTGAACCGGCGCTGGTGGGCGGCGAAGGGCGCGGGCGCGTTCACCGGCCGCAGCCTCACCTCCGCGACCCGGATGCACGTGTCGAAGGTGGAGCGGATCGCCGACGCCTCGTTCGCGTTCTCCTCGCTGTCCGGCTGGGAGGAGCAGGGCCGCCTCGACGGCCTCCTGGACCTCACCCGGGCCTGCTGGCGGACGCGGGGGTACGGGGACTTCTGGCCGTACATGATGGTGGCCGAGGGTTCCGTGGACATCTGCGCGGAGCCGGAGCTCTCGCTGTGGGACATGGCGGCGACCGCGATCATCGTGCAGGAGGCGGGCGGCCGGTTCACCTCGCTGGACGGGGTGGACGGTCCGGGCGGCGGAAACGCGGCGGCCTCCAACGGGCCGCTCCACGACGAGCTGCTGGGTTATCTGAACCAGCGGTACTGACCGCCCCTTTCGGGTCTGTCCTAAACCGTACGGTCCGCGAGATGTGCCGGGGGCGCCTTGTGTGCTTTTCGGGCGCCCTCCCCACGCTTCGCCCACCCCTTGTCGACCCGCCCCAAGGGTGCAACTCTGAGAGTCCCCCCACTTGTGAACTTGTGAATCGGCTCACAGAGTCGGCTCGCCGAGGAGGTGGCTCGTTTCATGCTCGTCCGTGACGCCATGAGCACGGTGGTCCTCACCATCGGCCCCACCCATACGCTCCGCCAGGCGGCCCGGCTGATGTCGGCCCGCCGCATCGGGGCAGCTGTCGTCCACGATCCGGACACCTGCGGGCTCGGCATCATCACCGAGCGCGACATCCTCGACGCGGTCGGATCGGGGCTGGACCCCGACCGGGAGACCGCGTCCGCCCACACCACTACCGACGTGGTGTTCGCCGCCCCGGCCTGGACCCTGGAGGAGGCCGCGGAAGCCATGACGCACGGCGGGTTCCGGCATCTGATCGTGCTGGACGGCGACGGGCCGGTGGGCATCGTGTCGGTGCGCGACATCATCCGCTGCTGGGCGCCCGCCCGGCGTACCGTCGCGGCCGCCGGCTGACCGCCCGCCCGGCGCGCGGCCGGCGCCGGAACGACCGGTGGGCCGGACCCCGCGAGGGGATCCGGCCCACGGTCGACGGCAGGCGTCCGGTCAGCCGCGAAGGGCCTGGACCGCGGCTTCCAGCCGCTTGCCGAAGTCGCCGTCCGCCTGGCGGAAGTTGTTGATCGCGCGCTCGGCGATGTCGTCGCGCGAGACCTTGGCGATGAACCCGGCGAGGTTCTCGATCAGCCGGACCTTCTCGCCCTCGGAGAAGAGCCGGTAGAGGTCGCCCGCCTGCACGAAGTCGCTGTCCTCCGCGTGGCCGGGGGCCTCGGTGTTCCCGGTGGCGCCGGTGACCGGGAGCGGCTGCCACAGCGGGCGGTCGGTCTGGAACGGGCCGCCGAAGCTGTTCGGCTCGTAGTTCTTGGCGCCCTGGTGACGGCCGTCGTAGAGGAAGCCGTCCCGGCTGTTGGTCCGCGCCTCGGTGGCGTGCGGGCGGTTCACCGGCAGGTGGTCGGCGTTGATGCCGACGCGGTAGCGGTGGGCGTCGCCGTACGCGAAGAGCCGGCCCTGGAGCATCTTGTCCGGGGACGGACCGATGCCCGGCACGAAGTGCGCGGGGCTGAAGATCGACTGCTCGACCTCGGCGAAGATGTTCTGCGGGTTGCGGTTGAGCTCCAGCTTGCCGATCTCGATCGGCGGGTAGTCCGCGTGCGGCCACACCTTGGTGAGGTCGAACGGGTTGAAGCGGTAGCCGGCCGCGTCCGCCGCGGGCATGATCTGGACCTGCACCGTCCAGGACGGGAAGTCACCGCGCTCGATCGACTCGCGCAGATCGCGCTGGTGGCTGTCGGGGTCGACACCGGAGAGCCGGACGGCCTCCTCGGTGGTGAGGTTCTTGATCCCCTGGTCGGTCTTGAAGTGGTACTTGACCCAGAAGACCTCGCCGGCCTCGTTGTTCCACTGGAACGTGTGCGAGCCGTACCCGTTCATGTGGCGCAGCGTGGCCGGGATGCCGCGGTCGCCGAAGAGCCAGGTCACCTGGTGCGTCGACTCGGGCGACAGACCCCAGAAGTCCCAGACGTTGTCCGCCTCCTGCGAGCCGGTGTACGGGTCGCGCTTCTGGGTGTGGATGAAGTCGGGGAACTTGATGGCGTCCTTGATGAAGAACACCGGGGTGTTGTTGCCGACGAGGTCGTAGTTGCCCTCCTCGGTGTAGAACTTCAGCGCGAAGCCACGGGGGTCGCGCGCGGCGTCGGCGGAGCCGAGGTTGCCCGCGACGGTGGAGAAGCGCAGGAAGGTCTCGGTCTGCTTGCCGACCTCGGAGAGGAACTTCGCCCGGGTCCACTGCGAGACGTCGCGCGTCAGCGTGAAGGTGCCGTACGCACCGGCGCCGCGGGCGTGCACGATCCGCTCCGGGATGCGCTCGCGGTTGAAGTGGGCGAGCTTCTCCAGCAGCGCCTGGTCCTGGACGAGAACCGGACCGCCGACGCCGGCGGTCTCGCTGTTCTGGTTGTCGGCTACCGGCGCGCCGGCCTCCGTGGTGAGCGGTCCCTGCGTCACGTGCGCCTCCTGCGTCATGTCCTGCACTTCGGTGATCGGCCGGCCTCGATCGTCGGTCCGATGTTCCGCACAGCCTGTCCCTTGGCGTATGCCGGTCCCGATCCTACAATGGACATTGTCTAAGTCAAGTGAGCATCCAAAGTCACTGAGCATCCAAAGTCACACCCGATCGGGACTCGGTCCCCCCACTGTTAGGCTGGGCTTCATGAGCGACCTGCTGGAACGACTTCGTGGACGCGGCTGGCGCATGACGGCGCAGCGGCGTGTCGTGGCCGAGGTCCTCGACGGGGACCACGTACACCTGACGGCGGACGAGGTCCACGCGAGGGCCGTTTCCCGGCTGCCCGAGATCTCGCGCGCCACCGTCTACAACACCCTCGGCGAGATGGTGTCCCTCGGTGAGGTGCTGGAGGTCTCCACCGACCGCCGGGCCAAGCGCTACGACCCGAACGCGCACCACCCGCACCACCACCTGGTGTGCGCCCGGTGCGGCGCCATCCGGGACGTGCACCCCGAGGGCAACCCGCTGGCGGACCTGCCGGCGGACGAGCGCTACGGCTTCATGGTCTCCGGCGTCGAGGTGACGTACCGCGGCATCTGCCCGAACTGCGCCGCCACCGCCTGACCAGGCCCTTCGGGCCCGCCTCCGGGCGGGCCCGGCTTTCCGCGGTCGCCGGACATGACGAAGGCCCGGATCTCGATGAGATCCGGGCCTTCGTCTTTTCAGTAGCGGGGACAGGATTTGAACCTGCGACCTCTGGGTTATGAGCCCAGCGAGCTACCGAGCTGCTCCACCCCGCGTCGGTGAATGCAACATTACGTCAGCAGGTCGGGCGGCGCAAATTCATTCACCCGGCCCGTGGGCCCGACAGGGTTACGCGGTCAGCTCCTGGTGCAGCGCCTCGCGCAGCCGCGCGGCCCGCTCGGCCACCTCGGCCGGGCCCAGCTCCACCGCCCGGGCGCACCAGCGCTGCCCCTCGGTGAGCTCGCCCCGACGGGCGGCGAGGAGCGCCAGGCGCAGCGCGGCACGGCCGTGCCCGGCGGCGGCCGCACGGCTCCACCACAGGGCGGCCTCGCGCTCGCTGCCCTCGCGGGCCAGCAGCAGCCCGAGGTTGAAGGCCCCGTTGCGGCTGCCCGCCTCGGCGGCCTCCCGGTACCAGTGGGCGGCGCTCTCCACGTCCCCGCGGGCGGCGGCGAGCATGCCGACCCGGACCTGGGCGCGGCGGTGGCCCTGCTGGGCGGCCCGCTCGTACCACTCCTCGCACTCGGTCTTCTCCGGCATCGGCTCGCCCAGCGCGGGCGGTCCCGGCGGCGGCTGGCGCGCGTCCAGCACCCCGGCCAGCCGGAACGCGGCCTCGGCGCTGCCGCCGCCCGCGGCGCAGCGCAGGTGTCGCTCGGCCTCCCGGTCCTCGCCGTCGCGCAGCAGGGCCATGCCGACCTGGAGCGCGGCGTCGGTGTGCCCGGCCGCCGCGGCGCGCTCGTACCAGCCCAGCGCTGTACGGTCCTCGTCGCGTCCGGCGTGCAGGATGCCGAGATTGAAGGCCGCGTCGACGCTGCCCGCCTCGGCCGCCTTGGAGAACCAGGGCTCGGCCCCGGTGTGGTCGCCGGCCTGGAGGAGCAGCACCGCGAGCGCGTTGGCGGCCTCGCGGTGTCCGGCGTACGCGGCGCGGCGGTACCACTGCTCGGCCTGCGGGGTGCGGTCCTGGGCGGCACAGAGCAGCCCGAGGTTGTACGCCCCGTTGACGTCGCCCGCGTCCATGGCGGCCCGGTACCAGCGCTCGGCGGTCTGCTGCTCACCGCGTGCGGCGTGCAGCGCGCCGAGCGCGTTGGCGGCGTTGCCGTCGCCGTCCTGGGCGGCGCGCAGCCACCACACGGCGGCGCTCTCCTCGTCGCCCGCGTCGCGCAGCAGGAAGCCCAGCGCGCAGGCGGCGCGCGGCTCGCCGTCCTTGGCTGAGGTGAGGTACCAGCGGCCGGCCTCCTTGAGCTCGCCGCGCTGCTCCAGGATCGCGCCGAGGTGCAGGGCGGCGCGCCGGTGGCCCCGGGCGGCGGCCTGGCGGTACCACTGCTCGGCCTCGCCGACCCGGCCGGCGGCGGGTCCCGCCACGGGGCTGTCGCCGTCGGCCGCGCTCCTGGCACCCGCGGGACCGCTCGCCAGTCCCCCACGGGAGGGTGCGGGCGGGTCGCCGGGGAGGCCGAGGCCCGTTCCGGTTCGCCCGGAAGCGGCGCCCCGGCCCAGGCCGAAGGCGTCGTGCGGGTCCTCGACCGCCTTCCGCTCCAGGGCCCGGGCCAACCGGTAGGCGGCCTCACGGTGCCCCTGTTCGGCGGCGGCGCGCAGCCAGCGCTCGGCGCCGACGTCGCCCCGGTGCTCCAGGAGGTCGGCCAGCGCGTACGCGCCCAGCGCGTGGCCCTGCTCGGCGGACTGACGCAGCCAGTACTCCGCGCCGGGCTCGTCTCCGCGCTCGCGGAAGTGCCGGCCGAGCGCGTGCGCGGCGGCGGCGGATCCAGCGACGGCGGCGATACGCCACCAGCCGGCGGCCTCGTCCGGGTAGCCGCGCTGGTGCAGCAGGACGCCCAGGTTGTTCGCGGCGGCGCGGTCCCCGTCGGCGGTGGCGGCGCGCAGATACCGCTCGGCGCCGTCCAGCTCGCCGCGGCGCAGCAGCAGCGCGCCCAGGACGCTCATGGACGCGGTGTCCCCCGCGTCGGCGGCGCGCCGGTGGCGCGCCTCGCTCTCGGCGCTGTCCGCGGCGTCGACCGCGTCCGTGGTGTCCTCGTCGGACGCGCTCGCGTCGATGGCGCCGGTCCGCTGGACCGGTGCGCCCGCCCCGGCGATGGCAGCAGCGAAAGCCGCGTCTACCGCGCTTTCCCCATCTTGGCCGCGCTGCTGCACAAACCGCCCTGTCTCCAACAGAGTTGCCCTGTCCCCCATAAATACCATCGTCGCACCACCTGTAACCCGCGTACACCTGGTATATCGCGGCCAGTGAGGTCACTACAGCGTTTTGTCGACATGCCCACAGGGAGACAAGTCAAACACGCTCAAAGGCAACTGCTGCCCAGCGAACCGCACTTCACGCCCACAGCTTGGGACCGACACGGCCCGCACGCACAACAGGCACGACGAAGGCCCGGATCCCAAGGGATCCGGGCCTTCGTCTTTTCCGTAGCGGGGACAGGATTTGAACCTGCGACCTCTGGGTTATGAGCCCAGCGAGCTACCGAGCTGCTCCACCCCGCGTCGTTGTGTTCAAACCGTACCACGACGCGGGGTGGAGTCTTCTCAGCTGCCCTGGTCGGAGCCCCTCTCGGCCCCTTCGGCGGCATCCGGCTTCCGCGCCGGATCCGCCTTGTCCGCGTCCGCTGGCTTACCGGCGCTCGCGGGCTCGGCCGAGCTGTCCGGCTTGGCGTCGCCCGCCGGCTTCTCGGCGCCGTCGGCCTTGTCGCCCTCGCTGCCCGCCTTGGGCTGCGCGGCGGCGGCTCGCTCCAGAGCGTCCTGAAGAGCCTCCTGGGCCTTGCCGTAGGCCGGCCAGTCCTGCTCCTGCAGCGCCTTCTCACCGTCGGAGTACGCCTTCTGGGCGTCCGCGATGGCCTTCTTGAGCGCTGCGCTGCCGGTGGCCGGGGGCTCATCGGTCTCGCCCGGCGGCTCATCGGGATCGGGCGGTGGCGTGACCCCGTCGTCCTCGACCCCGAAGACGGCGTTGAGCGCCTCCCCGAGGCTGTTCTCAAAGACGATCTTCGAGCCGTACGAGGCGGCCACCTTGCGCAGCAGCGGGTAGTTCTGGTTGCCACCGCGTGTGTAGACCGGCTCGATGTAGAGGAACCCGCCCTCCAGCGGAACCGTCAGCAGGTTGCCGTACTCGATGTCCGAGTCGGTGCCCTTGAGGTTCCTCACGAACTCGGCGACGTCGTCGTTGCCGTTGAGCTCACTCTGTACCTGGCCCGGGCCCTTCACGGTGGAGGTGACCCGCAGCAGCCGCATCTCGCCGTAGTCCTTGCTGGCCGCGTCCGCGTTCACCGCCATGAAGGCACCCAGGTTGGGCCTGCCTCGGGGGGTGAACGTGGTGGTCAGCGAGAACTGCTGCGCTTCCTGGCCCGGCATCTTCATGCTCAGGTAGTACGGCGGGACGGAGCCGGGCTCCTTGTTGGTCGGGTCGTCCGGCACCTGCCACGCGTCACTGCCGCTGTAGAACTGCGCGGGGTCCTCGACGTGATAGCGGGTGAGCAGCTCGCGCTGGACCTTGAAGAGGTCCTGCGGATACCGCAGGTGGTCCATGAGCTCCTTGGGAATCTCTCCGCGGGACTCGACCGTCCCCGGGAACGCCTTGCGCCAGGTCTTGAGGACCGGGTCCTTGGTGTCCCACTCGTAGAGCTTGACCTTGCCGTCGTAGGCGTCGACGGTGGCCTTCACCGAGTTGCGGATGTAGTTGACCTGGTTCTGCTGGGCGACGACCGCGCGCTGGTTGGTGGTCAGCGAGTCGGCCGTGGTGTCGCCGAGCGTGGTCCGGGACGCGTACGGGTAGCCGTTGCTCGTGGTGTACGCGTCGACGATCCACTGGATCCGGCCGTCGACGACCGCCGGGTAGGCGTCGCCGTCGATGGTCAGCCACGGGGCGACCGCCTCGACGCGCTCCTTGGGCGTGCGGTTGTACAGGATCCGCGAGCCCTCACCGATGGCTCCCGAGTACATGATCTGCGGCTCGCTGAAGGAGACCGCGTACGCGGCACGGTTGAAGGTGTTGGAGAGACTGACCCCGCTGTCGCCCTTGTAGCTGGTGGTCTTCTCGCCGTCCTCCTCGTAGTCGAGCTCCTTCTGGGGCCCGCCGACGATGGAGTACTGCTCGGTCTTCTCGCCGTAGTAGATCCGCTGCTCGTACTTGCCGAACTCACCGGTGGAGGGCAGCCCCGACTCGGTGAAGTCCGGGGATCCCGTCGGGTTCGTCCCGGTGGTCGTGCCCCGGGCCGCGATGGCGCCGTAGCCGTGGGTGTACGTGAAGTGGTCGTTGATCCAGTTCCGCTTGGGCAGGCCCTGGATGTTCAGCTCACGCAGACCGATGACGGTGTCCTGCTCCTTGCCGTCCTCGTCCTTGTAGCGGTCGACGTCCAGCGTCTTGGGGAACTGGTAGTAGTTCCTCCGCTGCTGGAGCTGCTGGAAGGCCGGGGAGACGACGTTGGGGTCCATCACGCGGTAGCTGGCGGCCGTGTTGGCCGCCGCCCGCAGCTTGCTGTCGTCCTCCGTCGTCGCCTGGCCCTCGTAGTCGTCCACCGTGGCGTCATCGATGTCATACGCGTCGCGTGTGGCATTGATGTTCTTCTTGATGAACTCCGCTTCCTTGGCCTGCTCGTTCGGCTGCACCTGGAACTTCTGCACGATCGCCGGGTAGAGCCCCCCGATCAGGATCGCCGAGAGCACCATCAGGCCGAAGCCGATGACCGGGAGCTGCCAGGTGCGGCGCCACAGCGTCGCGAAGAACAGCACGGCGCAGATGGCCGCGATGCAGAACAGGATGGTCTTCGCCGGGAGGTAGGCGTTGGCGTCGACGTACCGCAGGCCCGTCCAGTTGTCCGCGGCCTTGAAGTCACTGGACTTCACCGCCAGCCCGTACCGGTCGAGCCAGTACGCCACGGCCTTGAGGGAGACGAAGATGCCCAGCAGCACCGAGAGGTGGCCGGTGGCCGCCCCGGTGGCACGGGCGCCGGGGCTGGTGATGCGCAGCCCGCCGTACAGATAGTGGGTCAGCGCGGCGGCGATCAGCGAGAGCACGGTCGCCGCGAAGCCGAAGCCCAGCAGGAAGCGGTACCACGGCAGGTCGAAAGCGAAGAAGGCGACGTCCAGCCCGAACTGGGGGTCCTTCTGCCCGAACGGCACGCCGTTGACGTAGAGCAGCCACGTACGCCACTGGCCGGAGGCGGAAGCTCCGCCGATCAGTGCGACGAGCGCCGTGACGGCGAGCAGCACCCACTTCTTGTAGGGGGCGATGCTCATCCGGTAGCGGTCCAGGCTCTGCTGCTCCAGAGACATCGCGCTCAGCGGCGGCCTGAGCCGGTGCGCGAGCCAGATGTTCACACCGATGGCGATCGCCATCAGCAGTCCGAAGACGAGGAACAGCCCGATCTTGGTCCACAGGGTGGTGGTGAAGACGGATGAATACGCGACCGACCTGTACCAGAGCCAGTCCGTCCAGAACCCGGCGAACATGACGAAGGCCATGGCGAGAACCGCCAGGACACCCAAAGTCATGAGCAGGGTACGGGCGCGCCGGGACGGGCGGCCGACTCTGATCCGTGGCCCGGTCGGGCCTCCGCCGCGGTCCGGCATCTGGAAAGCCAACGTGCGCACCTCGTAGTTCGCGGTCGTGTGGACAGGCCCAGCGGTCCTAGAGCCCACCTATGCAACTTACTGAGGCTTTACCTAGTTCCCGTTCCCGGGGCAGAAGGAGGCAGGATATTGCCCATGCCCAACGTTTCCCCCGCAGGACCCCCGATGGCCGCGAGTCCGCTCACCGTCGCCGTCCTCGAAATCGACGCCTATGCCTCCAACCTCGGCTGGGACCAGCCCGCCCGGCTGTTCGCCCTGGTCGACACCGCACAGCTCCGGGTCCAGGAGCCCTCTCTCGCCGCTCAGCTGGGCCTTGAGGACCCCAGCTCCTCCGTCGCCGCGCTCACCCCGATCGAGCAGGACGAACTTCCGCCGGGCACCGCGCTCGACGACTTCCTCGGCACGATCGCCTGGCCCGACGCCGTGGTCGGCTGTGCCATGACGGTGGAGCGGCTGATGCTGCCGCCGTCCGCCGAGGCATCCGTGCCGGACGGTCTGAAGGACAAGCAGCTGACCCAGTGGGTCGCCAAGCACCCCGATCGGCAGGAGGTACGGATGACCGTGGCCGTCCTGCGGGACGGTGCCCGCGAGTCCGCCGTACGGCTGCGCGAGAAGGACTCCCCCACCGAGGTGCTGACCGGCGCCGGTCTGGTGCCCGGCCTCGCCGAGGCGCTCGCGGCGACGTTCGAGTCCTGATCGGGCCGCTGCCCGGGGCCGTCGTGCGGTTCCCGGGCGGCGCGGCCGTCAGCCGGTCGAGCAGCTCGGCAGGCCCGCGGTCTTCCCCGTACGGATCTGCTCCATCGACTTCGTGGCGTCCTCGATGGTCTTGACCCGCACCAGAGTGAGCCCGTCCGGCGTGTCGGCGGCGGCCGACGCGCAGTTGTCGTCGGGCGTGAGGAAGTAGCGGGCGCCGGCGTTCCGGGCGCCGACCAGCTTCATGGTGATGCCGCCGATCGGGCCGACCGTGCCCGCGTCGTCGATGGTGCCGGTGCCCGCGACGAACTTGCCGCCGGTCAGGTCACCCGGGGTGATCTTGTCGATGATGCCGAGGGAGAACATCAGACCGGCACTCGGACCGCCGACGTCCGCGAGCTTGATGTCGATCTCGAACGGGAACGTGTGGTCCGTCCCGGCCCTGATCCCGACGATCGCCCGGTCCTTCCCGCCCTCCTCGCCGTCGCCCTCGGCGGCGGGGGCCTTCGCCGTCCTGATGGTGATCTCCTCGCCGCCCTCGGGGGCGCGCCCGGCCTTCTCGGCCGCGGCGGCGGTCTTCGCCGGGATGATGGTGAAGGTGACGTCCTCGCCCGGCTGGTGCTGGGTGACGAGCTTCGCGACGTCGCCGGGCTCCTTGACCGCGGTGCCGTCGACGGCCTTGATCACGTCCCCCGCGTGCAGCTTGTCCTCCGAGGGGCTGCCCTTGACCACCGTGGAGACCACGACCTGGGTGGCGACCGGGATGTCCAGTTCCTTCAGGGCGGCCACCTTGGCGCTCTCCTGGGACTGGCTGAACTCCTCGGCGTTCTCCTGGGTGGACTGCTCCTCGGTCTTGCCGTCCGGGTAGAGCGTGTCGTGCGGCACCACGACGCTGTCGTGGGCCAGCCAGCCGTAGACGGCCTCGAAGATGTTCATCCGGTAGTCCGCCCCGGTGACGCGGACCGTCGTCATGTTGAGGTGCCCGGATGCCGGGTACGTCTTGCGACCGGAGATCTGCAGGACGGGCTCGCCACGCGCGTCGCCCAGCGTGTTCACCGTCGGTCCGGGGGACATCTCCGAGTACGGCACTTTGATCAGCACGCCTGCGCAGAGCAGCGCGATGAGGACGAGGGCGGAGGCGAGCATCGTCGCGGTGCTGCGTGGCATGGAACGACAGTACGGGAAGGGCCTGTCAGTGCACCGCCGGGGCCGGTCCGTACGAGGAGACCGGAACGCGGCGGAAGGGGGTCACGCGGCGTGCGTCGGTCTTCAGAGAGCCCCGGAACCGGAGTGCGATTTCTCCATCGCGTCACGGAACCTGGCGTAGCCGGCGAGTTCGGTGACATCGCCGGTCGTGCGATTGCGGGCAGCCCAACTCGCCCATATCGCACCACCGACAGCAGCGAAAAGTGGAATCAACAGCCAAGCGAGTGCCGCCATCACGACCTCCCTACCCCATGAGCGACCGGATGCCCGATCAGCAGATTAACGATCCGGAAGACCAACGCTCGTGGCGGGGGTGCGGTTACGCAAATCGGGGCTGATGCGCCCCGGTCCGGTTTGCGCTCAGCAGGCTCCGACCCACTCCTCCGTGCCGTCCGAGAAGCGCTGGTGTTTCCAGATCGGAACCTCGTGCTTGAGGTCGTCGATGAGCTTGCGGCAGGCGTCGAAGGCCTCGGCGCGGTGCGGGCAGGCGACGGCGACGACCACGGCCAGGTCGCCCACCTCCAGTTCACCCACTCGGTGGACGGCCGCCAGTGCGCGGACCGGGTGGTCGGCGACGACCTTCTCCGCCACTCGGCGCAGTTCGTCCTCGGCCGAGGGGTGACAGGAATAGCCGAGCGCGCCGACGTCCTGTCCCGCGTCGTGGTTGCGCACGGTGCCGACGAAGAGCGCGATGCCGCCCGCCGCGTCGTCGCCGACCGCGCGGAAGACCTCGTCGACGGAGAGCGGGGTGTCCCGGATCGCCAGCAGCCGGATGGGGTCGGCCGCCGCGTGCTCGCCGGGATGGTCGTGGGTGGGTGCCATGCTCCCATCGTGCCGTACGGCTCCGGCATCCCGGAATTGCCTGTTCTTCCGGCGGCCGGCCGGCCGGTTTGGAGCCTCCTACAGGGCCTCGGGCGCGGTCGGGCGGTCAGATGCGGCGGCGGGCCTTGCGGGCGCGGCGCACCACGGCGGCCGCGCCGAGCAGGGCGACCGTGGCTCCGGCGGCTCCGGCGGCGGTGGCGTCCTTGCGGCCGAGGCGGCGTCCGGCGAGCGTGTGGCGGCCCTCGACCTCTTCGAGGAGGGCTCCGAGTACCTCCTCGTTCGTCCACTTCGGCCGCCAGCCCACGTCGTGCAGCCTGCTCACGCTGACCACCCAGGGGTGCATCGTGTACGCCAGGTCACCGGCCGGGGACGGGGTGAGGCCGATCCGGTGCAGCCGGGCCGCGGCCCCGAGCGCGACGGCGGAGGGCAGTTCCATCCGGCGTACGCCGCTGAGTTCCTCGACCTCCTCCTGCTCCAGCCAGCCGTCGCAGCCGACCGCGAACTCGCCGTCGATCTTCTCCAGGGCGGCGTACTCCAGCGCCGTCACCAGGTCCTCGACGTGGCAGAACTGCCAGGTGGGGCGGGATCCGGCGACGACCAGGAGGCGCGGGGACTCGAAGTAGCGGGTCAGGGCGGTGTCGGTGCCGCCGACCAGGACGGTGGGGCGCACGACGGTGACATTGAGCCCGGGGTGGGCGCGCGGGGCCCGGCGGCCGAGCCGCTCGATCTCCAGGAGGTCGCCGACGCCGGTGGCCTCGGCGGTGGCACGCAGTTCGGCGTCCTCGGAGAGCGGCACATCGTTGTCGGCGAGCGCCCCGTAGACCATCGCCGAGGTGCACAGCACGACCCGGTGGACCCCGACGGCCGCCGCGGCGGTGAGCACGGTCTGGGTGCCGCGTACGTTGTACGCGGTGCGGGCGGCGGGGTCGGTCTCCAGGTCGAGATCGAGGGCAAGGTGGACGACGACGTCCGCGCCGCGCAGTTTCTCGGCGATCGCCGGATCCCGTACGTCCAGAATGTGCCAGGTCGCCTCGGAGACCTCTCCCCGGCGCTCGTCGATCGCGATGACCTGCTTGATCGCGTCCGATGCGGCGAGGTGGGCGGTCAGCAGTTCGCCGATGCCGGTGGCGGCGCCGGTGACCGCGACGACGGGGCCCCGGTTTCTGGGGGTCCTGGGGCGTTTCGTTTCGGGTGTGCTCTCGGGAGGGGGGTCGGTCAGGTTTCGCGCTGCGCGAACCTGCGGATCTGGGGAACTCACCGGGCGTCTCCAGCGGTTGTCTTCAGTACGTACCCGAATGACGCGTACGTACCAGGTGGCGTCCATCCTGCCGCAGGCCGGGAGTCGGCGGAGCACTGAGGCCCGAAGCGGGCGTGGTGTCTACGCTGGATGGTGATGTCGGGCAGTCGCCGTCGGTTCGAGCCGGCGGCCCTACGAGCCGAGGAAACCCGTGAGTGACACCCCATTCGGATTCGGCCTTCCGCCGGAGGAGCCGGAGAACGGCGACGAGGGCAAGAAGAAGGACCCCACCGAAGGTGGGCAGAGCGCGGGCGGGCCCGGGGGCCCGTTCGGATTCGGGC
>NZ_JAAXYC010000505.1 GCF_018619185.1 Streptomyces sp. McG3 | reverse complement strand
CCAGGGGCCCCTGCACCGGCCCCCCGTAATACTCCGCGTACCCCGACCAGTCCGGCTCCACGTCCCGCGGCCCGAACGCCGCCGTGAGCAGCAGATGGATCCCCATCGCCGCGAACGGCCACGCCAGCACCGCCACCCACACCGAGTGCAGCTCCAGCGGCGCGTCGAACGTCACGCCCTGGCCGGCCTCCCGGGCCCGCGCCACCACGTCGGACGACGGGCCCAGCCAGATGCCGACCCGCCACGCCACCAACGAGGCGAGGAGCGCGCCCAGCGCCAGCCCCACGACCACGAGGACGCCCCCGCGACGCAGCCGCCAGAAGACGACGGCGGCCGAGAGCGCGCCGAAGCCGAGGGCCAGCAGGACGAACGTTCCGTCCGCCCCGATCGCCTCCTCGCCCTCGCTGTTCTTGAGGAAGACGGCCGTGTCGTCGGAGACCAGCGGCACACGCGGCGCGAGCCACAGCCACAGCAGCCCGAGCGCGATGCCCGCGAGCGTGACCAGGACGAGGACGACGGCGGCCTGACGGAGCTCCGTGGCCGTGTCGGGGTTGGCCGGATCGCCCGCCGAGGGCGCTGGGTGGGAGCCCGAGGGCGGGGCCTGCCACGGGTCATGGGGGCCGGGCTGGTGAGGCGGCGTCAGAGGTGCGGTCACCGTGCCATCGTGCCAGGCCACCCTGTGAGGCGCCTCACCGGATGCCGCACCCGGGCCTACCGTACGGCGGCCCGCCGGTACGCCCACGTCGCCACGGCCAGCGAGAGGACCCCCACCGCCGCGCAGATCGCCAGGAAGAACGCGATGAGCCCCCAGTCCGGGCGGGCGTCGAAGGACCGGGCCAGCGCCTCGACCCCGTAGGTCGAGGGCAGCAGGTCACGCGCCCACCCCACCGGCTCCGGCAGCCGCTCGGCCGGCAGCACCCCGAGCAGCAGGGCGGCGGACATCCCCAGCTGGCCCAGCAGGGTCGCCAGCTCCGGGCGCGGGGCGAGCAGCCCGAGCGCCGCGCCGAGACCGGCCAGGGCCGCGCCGGAGAGCGGGACGACGGCCACGAGGACCCACAGATGGGTCATCGGCAGCTGGAACAGCACGCTTCCGGTGATCGCCGTGAAGACCGTGCCGGGCACGGTGAACGAGGCGTAGGCGGCGGCCGCGCCGAGCACCACCGCGGCGGGCGGCACCGGCAGCGTGGCGTAGTGGTCGAGCCCGCCGCCCGCCCGCAGCTGTCCGAAGTACTGGGCGAGCAGGTTGAGCGCGACGAACGCGACGACCAGGACGCTGGATCCCGCGACCACCGCGCGGGCCTCCGCGCCGCCGTCCACGACTCCCCGCATCAGGACCATGATCCCGACGGACTGGAAGGTCGCCACGAAGAGCAGGGGGATCCGTGCCACGCGCGCCCGGGAGAGCTGGGCGCGGTAGACGGCGGCCAGCGAGGGCAGCAGCCGGGCGCGCGGAGCGAGGGGCGCGGCGACGGTACGGGCGGGGCCCGTACCGGAGGTGCCGGGCGCGGGCCGGGCGCTCGGCGGTGCGGTCCTGGCCGGAATGATGCCCGTCACCTGCGGCTGCCCCCCTGAGACACGTCCAACCCGCCCGAACCGCCGCGTACACGAACCGCGTTCACCGCGTTCACCCCATTCACGCTGCCCACGCCTCTCACGCCTTAACCAGCCCCTTGGTCGCATTGGCCGCGTCTCCCCCGAGCGCGAGATAGACATCCTCCAGGCTGGGCGTGGCCAGGGTGAAATCGTCGAGCGCGGCGAAGGCCGCGCCGCCCGTCACCGCGGCGACCGCGGCCCGCGCCTCGTCCGGCCCGAGCCGCAGCACCCAGCGCCGTCCGGACTCCTGGGCGGACGGCCGCAGGGCCGCCACCTCGGGGACGTCCAGCGGGGCCCGTTCACGCCACACCAGCTCGACGCGCACCTCACCGGCGACCTGCTCCTTGAGCCCGGCGGGGGTGTCGCAGGCGATGACCCGGCCGCGTTCGAGGACGGCGACCCGGTCGAGGACGGTCTCGGCCTCGATCACGTTGTGGGTGACCAGCAGGACCGTGGCCCCGCGCTCCGCGCGGCGGCGGTCGACGGCGGCCCAGACGGCGCGGCGGGCGACCGGGTCCATTCCGGTGGTCGGTTCGTCGAGGACGAGGACGGGCCGGTCGCCGACCAGGGTGGCGGCGAAGCAGGCGAGCCGTCGCTGACCGCCGGAGAGTTTCTTCAGGGGCCGCCCGGCGATCGCGGTGAGGCCCAGCTCCTCCAGGACCGCGTCGCGCTCGGCGCGCGCTTCCCGGAGGGCGAGACCGCGCAGCCGTCCGGTGGTCTCGGCGGCGAGCGAGACGGTCAGTTCGTCGAGGGCGGTGGATTCCTGCCCGAGGTAGCCGATGAGCCGGGAGGCCCGCTCGGGGTGGCGTACGAGGTCGTGTCCCAGCACCTCGACGCTGCCGGAGTCGGGTCGCATCAGCCCGGTGAGCTGGCGGACCAGGGTGGACTTGCCGGCGCCGTTGGGGCCGAGCAGTCCGAAGATCTCGCCGCGCGCGACGTCCAGACCGATGCCGTCGGTGGCGCGGACCTCGGGCGTCGCGGGAGTGCCCCGGCGGCCTCGGACGGCGGGATAGGTCTTGACCAGATCGCGCACCGCGCACACGGTGCCGGTGTCGCTCTGCGCCTGTGCTGTGCCCGTACTCACGAGGTACGAGGGTACGGGGTCACATGCCCCGGTTCACGCCCGGGGCCACCCCGCGTCGCCCGGCGGCCGCGGATGGTGCGGGACGGCTACTCCCCCGCCGGTACGTGCTCGGCGGCGGCCCGCACGTCGATCTCCCGCCAGAAGCCGGCCCGGATCGCGTAGCGGTCGTGCTCGTCGATCTGGTCGTCCTTGTGGGCGAGGAGCCCGAAGCGGGCCGCGTACCGCAGGAGTTCGCCGTCGATCCGGTGCGGGATGCGCGGGTACATGGTGGAGAGTTTCTGCAGGTGGACGGTTTCCGGCAGGCGCTCCATCCAGCGGCGGGCGAAGACCTGGCCCACCTCGAAGGGGTCGCCGCCGACGGTGGTGATGTCCTCCTCCCGGTCCGCCCAGCGCTGTTCGGCGCTGGTGACCTGGGCGAGGGTCGGCAGGGACGCGGTCTCCGCCGGCTCGCCGAGGGGCCCGCCGCGCTCCACCCAGCCCTTGTCGGAGGACCAGCGCAGCGTGGCGTTCGCGGGCTGGGGCGGGTTCTGGCGGTCCGGGTGGGT
>NZ_JAAXYC010000504.1 GCF_018619185.1 Streptomyces sp. McG3 | reverse complement strand
CCGGTCCCCCGCCGTGTCCCGCCCGCCCCCCGCCGCTCCGCCCCGGCACCCCGCGCCACCTGCACAGCTCCCCGGTCCACTGGTACGGAACGGTGACATTCCGGAGGGAGTTCACCCCGCTCGCGATGTGATTATCTTGCGGCGGCGCGCATGTTCGGCGCGCGGGGGTGCGGGCCATGGCGGGAGCCGGGCCGTGCGAGGGGAGACGACCACAGTGAACGGGCAGCCGATATCGGGGGCATCGGCCGGGGCGAGCGGGAAGCGGCGCGGCGGACCGGGGCTTCTGGCCCTGGTTCTGGGAGCAATGCTGTTGCTGGTGACGGCGTGCGGCGGCGGTGACACCGGCGCGGGGGACACGAAGGGGCCGGCGGGCAGCGCGAAGAAGGAGGACACGACCGCCTCGCAGGCGGTGGTGACCATCGCGCCGAAGGACGGCGCGGAGTCCGTGGCGACCAGCGGCGCGCTGAAGATCGGCGCCACGCAGGGCAAGCTGACCACGGTGAAGGTCTCCGACCCCAAGGGCAACGAGGTCGGGGGCGAGATCGCGGCCGACGGCGCTAGCTGGACGCCCGAGCGGCACCTCGCCGCCGCCACGAAGTACGCGGTGCACGCGGTGGCGAAGGACGCGGAGGGACGTGAGTCGGCGAAGGACACCACCTTCACCACACTCGTCCCGGCGAACACCTTCATCGGGCACTACACGCCGGAGGACGGCTCGACCGTCGGGGTCGGCATGCCGGTCTCCATCAACTTCACCCGGGGCATCACCGACCCCGACGCGGTGGAGCGGGCGATCAAGGTGACGGCCGAGCCCGCCGTCGAGATCGAGGGCCACTGGTTCGGGAACGACCGTCTCGACTTCCGCCCGGAGAAGTACTGGGCGGCGGGCACCAAGGTGACCGTCGACCTCAACCTCGACGGCGTCGAGGGCCGGCCGGGCGTCTACGGCAAGCAGGCCAAGAAGGTGTCGTTCACCATCGGCCGCAGCCAGGTCTCCACCGTCGACGCGAGCGCGAAGCGGATGAAGGTGGTCCGCGACGGCAAGCAGATCAAGGACATCCCGATCTCCGCGGGCGCCCCGGCGACGACCACGTACAACGGTCAGATGGTCATCAGCGAGAAGCTCAAGGTGACCCGGATGAACGGCGACACCGTCGGCTTCGGCGGCGAGTACGACATCAAGGACGTGCCGCACGCCATGCGGCTGTCCACGTCGGGCACCTTCCTGCACGGCAACTACTGGGGCGCGTCCTCCATCTTCGGCAACAGCAACACCAGCCACGGCTGCGTGGGTCTGCGCGATGTGCGCGGCGGCTACGACAACCAGACGCCGGCGGCCTGGTTCTACGACAAGTCGCTGATCGGCGACGTGGTCATCGTGAAGAACTCCCACGACAAGACCATCCAGCCCGACAACGGCCTCAACGGCTGGAACATGGACTGGGAGGAGTGGAAGAAGTAGGACTTCCCCCGCTCCCCGGCCGACCCGGCGGGCCCGGTGCTGTGACCAACGGCACCGGGCCCGCCGGCGTTAGCAGTGGTTAACCTGCGTGCATGACTGTGACCCTCGAAGTACGCGACGGCGTCGGCACGATCCTCCTGGACCGGCCGCCCATGAACGCCCTGGACGTGGCGATCCAGGACCGGCTGCGGGAGCTGGCCGAGGAGGCGACCCGGCGCGAGGACGTGCGGTCGGTGATCCTCTACGGCGGCGAGAAGGTGTTCGCGGCGGGCGCGGACATCAAGGAGATGCAGGCGATGGACCACACGGCGATGGTCCTGCGGTCCAAGGGCCTCCAGGACGCCTTCACCGCCGTCGCCCGCATCCCCAAGCCGGTCGTCGCCGCCGTCACCGGCTACGCGCTCGGCGGCGGCTGCGAGCTGGCGCTCTGCGCCGACTTCCGGATCGCCGCGGACGACGCCAAGCTCGGCCAGCCGGAGATCCTCCTCGGCCTGATCCCGGGCGCGGGCGGCACCCAGCGGCTCGCCCGGCTGATCGGCCCCTCCCGGGCCAAGGACCTCATCTTCACCGGCCGCATGGTCAAGGCCCAGGAGGCCCTGACGCTGGGGCTGGTCGACCGGGTGGTCCCGGCCGCCGAGGTCCACGAGCAGGCGCACGCCTGGGCCGCCAAGCTGGCCAAGGGGCCCGCGCTGGCGCTGCGCGCGGCCAAGGAGTCGATCGACGCCGGGCTGGAGACGGACATCGACACCGGGCTCACGATCGAGCGGAACTGGTTCTCCGGTCTGTTCGCCACCGAGGACCGCGAGCGGGGCATGCGCAGCTTCGTCGAGGAGGGGCCGGGCAAGGCCACCTTCGGCTGACCGGTAGTCAGAACGGGTGGCCCGGTAGTCGGGTCGGACGGTCCCGCGCGGGGAGTTCATCCGTCAGAGCGGATTATCCGGGCCTTAAGACAACCTTAAGGCCCGGTGCCGCCTTCGGCCGGGCTGCCCTCATCGGGCAGGGCATCGCCGCAGCTCAGCGCGGCCGTTCGGGGAACTGTTCTGCCAGAGGCATATGCCAAAAGCCTTCCGCGCCCGAGGCTGTTCCGGGGTGCGGATTCCTCCGGAACGGCCCCGGAGGGCGATGCGTGCGGCCATGATGGTGGGCATGGCGGGCCTGGAGGGTGTGGATCAGCCGCGATCGCGCAGCAGCGCGACCGCGGCGCGCTGGACATCGACCATGGATGACGAACAGGCGTTCAAGGCGCTGGAGTTGTTCGGAAATCCGACCGAGGGGGAGGTTCGGCTGCCGTCCCGCCCGGAGTCGGCGGCGACGGCCCGGCGCATCACTTCCTGCGTGGTGCTCCGCCAGTGGGCCCTCTCGCCCCAGACCGCCGAGTACGCGGTGCTCCTCGTCTCCGAGCTCGTGGGGAACGCGGTACGCCACACCGGGGCCCGGGCCTTCGGGTTACGGATGGTCCGCCGCCGGGGCTGGATCCGGATCGAGGTGCGCGACCCCTCGCGCGGACTGCCCTGTCTGATGCCGGTGCGCGAGATGGACGTCAGCGGTCGCGGGCTCTTCCTCGTCGACAAGCTCTCCGACCGCTGGGGCGCCGACCTGCTGCCCATCGGCAAGTACGTCTGGTTCGAGCTGCGCGTCATCGACCGCTGAGCTGGCCGGGTCCGCCGGGCCCCGGATACGCAGAAACCCCCTGTCGCCGTCGGTGGGGCGCTGCGGGGGTTTCTGGGAACGCCGCGGACAAGGGGGTGTGGTCCGCGACGTCGAGGACAGCCTCGCCCGGGTCAATGGGGGCCGTGTCCCCGACTATGGC
>NZ_JAAXYC010000503.1 GCF_018619185.1 Streptomyces sp. McG3 | reverse complement strand
CTCGGAGATGGGTATAAGAGACAGTCCCCGTAGTACGCGTGCGGGAACGGCGGGTCGCTGTGGATCGTGGGGCTCTCTGCGTACGGCATCTCCCGCAACGAGTCCGCGAGCGCGGGACCGATCGCCCGCAGCGGGGCCACCAGCCGCTCGCCCTCGGCCGCGTCCCCCGTGCAGGCGACCCGCACCGAGACGACGTACCGCCCGCGCAACTCCTCGGGCAACTGCGGCATGTCCGGGTAGACGAGCGCGGCCAGCGAGGAGGTCAGGGACTCCGGCACGGTCCGGGTCCACTCCCCGTAGCGGCCGGCGACCTCGGCCGCCCGCTCCCCGGCGAACGCGATCGAGCCCCCGTACAGCCGCTCCACCGCCACCAGGCCGATCTCCAGGGCGGTCACCACCCCCAGCCGGTGCCCGCCCCCGCGCAGCCCCCAGAAGAGCTCCGGCTCGCGCTCCGGCGTGACCCGGCGCAGAACCCCGTCGGCGGTCACCACCTCCAGCGCCCGCACATGGTCGGCGGCGTACCCGAACTCCCGGGCCAGGATGCCCAGTCCGCCGCCCAGCGTGTACGAGACCGCGCCCACCGAGGGCGACGAGCCGTTCAGCGGGGCCAGCCCGTGCGGGATCGCCGCCGCGGTCACCGCGCCCCAGGTCGCGCCCGCACCGATCCGGGCGGTGCGGCGGACCGGGTCCACGGCGACGGAGTCCAGGGCGCGGGTGACGACGAGGACGCCGCCCCCGACCGCCCCGGGCAGCCCGTGGCCGGTGGCGTGCGCGGCGACGGGGAGCCCGCGCGCGGCGGCGTACGCCACGGCCTCCCGTACGTCGTCGGGGGTGGCGGCCTCGACCAGCCGGCCGGGCCGGATCGGGAAGCCGGTCTGGAAGGTGGCGGGTGCGGATCCACTGGGCCGGTACGACATGGGGGAGGCTCTCCTTCGCTCGCGTTTCGGCGGTGCGAGGAAGAGCCTCCCCGGGAAACCTGACAACCTCTGTCAGGTTTCCCTCGAACGGGTGCGGATCACCCGCGGATCACATGACGGTCACTTGGCGACGGTCTTGCGGCCGCGCATCTCCCGGAACAGCGAGATGCCCACCACCAGGGCCGCGACCAGCAACGACAGCACGACCTGCTCGCGGGCGGCGTCGTCGGTCAGCATGTAGACCAGGACGAAGGAGATCATCGCGATCGTCGCCCAGGTGAGGTACGGGAAGAGCCACATCCGTACGACCAGCTTGCCGGGGGTCTCGCGCAGGATGATCCCGCGCATCCGCAGCTGGGTGAAGCAGATGACCAGCCACACGAAGAGCGCGACCGCGCCGGAGGAGTTCAGCAGGAACTGGAACACCGTGTCGGGCCACTGGTAGTTGAAGAACACCGCCACGAAGCCGAAGACGACCGAGGACAGGATCGCCGCCTGCGGCACACCGCGCTTGTTGACCTTGGCGAATGCCTTCGGCGCGTCGCCCCGCTCGCCCAGCGAGAACGCCATCCGGGAGGCGGTGTAGAGGCCGGAGTTGAGGCAGGACAGCACAGCCGTCAGCACGATGAAGTCCATGACCTGCCCGGCGTGCGGGATCCCGATCACGTCGAGGGCGGCGACATAGCTGCCCTTCTCGACGATCGACGGGTCGTTCCACGGCAGCAGCGTCAGCACCACGAAGATCGAGCCGAGGTAGAAGACGGCGATACGCCAGATCACGCTGTTGGTGGCCTTGGAGACGGCCCGCTGCGGGTCCGAGGACTCACCGGCGGCCAGCGTCACGATCTCACTGCCCATGAACGAGAAGACGACCATCAGTACACCGGTCAGGATCGCGCCGGGCCCCTCGGGGAAGAACCCGCCGCTGTCCGTCAGATGTGCCAGACCCGACCCCGCGTTGTCCGACCCGGGCAGGAAACCGAAGACCGCGAGGAAGCCGATGACCACGAACGCGCCGATCGCCACGACCTTGATCCCGGCGAACCAGAACTCGAACTCGCCGTAACTGCCCACCGAGACCAGGTTGGTTGCGGTCAGCACGACCATCACGATCAGCGCCCAGGCCCACTGGGGGACCCCCGGGATCCAGCTCTCCAGGATTTTCGCGCCCGCCGTGGCCTCGACGGCGAGCACCACGACCCAGAAGAACCAGTAGAGCCAGCCGATGGAGAAACCGGCCCAACGGCCGAGCGCCTGGTCGGCGTAGGCGGAGAAGGAACCGGAGCTCGGCCGGGCGGCGGCCATCTCGCCGAGCATCCGCATCACGAGGACGACCATCAGGCCGACCATCGCGTACGACAGCAGAATCGCCGGGCCCGCGGCCGCGATGCCCGCGCTGGAACCCACGAAGAGCCCGGCGCCGATCACACCGCCGATCGCGATCATCGAGAGGTGGCGGTTCTTCAGACCTGCCTGAAGCCCGCCCGACGAGTCCGGCCGGTCCGGCTCACCGGGCTCCTGGCCCGGCTTCGCCAGCGTCGTCTGCGACGTCATGGGGGGAATCCTTACGTTTGGTGCGTGAGGGTGTGCCCTGCTCCGCCGTGGGGTGGTGCGAAGACAAGGCCACGCATTCAAGCCCGGAAAGAGACGGAAGCGGAACCCCCTCTTTCGGATCGTTTGCCGGATCGTTGCCCGAGTGGTGTTGACCACATCGAACGCGGCGGGAGGCCCCGACCCCGCTGACGGCTACCCCGCGAAGTTCGTGCCACACTTCGCACCATGCGCGTGTACCTCGGATCCGACCATGCCGGCTACGAACTCAAGAACCACCTCGTCGAGTGGCTCGGTGCCCACGGCCACGAGGCCGTCGACTGCGGCCCCCACATCTACGACGCCCAGGACGACTACCCGCCGTTCTGCCTGCGCGCCGCCGAGAAGACGGCCGGTGACCCGGACAGCCTCGGCATCGTGATCGGCGGCTCCGGCAACGGCGAGCAGATCGCCGCCAACAAGGTCAAGGGCGTCCGCGCCGCACTGGCCTGGAGCGAGCAGACCGCCGCCCTCGGCCGCGAGCACAACGACGCCAACGTCGTCGCCATCGGCGGCCGGATGCACACGGTCGAGGAGTCCACGAAGTTCGTCGAGATCTTCCTCACCACGCCGTACTCGAACGAGGAGCGCCACACGCGCCGCATCGAGATGCTCGCGGCGTACGAGAACACCGGCGAGCTCCCCCCGATCCCGGCCCACCACCCGCAGCACGACGCCTGATGCCCGAAGGGCACACCCTCCACCGGCTGGCCGCCGACCACCAGGAGTGGTT
>NZ_JAAXYC010000502.1 GCF_018619185.1 Streptomyces sp. McG3 | reverse complement strand
GCGGGTCCATCGCCAACGCCTCACGCGGCGAGATCCCGAAGAACCCCGCGTCGAACTCCGCCGCGTCGTAAAGGAACCCGCCCTCACGCACGTACGACTTCCCCGGAGCGTCCGGGTCCGGGTCGTACAACGTGTCGAGGTTCCAGCCGCGGTCGGCGGGGAAGCCGGACACCGCGTCGCGGCCCTCGGCGACAAGGTCCCACAGCTCTTCCGGGGAGCCGACGCCACCGGGGAAGCGGCAGGCCATGCCGACGATCGCGACGGGCTCGGCGGCGGCGGCCGTCAGCCGGGCGTTCTCGCGTCGCAGCCGCTCGGCCTCCTTCAGCGTGTTCCGGAGGGCGCCGACGACCTTGTCCTGGTCCGACCGGTCGGCGGCGTTGTCCTGGGATGGAGTCATGGCTCGTTCCTTGGCTTCGGCGCGGTCGGGGGTCACTGGTCGTTCTCGGCGAGGCGGAGGAGGTCGTCGAGGTCCATGTCGTCGATCCCCGCGGTCCCGTCGCCCTCTGCCGTGCCCCCGGAGTCCCCGTCGGCGGCGGGTGCCCCGACGGCGGCGTCCACGGTTTCCAGTCCGGCGAGGCGAACCAGCGTGTCGAGCACGCCGGCCTCCCGGAGCCGGTTGAGCGGGATGGCGGAGAGCGCCCGGCGGACGCGGCCCTCCTCGGCTGCCCGGGTGTCCGTGCCGTCGGCGACGGACAGCTCCTCGCCGAGGTAGCGGGCGAGAGCCGTCGGCGTCGGGTAGTCGAAGATGACGGTGGCGGGCAGGCGCAGTCCGGATTCGAGGGCGAGCCGGTTGCGCAGTTCGACGGCCGTGAGGGAGTCGAAGCCCTGGTCGAGGAAGCCGGTCTCCGCACCCACGGTGCCGGGGCTCCCGTGCCCGAGCACCGTCGCGGCGTGGCCCCGGACGACGTCCAGCAGCAGCGCGTCACGCTTCTCGGCCGGCACAGCGGCGAGGCGCTCGATGAGCGACGGTCCGTCTTGACCGCCGGTGCCGGCGTGTGCCGCCGCGGTGCGGCGGGCGGGCACCCGGACCAGGTCGCGGAAGAGCTGGGGCACGGGTTCGGTGACCGCGCGGGCGGCCAGCGCCCGCTGGTCGAGCGCCACCGGGACGAGAAGCGCCCGGTCCGCTGTGAGCCCCCGGTCGAACAGGGCGAGTGCCTGCTCGGTGGTCAGGGCACGGACGCCCGCCCGGTTGCCGCGCGCCAGGTCACCGCGGTCCAGGCGGGCGGTGATGCCGCTGCTCTGCTCCCACAGACCCCAGGCCAGGGAGACACCGGGGAGCCCGAGGGCCCTGCGGTGCTGGGCGAGGGCGTCGAGGAAGGCGTTGGCGGAGGCGTAGTTGGCCTGTCCCGCGCTGCCCAGCACGCCGCTGAACGAGGAGAAGAGGACAAAGGCGGCCAGGTTCATGTGGTGCGTCAGCCGGTGCAGGTTGACCGCGGCGTCGACCTTGGGCCGCAGGACCCGTCCGAGCTGTTCGGGGGTGAGGCCGCCGACGGTGCCGTCCTCCGTCACGCCCGCGGCGTGGACCACACCGCTCAGCGGATTGTCGTCGCCGAAGCCGGCGAGCACGTCGGCGAGGGCGGCATGGTCGGCGGTGTCGCACGCGGCGACCGTGACGTGCGTCGCGCCGGCGGCGGTGAGATCGGCGACGAGCTCGGCCGCGCCGTCCGCGTCCCGTCCGCGCCGGCTGGTCAGCAGCAGTCGGCGCACGCCGTGCCGGGTGACCAGGTGACGGGCCACGAGTCCGCCGAGGGTGCCGGTGCCTCCGGTGACGAGCACGGTGCCGGCGTCCAGGCGGACGTCCGGGGCGTCCTCGGGTGCGGATCCTGCGGCGGCGAGCACCGGCGCGAGCCGCGTGCCTGTCCGGAGCGCGAGTTGTCCGTGGCCGGAGGCGACTGCCTCGGCGAGTACGTCCCACGAGGCGACGGAGTCGTCGATGTCGACGAGGGCGAACCTGCCGGGGTGCTCGGCCTGCGCGGAGCGCATCAGACCCCACAGGGCGGCGCCCGGCAGGTCGGTGACGGCGTCGCCTGCGACCGATACGGCACCGCGCGTGACGCAGACGAGCCGGGATCCCGCGAAACGCTCGTCGGCGAGCCATCGCTGTGCGGTGGCCAATGCGTCGGCGGTGCGGCGGTGCACCGCGCCGGCCAGGCCGTCATCGACTGCTGCGGTGGTGGGAGCCGTGACCAGCACCACGGTGTCGGGTACGGCGGTGCCCGCGTCCATGAGCGCGATCAGCTCGTCCAGGTCGGCACACGTGTCGACGGTCTCGGCCGCGCCCTTGAGAGCGGACGGTACGTCGGCGTCCGTGTGCTGGAGAACGGCCCACCGTCCGCCGCCCGCAGGGACGGCGGTCGTGGCGTCGGCGGTCTGCTTCCAGTCCAGGTGGAACAGGGTGTTGCCGCCGGCCGCCGCACCGAGCTCGCCCTTCACGGGGCGGGAGACGAGGCCGTCGACCGAGGCCACGGTGTGTCCCGCCGCGTCGAGGAGCGTGAGCGCGACGGTATCGGCTCCGGCCCAGGCGATACGTACCCGGGCCGCTGCCGCGCCGGAGGCGTGCAGCTCCACTCCGTTGAACGAGAACGGCAGTCGGACGTTCTCGTCGTCGGGGCCCGCCGCGTCGAGGAGCGCGGGGTGCAGTGCGGCGTCCAGCAGGGCGGGGTGGATGCCGTAGGAAGCGGCGTCGTTGTCCTCGGGCAGGGCCACCTCGGCAAGGAGGTCCGAGCCATGACGCCACGCGGACGTCAGGCCCCGGAAGGCGTTCCCGTAGTGGTAGCCACGATCGGCCAGGCCCTCGTAGAACCCGGTCAGTTCGATACGTTCCGCGTCGGCTGGTGGCCAGATCCCCGCGTCGTCGGCGGGCACCTTGCCGGGCTCGGTGAGGAGTCCGGTGGCGTGGAGGGTCCAGGTGTCGCCGTCGTCGGGCCGCGAGTGCACGGCGACAGGCCGGCCACCCGTGGCATCCGGACCCTCGACCACCACCTGGAGACGCACACCGCCCCGCTCGGGAAGGATCAGCGGGGCCTGGAGCGTCAACTCCTCGACCCGGCCGCACCCGACCTCGTCCCCCGCCCGCACCGCAAGCTCCACGAACGCCGTCCCCGGCAGGAGCACCACACCACCGACCTGGTGATCAGCCACCCACGACTGCGCACCACGCCCGACCCGCCCGGTCAGCACCACACTCCCACCCTCGGCCATGGGGAGGGCGGCGGTGAGGAGGGGATGTCCGGTGTTGGAGAGGCCGAGGCCTTCCGCGTCGCCCGACACATGGGCCTTGGGAAGCCAGTAGTGGCTGCGCTGGAAGGCATACGTCGGCA
>NZ_JAAXYC010000501.1 GCF_018619185.1 Streptomyces sp. McG3 | reverse complement strand
GCTCGGAGATGTGTATTAGAGACAGTTCATGACCAGGGAATGTTCCGGTAGGGGCTGGTGGGGTCCTGGGTCAGAAGGCGGTGTTCGGTGAGCGACTGCCGGTACGTGGGCTCCGCCGCCTCCGGTCCGTCGTCCTCGGCCCGGTGGACCACCCGGGCCATGAGGTAGCCGAGGGAGAAGTCCGCCCACGAGGAGTAGGCCGCCCGGGCGAGTTCGCCGAGCCGCAGCACGTCCTGCTCGGCCTCGTGCGGATCGCCGTACCGGGCGCCGAGCGCGAGCCGTACGACGTTGACCGCCCGGCCGAGGTCGAAGGCGGCCAGGGTGTCGACGCGGCCCTCCGGGGCGAGTACGCCGTCGGCCCGGAACCTTTCCTCGTACCGGGTGATGTGACGCAGCGCCCGGTCCGCCACCGCCCGGTCCTCCGCGTCGCGCACCGCGAAGGTACGGGCCACCGCGTCGGACCACTCCTCGGGCGTCGGTGTCCGCCCCAGCCGGTGGGCCAGGGTGTGCCGGGTCCGCAGGACGGCTTCCTGGACGCGGCCGACCAGCTGGTTCTTCATCAGGGAGGCGAGGCGGTCACGATACTCGGCGCGGTGCGGGATGCCCCACGGGCTGCGCAGCCGGGCCCGGTCGGTCGCGTAGTCCTCGTAGACGGCGCCGAGCCGGTTCCAGATCAGGCCGTTGGTGACGGCCAGATGGGCGCCGAGCGCCAGTCCGTGGGCGAGCGGACCGTGCAGCGGCCCGCCGTCGTCGGTGAGCAGGACGCCCCGCTGGGCCCCGCCGGACTGCTCGTCCGCCCTCGACCAGGCCTTCAGCCGTTTGGGCCGGGCGTCGAGCATCGCCGCGTACGGGGTGCCGTGGTTCACCGCGAGCCGGCGCACGTCGTACGGCCAGATCCGGGCCAGCTCGCCGAGACCCACCTCGCGGAACACCCACTCCGGGTGCCAGGGCGGCAGCATGCCCTGGGTCAGGACCGGGACGCAGGTCCGCCCGGAGGCCTCGTCGCGGATCGCGGGCAGGGGGGCCGTCCAGCCGGGGATGTCCGCGTGCAGCCGGGCGACGAGCACGTACAGCCGGGTCCGCGCGAGCAACTCCACGACCGCGTCGGCGCTGCCGCCCTCGACGGCCGCGGTCAGCGCGCGCTCGATCCCGGTGGGCGCCACCACTGTGCCGCCCGCTGTTCCTGCCCCGTTCCCCGTCGTCACGGAGCCGATCCTACGAAACGGGCCCCGCGCCGGGCGCGGGAGGTCAGAGCCCGGCCGGACGCACCAGCCCCGACTCGTACGCGAACACCGCCGCCTGGGTGCGGTCGCGGACGCCCAACTTGACCAGGATCCGGCCCACATGGGTCTTCACCGTCTGCTCCGCCACGATCAGCTGCCGGGAGATCTCCGCGTTCGACAGGCCGCCCGCGATCAGCGTCAGCACTTCGGTCTCGCGCTCCGTCAGCTCCCCGACCCGTGCCTTGAGCGGTGGGCGCGGGGCCCCGGCCGTCCGGGAGAACTCCACGATGAGCCGCTTGGTGATGTTCGGGGAGAGCAGTGCGTCGCCCGCCGCCACCACCCGCACCGCGTGGGCCAGTTCGTCGGCCGACGCGTCCTTCAGCAGGAAGCCCGAAGCGCCCGCGCGCAGCGCCTCGTAGACGTACTCGTCGAGATCGAAGGTGGTCAGCACGAGGACCTTCACCGTGGAGCCCTCGGGGGAGGTGATCCGCCGGGTCGCCTCGATACCGCCCAGCTCCGGCATCCGGATGTCCATCAGGACGACGTCCGGGGCGAGTTCGGCGACCTTGGTGACCGCGTCGAGCCCGTTGACGGCCTGCCCGACGACCTCGATGTCCGGCTCGGCGTTCAGCAGGACCGTGAAGCCCTGGCGGACCATCATCTGGTCGTCGGCGATCACGGCACGGATGGGCGGTGTCATGGGGCGTCCTCGGTCGTCTCGGTGCGGGTGGGCAGGATCGCGGTGACTTCCCAGCCGCCGTCGGGCGTGGGGCCGGTGGCCAGCTCGCCGCCGAGCATCGCCGCGCGTTCGCGCATCCCGAGCAGGCCGTGCCGTACGCCCGGGGAGGGGGCGGCCGGGCGGTCCGGCGGCGAGTTGACGACCCGGACGGTCAGCCCGGCGGGCCGGTGGCCGATCACCACCTCGGCGCTCGCGCTGGGTGCGTGCCGCATCACGTTGCTCAGGGCCTCCTGCACGATGCGGTACGCGGACAGCTCGACGCCCGGTGGGAGGGGGCGGGGATCGCCGGTCGTGGAGCGGGTGACGGCGAGACCGGTCGAGCGCACCGTGGCGAGCAGACCGTCGAGGCCGTCGAGGCCCGGCTGCGGGGCGTGCCGCGCACTCTGCGACGGGGCGTCCTCCGAGCGCAGGACGCCCAGCACCCTGCGCAGCTCGGCAAGGGCTTCCAGGGCGTTCTCCCGGATGCCGGTCAGATTCTCCCGCAGCTCCTCGGTGGGGTGCTCCACCAGATGCGGGGCGACCTGCGCCTGGATGGAGATCACCGACATGTGGTGGGCGACCACGTCGTGCAGCTCGCGGGCTATCCGGTTGCGCTCCTCCAGCAGGGTGCGCCGGGCCTGCTCCTCGGCGGTCAGCTCGACCTGGACGACGAGGTCCTTGCGGGCCAGACGCAGGCTGCGCAGCGCGGTGCCGAGGGCCAGCGCGGCGACGAGCACGAGTACGGCCACGGCCGGGGGCACATGCGGCAGGGGCGGCGTACGCAGGGCGACGAACAGCGCCGGAGCCAGCGAGATCGCCAGCGCGACCGACGCGCGGCGGGGCCGGACCCGCAGCGCCAGCAGGAACAACGCACCGCCCTGCAGCGCCACCCCCGCGAAGGGGGTGGGATAAGCGGACACGGGGCCCGGGTACGTGGGGTGGACCGAGGGAACGGAGGCCACGGTGACGAGCGCAGCCATGAACGCCAGCGCGGTCGCCGCCCACCAGGCGCCCACCGGACGGATCATTCCGGCCACCAGCGCCACGGACTGCGCGACGGCCACCAGCAGCGCCAGGCCGCTGATCGAGGCGCCGAACGGTGTGAGCTCGAAGGTGCGGATCACCAGGGCGCCGACCGCGGTGATCACCAGCAGCACCAGGAACACCGGGCGCCACACCGGCGCGTTCGGCTCTTCCATGCGCGGCACCCGGTCGGCGGGTTCGGCCCACAACTCCTCGTACAGGGCGCGCGGCACACGGCGCACCGCCGCCCGCAGCCGTACCGCCCTCGATGACGTCACCGCCCCCACCGCCCCCTCGGCTCCACTCCTGCTCAGACT
>NZ_JAAXYC010000500.1 GCF_018619185.1 Streptomyces sp. McG3 | reverse complement strand
CCCTCGATACCGCCCCGGCGGTCCGTCCCCTGCACCGCCAGCACCACGAGCCCCACCCCGAGCCAGCAGAGGCCCACCACCTGGGAGGACGTCGTCGCCTCCACGATGACCACGACCAGCACCCCCGCGCCGACCACCGGGACCAGGACGTGCCGCCACCACACCGGCGGGCCCTCCATCCGGCGTACGGCGAACCAGCCGACCACCGACGCGTGCAGCAGGATGAACGCCGTCAGCGCGCCGATGTCCACGACGGAGACCAGATGGTCCAGGCCGTCGTCGCGCCGGGCGGCCCACACGGCGGCCACCAGCGTCACGATCGCCGCGCACAGGATCGCCACCCGCGGCACGCCCGACGACGGGTCGACCTTCGCGAGGAAGTGCGGCAGGCGCCGCTCCCGGGCCATCGCGAAGACCAGCCGCCCGGCGGCGGCCTGCCCCGCCAGCGCGGCGAACGCGGCGCCGATCGCCTTGCTGACCGCCACCAGGTCATGCAGCCACGTCCCCACCGAGGCGTCCACCGCGTCGTAGAACGCCGACCCCTGCGCCGCCGGGTCCGCCGCCAGCTCCGCCGAGCTCACCGGCTCCAGCAGCGCCGCCAGATACGACTGCGCCACGAACAGGGCGCCGGCCAGCACCAGACAGAACAGCACCGCCCGCGCCACCTTCTGCGAGCCGCCCGTCACCTCCTCGGCGAACGAGGCGATGGCGTCGAAGCCCAGATAGGAGAGCACGGCGATCGACACGGCCCCCAGCACCGCCGTCATGGAGAACCCGGAGTCCCCCGTCAGCGGCGTCAGCCAGCCGCGCTGCGCCCCGTCCCGTACGAGGACGACGACGGCCGAGACCACGAAGACCAGCAGCACCACGATCTCCATGGCCAGCACCGCGAAGCCGACCCGGGCGGCCGCCCGCACGCCCCACAGGTTGAGCAGGGTGGTCACGAGCACGGCGATCGCGGTCCACACCCACCGCGAGACCTCCGGGACCAGCGCGTTCATCGCGATCCCGGAGAAGAGGTAGGCGACGGCCGGGATCAGCAGGTAGTCGAGCATGGCCATCCACCCGGCGATGAACCCCGGTCCTTCCCCGAGCCCCTTGCGGGCATACGTGAAGACCGAACCGGCGAAGGGGGCGACCCGCACCATCTGGGCGTAGCTGAAGGCGGTGAACCCCATGACCACCGTGGCCACCACATAGACGAGCGCGACCGCGCCGTCGGACTTGGCGTCCAGGGTGCCGAACACCCCGACGGGGGCCATCGGAGCGATGAAGAGGAGCCCGTAGACGACCAGATCCCGGAATCCCAGCGTCCGACGCAGCCTGCCCGGTTCCGTACTGCTCCCCGTACCGCCGCTCGAACCGCTCCCCGTCCCGCTGCCCGAACCGCTCTCCGGCACCGACGTCATCGCCCCTCCATCACCATCCGTCATTGCTCACGAACGCACCGCGACCAGTCTCCCGACCCGGCCGTCCTCGCGCCTGTTCGCCACGGCCTTACGATGGGACGCATGACTGCAACTCCTGCCCGCCGTGTCCTGCTCGCCGCACCCCGTGGCTACTGCGCGGGCGTGGACCGTGCCGTGATCGCCGTCGAGAAGGCCCTGGAGCAGTACGGGGCCCCGATCTATGTGCGCCACGAAATCGTGCACAACAAGTACGTCGTGCAGACCCTGGAGAAGAAGGGCGCGATCTTCGTGGACGTCACCGCGGAGGTGCCCGAGGGCTCCATCGTGATGTTCTCCGCGCACGGAGTCGCGCCCACCGTCCACGCGGAGGCCGCCGAGCGCAAGCTCGCCACCATCGACGCGACCTGCCCGCTGGTCACCAAGGTCCACAAGGAAGCCGTCCGGTATGCCAAGGAGGACTACGACATCCTCCTGATCGGCCATGAGGGGCACGAGGAGGTCATCGGCACCTCCGGCGAGGCCCCCGACCACATCACGCTGGTCGACGGCCCCGAGGACGTCGCGAACGTCGAGGTCCGCGACGAGTCGAAGGTCGTCTGGCTCTCCCAGACCACCCTGTCCGTCGACGAGACGATGGAGACGGTCGACGCCATCAAGGCGAAGTTCCCCAACCTCCTCTCGCCGCCCAGCGACGACATCTGCTACGCCACGCAGAACCGCCAGATCGCGGTGAAGAAGCTCGCCGAGGACGCCGAACTGGTCATCGTGGTCGGCTCCAAGAACTCCTCCAACTCCATTCGCATGGTCGAGGTCGCCCTGGACGCCGGAGCCCCCGCCGCCCACCTGGTCGACTTCGCCGACGAGATCGACGAGGCCTGGCTGGAGGGCGTCACCACGGTCGGTCTGACGTCCGGCGCCTCCGTCCCCGACGTCCTCGTCGACGGTGTCCTGGAATGGCTCGGAGAGCGCGGTTACGCGGACGTGGAGACGGTGAAGACGGCCGACGAGTCGATCACGTTCTCCCTCCCCAAGGAACTGCGCCGCGACCTGCGCGCCGAGGCCGCCGCCCTTTCCGCCGAGTAGCCGGGCAAGGGGCCCGGCCTGCCCGTACCGTGGGTCCCATGGAGATCTTCGGCGTGGACATCGGCGGATCCGGGATCAAGGGCGCTCCCGTGGACCTGGACCGCGGAGACCTGGCGCGGGAGCGCCACAAAGTGCTGACACCGCACCCGGCCACGCCCGAGGGCGTGGCCGACGGTGTTGCCGAGGTCGTCGGCCATTTCGACTGGGCGGGCCCCGTCGGCATCACCTTCCCCGGCGTGGTCACGGACGGCATCACGCGTACCGCGGCCAATGTCGACAAGGGCTGGATCGACACCGACGCCCGCACACTGCTGGGCGAGCGGATCGGTCAGCCCGTCACCATCCTGAACGACGCGGACGCGGCCGGGGTCGCCGAGATGACCTTCGGCGCGGGCAAGGGCCGCACGGGCACGGTCATCATGCTGACCTTCGGCACCGGCATCGGCAGCGCGGTCTTCACCGACGGCCTGCTCGTCCCCAACACCGAGCTGGGCCACCTGGAACTGCACGGCCACGACGCGGAGAAGCACGCCTCCACGAAGGCCAAGGAGGACGAGGACCTCAGCTGGCAGCACTGGGCGCACCGGGTGCAGAAGTACCTGCTGCACGTGGAGATGCTGTTCTCGCCCGAACTGTTCATCATCGGCGGCGGGGTGAGCCGCAAGGCGGAGAAGTTCCTGCCGCTGATCGAGAAGGTACGGGCCGAGATGGTCCCGGCCCAGCTTCAGAACAACGCGGGCATCGTGGGAGCCGCGATGGCGGCGGCGGGCCGGGCACACAGCAAGGGCTGAACGGACCTGACGGCACCACACGAACGGGCGCCGGAGACGGGCCGGGGGCCGCTCAGGGCCGCTGAGGACGACGGGCCAC
>NZ_JAAXYC010000499.1 GCF_018619185.1 Streptomyces sp. McG3 | reverse complement strand
TCCCGCTCCCGCCGGCCAAGAGGCCGCCCGGACGGCCCGGACGGCCCGGATGTGGTGCATGCGTGGTGGCTGCCACCGTGCCGGGGAATCCGGGGACGTGCGCAGCGCGCGCGGACCGCGTACGGGGCAGGGCGGGGCGGCACCCGCGGCGCGGTCGCGTTGCCTCATCGGGCAGCCCTCGATGCGCGGCGGGGCGGCCGACCGCCCGTTCCCGGTGATCGCCGCAGTGGCGAGAATGACCCGCGTCCCACGGTCGAGCAGTGCGTCCAGGAGTGTGTCGAGGAGAGGCCTTATGCCGTCGTACCTGTCCCCCGGCGTCTACGTCGAAGAGGTCGAGTCCGGATCCCGGCCGATCGAAGGGGTGGGCACCTCGGTCGCCGCCTTCGTCGGCTTCGCGCAGAAGGGGCCGTTCGACGAGCCGACGCTGATCACCAACTGGAGCCAGTTCGTGGCCACGTTCGGCGACTTCGTCGACGGCGCCTACCTCGCGTCCGCCGTCTACGGCTTCTTCGCCAACGGCGGCGGCGTCTGCTTCATCGTGCGGGTCGACGACGGCACGGCGGGCGCGGCGGACGGTGAGCCGGGCGAGGGCGTCGGCGGTGAGGTCGGGGCGGCCGGGGAGGCCGGCGAACTGCCCGTCGGCGCCGAGGTCGCGGTCGGGCCCTACGCCGTGCGGCCCCGGCCGGGTGTGAGCGGGGAGATCAGCGTGGAGGTCGCCCCGGTGGAGGGCGACGATCCGCCCGCCGACGTCTTCCGGTTCCTCGTGAAGCGCGACGGCCAGGTCGTGGAGACGTACCCCTCCGTCACCACCAAGCGCAGCAAGGACAACGTCGCGACCCGCGTCAACGCCAAGTCCGGGCTGATCGAGGTACGGGAGTCGGGGCGCGGCGCCGCACCCGCCCCGCCCGCGCCGCAGACGGTGGTCCTCGCCCCGGCCGCCCCCGCCGCCGGCAGCTCCGGTGCGATGGCCCCCGAGGTGTACGTCGGCGACGCCGACCGCCGTACGGGGCTGGGCGGGCTGGAAGCGGTCGACGAGGTCACCATGATCGCCGTGCCCGACCTGATGAGCGCCTACGAACGCGGCCTGCTCGACCTGGAGTCGGTCATCGCCGTCCAGCAGGGGCTGATCTCCCACTGCGAGCTGATGGGCGACCGGGTGGCCATCCTCGACCCGCCGCCCGGTCTCACCCCGCAGCAGATCCGCGGCTGGCGCACCGGGCAGGCCAACTTCGACTCCAAGTACGCCACGCTCTACTACCCCTGGATCAGCGTCGCCGACCCCGCGTCCGGCCGCGCCACCCTCGTACCGCCCAGCGGGCACATCGCCGGGGTCTGGGCGCGCAACGACGATACGCGGGGCGTGCACAAGGCCCCCGCGAACGAGGTCGTCCGGGGAGCCGTCGCGCTGGCGACCCAGCTCACCAAGGGCGAGCACGACCTGCTCAACCCGATCGGGCTGAACTGCATCCGGTCCTTCCCCGGCCGGGGCATCCGGGTGTGGGGTGCCCGGACGCTGGCGTCCGACCCCGCCTGGCGGTACCTGAACGTCCGGCGGCTCTTCAACTACCTGGAGGAGTCGATCCTCGCCGGTACGCAATGGGTTGTCTTCGAGCCGAACGACGACGCCCTGTGGGCCCGTGTCCGGCGCACCGTCTCGGCGTTCCTCGTCAACGAGTGGCGCAAGGGTTCGCTGTTCGGGCTGACCCCCGAGGAGGCGTTCTACGTGAAGTGCGACCGCGAGACGAACCCGCCGGAGAGCATCGACGCGGGTCAGGTCATCTGCGAGATCGGGGTCGCCCCCGTCAAACCGGCCGAGTTCGTGGTGTTCCGGCTCTCCCAGCTGACCGGCGGCAGCGGTGGTGTCGACGAATGACCGGCCGCCGTACCCCGTTGGTCGCTGACAGCCCGTTCCTGAGTCCGGCGTGAGGAGTCTGCTGTGCCACTTCCCGATCTCGACAGTTCCGTCGGGCATTCCTTCGGCCTCGAATTCGACAGCGTCATCATCAAGCAGATCACCGAGGTCAGCGGTCTGAAGATGGAACAGGACGTCATCGAGCTGAAGCAGAACACCTTCGACGGCAAGTACGCCATCAAGAAGCTGCCCGGCCGCCCCAAGGCGGGTGAGGTCACCGTGACGCGCGGGCTCACCGAGGACAACAGCTTCGAGCGGTGGATCAAGGACTCGCGGTTCGGCCGCATGACGAACGCCCGCCGCAACGGCGCCGTCATCGTCTACGACTACGAGGGCCTGCCGATCAAGCGGTACAAGCTCATCAACGCCTGGCCGAAGTCCCTGGAGATCGGCACCCTGAAGGCCGGCGACACCTCGGTGCTGACCGAGAAGCTGGCGATCACCTACGAGGCCATGGAACTCGACTGATGCGCCGCTCGGTCCAGTTCCAGAGCCCGGAGCAGGTCGAGGCCGGGGCGGCCGGAGCGCGGGGCGGTTCCACGCGTCAGCAGGAGACGTTGCGAACGGAGTTCGGCTTCGAGCTGCCACGCGGTTACGTCGACGAGTCGGGGACCGTCCACCGCACGGGCGTGATGCGCCTCGCCACGGCACGGGACGAACTGGTCCCCCTGCGGGACGACCGGGTCAGGGAGAACTCCGCCTATCTGTCGGTGGTCCTCATCTCCCGGGTCGTGACGCGCATCGGCACGGTCGAGGACATCCACCCCGGTGTCATCGAGGATCTGTTCGCCTCCGACCTGGCCTTCCTCCAGGACTTCTACCGCCGGATCAACGCCGAGGGCCACACCCGCGCCGCCGTCACCTGTCCGTCCTGCGACGAGGAGTTCGCGGTGAATCTCGCCGGTGGCCGCCTGGGGGAATCGTGACGTACGCGGCCGACCTGCTCTACGAGGAGGTCGCGTACCTCGCCTACCACTTCCACTGGCCGCTGGACGACCTGCTGGACCTGGAACATCCGGAACGCCTGAAGTTCGTCGCGCAGGTCGCCCGCCTCAACGGGCACTAGCCGGCGGCCGGGCGGGACACACCGTGCGGGGGAGGACGAGGAGCTCATGGGGTTGATGTCCTGGCTGCGGAGCGGCCGTTCCGGCGATGGGGCCGCGCGCGCGCCTTCGCCCGCACCGGGCCTCGCGGTCGCCGATCGTGGCGAACGCGTCGATGTGAACCGGTTGGAGCCGCTCCAGCGGGTGGTGTCCGGACAGCGACTCACGGTGGGGCCCGCGGAGTTCGAGGCGTCACTCACCACCCGTCAGGACACGGCGCTCGGGACCCCGCTCGGACATCTGGTGAGCCCTGACGCCCCGGCCGGGCTGGTGCGGGGTATCGGTGCCGGTGCCGGTGCCGGTGTCGCGGAATCGGGCGCGTCGCCGTCGTCGCCCTCGCCGTCGTCGGTCGCTGCTCAGCGGTCCGTGGACATGCCGTTGCCGGGGGCGGTGACCCACTTCGGGCGGGCG
>NZ_JAAXYC010000498.1 GCF_018619185.1 Streptomyces sp. McG3 | reverse complement strand
TCGTACGCGCGGACCCCAGCGGCACGCGACGCACGGCTCCAACCCCCCGTACCCGTCCGGGATCACTTCCCGCACCTTTCTGGAGACACCCATGTCCTCCGCCCGACCCCGCAAGCAGCTCCATCTCAACGCCTTCCTCATGTCCACCGGACACCACGAGGCGTCCTGGCGGCTCCCCGAGAGTCCCGCCGAGGCCAACTCCGACATCGCGCACTACAAGAACCTCGCCCGCATCGCCGAACGCGGCCGCCTCGACTCCCTGTTCCTCGCCGACAGCCCGGTCCTGATGGGCGACCCCGGCCGCCGCCCCGCCGCCAAACTGGAGCCCACCGTCCTGCTCACCGCGCTCGCCGGGGCCACCGAGCACATCGGGCTCATCGCCACCGCCTCCACCAGCTACAACGAGCCCTACAACCTGGCCCGCAGGTTCGCCTCCCTGGACCATGTCTCCGGCGGCCGGGCCGGATGGAACATCGTCACCACCGCCGGGGCCGACGCCGCCCGCAACTTCGGCCTGGACGACACCCCGCTGCACCACGAGCGCTACCGCCGCGCCGCCGAGTTCGTGGAGGTCTCCACCAAGCTGTGGGACAGCTGGGCGGACGACGCCGTCGTCGCGGACAAGGAGAAGGGTGTCCACGCGCTCGCCGAACGGGTCCGGGCCATCGACCACCGGGGCGAGTTCTTCCGCGTCGACGGACCCCTCAACGTCCAGCGTCCGCCGCAGGGTTACCCCCTGCTCGTGCAGGCCGGGTCCAGCGAGGACGGCAAGGGCTTCGCCGCCAGGTACGCCGAGGCCGTGTTCACCGCGCAGCAGACCCTGGAGGAGGGCATCGCCTTCTACAAGGACGTCAAGGCGCGGGCGGTGGCCCTGGGCCGGGACCCCGACGCCATCAAGATCCTGCCCGGCATCGTCCCCGTCATCGGCGACACCGAGGCCGAGGCGCACGAGCTGGACGCCGAGCTGGACCGCCTCATCGTCCCCGAGTACGCCAAGCGGCAGCTCGCCCTGCGTCTGCGGATCGCCCCGGACGACCTCGATCTCGACGCAGAACTCCCCGATGACATCCCGACCGAGGACGAGATCGAGGGCGCCAAGAGCCGCTACACGCTCATCGTGGAGCTGGCCCGCCGCGAGCACCTGACCGTGCGGCAGCTCATCGGGCGGCTCGGCGGCGGACGCGGCCACCGTACCTTCGCCGGCACCGCCGAGCAGGTCGCCGACACCATCGAGCACTGGTACGACAGCGGGGCCGCCGACGGCTTCAACATCATGCCCGCGGTCCTCCCCTCGGGCCTGGAGATCTTCGTCGACCGGGTGGTCCCGATCCTCCAGGAACGCGGCCTGTTCCGTACCGAGTACACCGGCTCCACCCTCCGCGAGCACTACGGCCTGCCGCGACCCGCCAACCGCCTCTTCGACGGCGTCGGCACCCCGGAGCAGCTCGCCGAGGAGCGCGCCGCATGACCGAGTACCGCAACCTCGGCCGCACCGGCGTCCGGGTCAGCCCGCTCGCGCTGGGCACCATGATGTTCGGTGCGCGCGGCAACGCCGATCACGACGACAGCGTCCGGATCATCCACCACGCCCTGGACGCGGGCATCAACGTCATCGACACCGCGGACGTCTACTCGGCGGGCGAGTCCGAGACCATCGTCGGCAAGGCGCTCGCGGGCGGCCGGCGGGACAACGTGGTGCTGGCCACCAAGTTCCACGGCCGACTCGGTGACGACCCCAACGAGTACGGCAACAGCCGCCGTTGGATCATCCGGGAGGTCGAGAACAGCCTGCGCCGCCTCTCCACCGACTGGATCGACCTCTACCAGGTCCACCGCCCCGAGCCCGACACCGACTTCGACGAGACGCTGGGCGCGCTCTCCGACCTGGTCCACCAGGGCAAGATCCGCTACATCGGCACGTCCACCTTCGAGCCCTCCGCGATCGTCGAGGGCCAGTGGACCGCCGAGCGGCGGGGCCGCGAGCGCGTCGTCGCCGAGCAGCCCCCGTACTCGCTGCTGGCCCGGGGCATCGAGCGTGAAGTGCTGCCGGTGGCCCAGCGGTACGGGCTCGGCGTGCTGTCCTGGAGTCCGCTGGCGGGCGGCTGGCTGACCGGCCGCTACCGCACGGGCGCCGAGCAGCCCGCCTCCAGCCGGGCCGAGCGCCAGGCGGCCCGGTTCGACATCGCCGCACCCGGGAACGCGGCCAAGCTGGCCGCCGCCGAAGCGCTCGCCGTGCTCGCCGAGGAGGCCGGTATCACCCTGGTCCAACTCGCCCTGTCCTTCGTGCTGGAGCACCCGGCCGTCACCTCGGCGATCATCGGGCCGCGGACCTTCGGGCAACTGGAGAGCCAGCTGGGCGCCGACAAGGTGAGGCTCGGCCGGGACGTTCTCGACCGGATCGACGAGATCGTCCCGCCCGGCGTCAACCTGTCGGCGCTCGATGCCGGTTACACCCCGGCGGTCATCACCGACGCCTCTCTGCGCCGCCGTTGGGCCTGACGGCGCGGCGAGCGGGCCGGGGTCACTGGCGGATGCGGTCGCGGATCCAGACCCCGGCCTCCTTCAGGACGCCGGTCCCCGTCCAGTTGGTCCCGTTGCAGGTGCCGGTCTTGAAGACGGCGCCGGAACGGTGGTCGTCGGAGTAGTTCCAGTTGGTCCACGAGATCTTCTTGCGCTTCATCAGGTCGAGGTAGCGCTGGGACATGGTGAAGTCGTTGGCCCCCTCGCCCGCGTAGTTCTGCGTACCGAACTCGGTGACGAAAACCGGCAGTTTGTCGGAGGCCCGGTCGAGTGCGCTCAGATACTCCTCGCGGTGCGAGGCCGCGTAGAAGTGGAAGGTGTACATGATGTTCGAGGCGCGGACGGGGTTGTTCACGACCTCCGACTCGTTGGAGCCCTCGGAGACGCCGAAGGAGGACCAGGCGCGCGTCCCGACCAGGACCACCGCGTCGGGGTCCTGGGCTCGGATCACCGGGATGATCTGCTCGGCGTAGGACTTGATGCCCGACCAGCTCACCCCCGAGGGCTCGTTGGCGATCTCGTAGAGCACCCCCGGGTGGTTCTTGTACTTCTTCGCCATCGCCGTGAAGAAGGTCTTCGCCCGCGCCAGGTTCGCGTTCGGGTCACCCGGGGAGAGCATGTGCCAGTCGATGACCGCGTACATGCCGCGTGCGTGCGCCGCGTCGATGAACTTCTGCGCCCGGGCGGTGAATCCGGCCGGGTCGGTCTCGTACCCGCCCTCCTGCACGTAGGTGGAGACGCGCAGCACGTCGGCGCGCCAGTCCTGGGCCAGGGCGTTGAGCGAGCCGTCGGTGACGCACTGGGCGTACCACTGGGTGCCGTGGGTGCTCATCCCGTTGAGGGCGACCGCCTGGCCGGAGGCGTTGCAGAGCTGACGGCCGCAGACGGAGAGCTGCCCGTTGGCGGCCAGGGGGGTGGCGGCGGTGGGGGAGG
>NZ_JAAXYC010000497.1 GCF_018619185.1 Streptomyces sp. McG3 | reverse complement strand
GGCCACCACTCCCCCGCCCGCTCCGGAAGGTCGGTCCATGTCCGCTGACTCCTCTCCCTTCCCTCACGAGGCGCCGGGCGGCTCGCTGCTCTCCCTGCGCGGAATCAGCAAATCCTTCGGCGCCGTCGCCGCGCTCACCGATGTCGACCTCGACGTCGCCGCGGGGCAGGTCGTGGCCCTGGTGGGCGACAACGGCGCGGGAAAGTCCACCCTGGTCAAGGTCCTCTCCGGGGTGCACCAGCCGGACGCCGGAACCGTCCGCTTCGGCACCGGGACCGTGGCGATCACCTCCCCGGCCACCGCACAACGGCTCGGCATCGCGACCGTGTTCCAGGACCTCGCCCTGTGCGAGAACCTGAACGTGGTGGAGAACCTCTTCCTCGGGCGCGAGTTGCGTGGGCTGCGCCTGGACGAGGTGGGCATGGAGGTCCGCTCCCGTGCTCTGCTCGGGGAGCTGTCGGCGAAGATCCCCTCGGTACGCGTCCCGGTCGCGGCCCTGTCCGGCGGCCAGCGGCAGACGGTGGCCATCGCGCGGACGCTCCTGGGCGACCCCAAGGTGATCATCCTGGACGAGCCGACGGCCGCCCTGGGCGTGGCGCAGACGGCCGAAGTCCTCCATCTGATCGAGCGTCTGAGGGAGCGCGGCCTGGGCGTCATCATGGTCAGCCACAACATGGCGGACGTGCGGGCCGTCGCCGACAGCGTGGCCGTCCTGCGGCTCGGCCGCAACAACGGGGTCCTCGACGCGGCCGGGACGACGGCGTCGGAGCTGGTGGCGGCCATCACCGGAGCCACCGACAACGTGGTCAGCCGCCGCGCCGGCCGCGACCGGGCCACGGGCGACGAAACGGAACCGGCGTACAGGACCGGAGCGGCGCACCAGGGGGAAGCATCATGACGGAACCGGCCGCTGTCACGAGCCCGCGGCTCTCCCCCGGAAAGCCCCTCAAGCGAACGCCCCGGTCCGCCGGCGCGCGCGACCGCCTGCGAGCGGTTTTTGTCCGGCTGCGCGGCGGTGACCTCGGCCTCCTGCCCGTCCTCGCCGGGCTGGTCGTGATCTGGGTCGTGATGCAGATCCTCAACCCCGTCTTCCTGTCGAGCGCGAATCTCACGAACCTCGCCCTCGAAAGCGTGCCGGTCGGCATCATCGCCCTGGGCGTCGTCTGTGTCCTCCTCGTCGGCCAGATCGATCTGTCGGTCGGCTCGGTCAGCGGCCTCGGCGCTGCCGTACTGGCGGTCCTCTTCGTGGACCGGGGGCTGCCGGCCTGGCTCGCCGTCGCCGTCTCGCTGGCCCTCGCGGGTCTGATCGGCTGGTTCTACGCCCAGGTGCACAACCGGATCGGGGTACCCAGCTTCGTCATCACCCTCGGCGGCCTCCTCGGCTTCCTCGGCGTGCAGCTGTGGATACTCGGGCCCAAGGGATCGATCAACCTGCCCTTCGAATCGGGTCTGGTGGCCTTCGCCCAACTCCACTTCCTGCCTCCCTGGTTGGCGTACGCGCTGGTCGTCGCGGGCGCGGCGGTGCTGTACGCGACCGGTGCCGCCCGTGCGTCGGAGCGCCGCCGGGCGGGGCTCACCGCCGCCTCCCGGCGGCTGCTCGCCGGACGGAGTCTGGCACTGCTGGCCGGCCTCGGCGCGGCGGTCTGGTATCTCAACCGGGACCGGGGGGTGGGCTGGATGTTCGTGTTCTTCCTCGCCCTGGTGCTGGCGCTGCACTACGTCCTGTCCCGCACCTCTTTCGGGAAGTCGATGTACGCGGTCGGCGGCAACATGGAGGCCGCCCGGCGTGCGGGCGTGAACGTGAAGGCCGTTCTCACCACCGCGTTCGTGCTGTGCGCGACGTTCGCGTGCGTCGGCGGCGTCCTCTCCGCGTCACGGCTCGCGGCGGCCAACCAGAGCAGCGGCGGCGGTGACGTCAACCTCAACGCCATCGCGGCGGCCGTCATCGGCGGCACCAGCCTGTTCGGCGGCCGGGGCACCGCGTTCGCCGCGCTGCTCGGCGTTCTCGTGATCCAGTCCATATCCAGTGGGCTCACGCTGCTGAATCTCGACTCCGCGTACCGCTTCATGGTGACCGGCGGGGTACTGCTGCTGGCGGTGTCGTTGGATGCCGTGGCCCGGCGTTCGCGGGTCTCCCACGGCAGGGCCTGACGCACCTCCCATGCTCAGGACCACGATCTCGGAGGAACCATGCGAAGCCGAGCACCCGCGCACCTCGCCGCCCTGTTCCTGTCCACCGTTCTCGCGTCGGCCCTCCTGGCGGTGGGCGGGGGCGCGGCCCATGCCCGCACACCGGCGCCGCCCCCGTCTCCCCCGCTGCCCGCTTCCGTGGACGGCGGGGCCTGGTCGTCCGGACATCTCCAGGGCACGGCCATCGACCGCCGCAAGGGCCACCTGTACTTCTCCTTCACCGATCTGCTGGTGAAGACCGACCTGTCGGGCAGACCGATCGGCTCGGTCACCGGCTTCACCGGGCATCTGGGCGATCTGGACTTCAACACCGGTGACGGCCGGGTCTACGGCTCCCTCGAGTACAAGGCCGCCGAAGCGTTCTACGTCGCGATCTTCGACGGGGCCCGCATCACCCGGATGAACATGGACGCCCGGACCACCGGTGTGGTCTCCACCGTCCATCTCCGGGAGGTCGTGCGGGACTACACCGCCGATATGAACGGCGACGGGGTCTTCGACGGCGACACCGGCGACACCCCCGACCACCGCTACGGCTGCAGCGGCGTCGACGGCATCGCGTTCGGACCCGACCTGAACCGCCGGGGCGGCGGCCGACTCACCGTCGCGTACGGCGTCTACTCCAACACCGCCCGCTCCGACAACGACCACCAGGTGCTGCTCCAGTACGACGTGCGCGACTGGCGGAAGTACGAGAGGCCGCTCGTCGAAGGCGCTCACCACACCAGCGGCCCCGCCTCCCCCGACGGCAAGTTCTTCGCCCACACCGGAAACACCACGTACGGCGTCCAGAACCTGGAGTACGACCGGCACAGCGGCAACTGGCTGATAGCCGTGTACAAGGGCAGGAAGACGGCCTTTCCCCGCTACTCGCTCTACGTGGTGGACGGGTCGCGACCCGCCCGCAGGGGAGAGGTGAAGGGGCAGCCGCGCCCCGAGTCCGGCCGTATCCTCTCCCTCCTGCCGCGTGGGCTGCACCACGAGCCGTCCGGTGTGTACGGGTACGAGTCGGGCGGTCAGTACGGTCTGGTCTCGCTCGACGACGGCCGCTTCTACGTGGCCGAGGCCGGTACGGTCGACTCCGCAGGAGCCACACTGCAGACCGGCCGCGCGGTGCTGCACCGCTGGACGGGGGCGGTACCCGACCCCTTCACGGTGCTGGGACGCCCGTGACGAGCGTCATTCGCGTTCGTTCCCGGCCCGCCAGTGCTCGCACAGTGCCGACAGCTCCGCTTCCATCGCCGGTGCCTCGGTGTCCAGCAGCCGGACCTGGGCCCCGGGGCCCGCGAAGTCCGTCCGGTAGGGG
>NZ_JAAXYC010000496.1 GCF_018619185.1 Streptomyces sp. McG3 | reverse complement strand
CTCCCGCCCTGCGCCCCCGGGGTCCGTGAGTGCGCCACCCCGCCCGGAGGACCGTGGGGTCCCCGATAGCCTTGGGCCCGTGGTGAAGGAAGAGAAGAACGTGCAGGAGAACAAACCGGCCAAGGCCGCGAAGAGCGAGCAGACCCGCACGCTGATTCTCGAAACGGCGCTCCGGCTCTTCGCGGAGCGCGGCTACGACCGGACGACCATGCGGGCCATCGCCCAGGAGGCGGGCGTCTCGGTCGGGAACGCCTATTACTACTTCTCCTCGAAGGAGCACCTGGTCCAGGGCTTCTACGACCGGATCGCCGGCGAACACGCGGCGGCGGTCCGGCCCGTGCTGGAGGGCGACGGGGATCTGACCGTACGCATCAGGGGGGTACTGCTCGGCTGGCTGGACGTGGCGGAGCCGTACCACCGCTTCGCCGCCCAGTTCTTCAAGAACGCCGCCGATCCGGACAGCCCGCTCTCCCCGTTCTCCGAGGACTCGGTGGCCGCGCGTGACGCGGCGATCTCCATCCACGAGCGCTGCATCGCCGGGGCGGACGTCAAGAGTGATCCGGAACTGGCCCCGCTGCTGCCGCAGTTGATGTGGCTGATGCAGATGGGGCTGGTGCTGTTCTGGGTGTACGACCGCAGCGAGGGCGCCGAGCGCAGCCGCCGGCTGGTCGAGCGCACCGCTCCGATCGCCGCCCGGGCGATCTCGCTCTCCCGGTTCCGGGTGCTGCGCCCGTTGGTGCGGCAGATCCACGGTCTGCTGGTGGAGTTCCTGCCGGGTACGGAGACGGCCGGGGCGAAGCCCCGGCCGACCGGCCCGTCCGACTGATCCGTCCGGATCAGATCCAGCTGAGCTCCCACAGGCGCCAGGTGCCGGTGCCGTCGGAGAGGTACTGGGAGCCGGCGACTTCGGACTTGGCGACGACGTAGTCCTTCTTCTGCCACAGCGGCAGCAGGGGGACGTCCTCGCCGACCAGCGACTGCATCTCCTTGAAGTCGCCCGAGGTCCGGCTGCGGTCGCTGAACTGCTGCGTGGCGGCGATCAGCTGGTCCATCTTCTTGCTGGAGTAACCGCTGTGCAGGACGCTCCCGGTGCCGACGAGCGGCTGGCCGAAGGTGTCGGGGTCCGGGAAGTCGGGGAACCAGCCGACGGTGTACATGTCGTACTTACCGTCCGCGTACCCCTTCTGGTACTTCGTCCACTCCACGGCCTCGACCGAGACCTTGAACAGCCCGTCCTTCTCCATCTGACGGCGCAGCTCGGCGGTCTCCTTGGTGTACATGTCGCCCTCGCGGTAGGCGAACTTGACGGCGATCGGCGTCTCCACCCCGGCCTGCTCCAGCAGTTGCGCCGCGCGCTTGGGATCGGAGGAGGGGTAGGTGTCGAAGAAGGGGGTGCTGTGCCCGATGTAGCCGGTGGGGATCAGCGAGTACAGCGGGTCGACCGTGCCCTGGTAGACCTTCCGGACCAGGGGGCCCCGGTCCAGGAGCGTGGCGACCGCCTGGCGGACCTTCTTGTCCGCGAACGGCGAGTCCTCGCGGACGTTGAAGATGATGTTGCGGATCTCGGCGCTGGCCGCCTCGGTCACCCGCACGTCCGGGTCGTTCACGTTCAGTTCGGCGAGCGTCTCGGACGGCAGCTGACGGTGGGCGATGTCCACATCGCCGCTGTCCCACGACGTCTGCAGGTCCTCGGAGGTCTTGAAGTAACGGATGGTGACCGCTTCACCGGTCTTCTTGAGCGCACCCTTGTACTTCAGGTTCGGCACCAGCTCGGCGCTGTTCCCCGACTCGTACGACTTCAGGACGTACGGGCCGGAGCCGTCGACCTGGTTGCCGACGCGGAGCTTGTCCTTCGGGTACTCGGCCGGGTCGACGATCGCGGCGGCGCCGGTGGCGATCTTCTGCGGGAAGGTCGCGTCCTTGCCGGACAGGTTGAACGTGATCGTCCGGCCCTCGGTCGAGACCGAGTCGAGCGTGGGGAAGAGACCCGCGGGACCGACGTCCGACTTGATCGTGAAGATCCGGTCGAAGGAGTGCTTGACGTCCTCGGCGGTGATCTTGCGACCGTTGGAGAAGGTCAGGTCGTCGCGGAGCTTGCACTGGTACGTCTGGAGCTTCTGCCCGACGAATCCGCAGCTCTCGGCGGCGTCGGGTTCCGGGGTGACCGCACCGGGCTTGAAGGTCAGCAGCGACTGGTAGATGTTGCTGTAGATCGCCCAGGAACCCGCGTCGTACGCGCCGGCCGGGTCGAGCGAGGTGACGACGTCCGATGTCCCGACCGTGATCGCATCGGTCTTCGCCTCCCCCGACGGGAGCAGTTGCCAGGCACCGACGCCCGCTATCACCAATACCGCGAGAATCGCGAGAATCCGTACCCGGACCGACCGCATTGCCGTGCTCTCCCTTACCAGCCCCACCTCGGCGGTCGCGTTTGTGACGCGCACATCGCCGCATGTTCGCGCTTACCCAATCACACGATTTTCACATCTGGAAGAGTAAATGGGGCACTCACAGCCTTTTATTGGACACGTGCCGGAACCTCTGTCCGAAAAGGCTGTTTCGCGCTTCCTACCTGCGGGTTTCCGTAGCTGACGGTGACTCTTCGGTGTGGATTTCATGACGAGGGAACCGGGGCTTCCGGACCGCCCCACGCGCAAGGGACACGACCTAGGCCTGACGGGAGGCCAGCTCCACGACGGTGATGTCGGAGGGGGCGCCCACCCGGACCGGCGGGCCCCAGGCGCCCGCACCGCGCGAGACGAAGAGCTGGGTGTCGCCGTAGCGTTCGAGCCCGGCGACGGTGGGGTTGGCCAGCTCCGCGAGGAGGTTGCCGGGCCAGAGCTGTCCGCCGTGGGTGTGGCCGGAGAGCTGGAGGTCGACGCCGTGCTCGACGGCGTCGTGGATGACGACGGGCTGGTGGGCGAGGAGGACGGCGGCCCGGCCGCGGTCCCGGTCGCCCAGTGCGCGGCCGAAGTCGGGCCCCTGCCCCTCGGTCTCGCCCGCGATGTCGTTGACGCCGGCGAGGTCGAAGCCCTGGATCTCGACCCGGGCGTTCTCCAGCGGGATCAGGCCCAGTTCACGGACGTGGTCGACCCACTGCTCGGCGCCGGAGAAGTACTCGTGGTTACCGGTGACGAAGAAGCTGCCGTGCCGGGCGCGCAGGGCGGCCAGCGGTTCGGCGGCGGAGCCCAGGTCCGCGACGGACCCGTCGACGAGGTCGCCGACGACGGCGACCAGATCGGGCGAGGTCGCGTTGATCGTGTCGACGATCCGGCGGGTGTGGGCGCGGCCGAGGATCGGCCCGATGTGGATGTCGCTGACCACGGCGATCCGGAAGCCGTGGGCGGAGCGGGGCAGTCTGGCCAGCGGAACGGTGATCCGCCGGACGCTGGGCCCGCGCAGCACGCCGTACGTGCCGTACCCGACGGTGCCGAGTCCGGCGGCGGCCGCCGCGCCGCCGACGACCCGGGAGACGAAGAGCCGCCGGGAGGGGCCGGGAGCGGGAGCGGGGG
>NZ_JAAXYC010000050.1 GCF_018619185.1 Streptomyces sp. McG3 | reverse complement strand
GCGTGGGGCTGGGGCTCGGCGACGGCGGGGCGGTGGCCTCGGTGGGGTTGCCGCGGACCGTGCCGTCGGGGTTCAGGAAGGCGGGGCTGCCGCCGGGGACCATGCCCAGTTCCCGGGCGCGGCGTTCCAGGGCGTCGGGCTGGGAACGGCTGTCGACGTCGCGCTGGAGCGCCTGTTGCTCGTCGGTGAGCTCGGTGGTGTCCCGCTTCAGCTCGCTGAGCCTGAACGACCCTTCGTTGAGCGCGGAGTTCAGCAGGAGCAGGGCGATGAGCCCGCCGCCCAGGAGCAGGACGACCAGCAGCACGAAGGGGGTGCGGGCCGCGGTGCTGGGCCCGGTGGACGGCATCAGCCGGGCGAGCCGGGCGGCCCGCCCCTTCAGCGGTGCGGCCGGTTTGCTCACCGCACGGCTCCCCTGCCGCCCGGCGCCGGGCGGCCGCTTCGCGTCGGGCGACGCCGGGTGCTCATCGCTCCTCCGCGCGGATGCGCTGGGCGCCGCGCAGCCGGGCGGGGGCGGCGCGCCGGTTCTCGGCGACCTCCTCCTCGGTGGGCAGCTCGGCGCCCCGGGTGAGCTGCTTCAGCCGGGGCTGGTAGCGCTCGGGGACGACGGGCAGTCCGGGGGGCGCGGTGTTGGCGGCGCCGGCCGCGAAGACCTGCTTGACCAGCCGGTCCTCCAGCGAGTGGTAGGACAGCACAGCGATGCGGCCGCCGACGTCGAGGCACCGGACGGCGGCCGGAATGGCCCGCTCCAGGACGCTCAGCTCGCCGTTGACCTCGATGCGCAGAGCCTGGAAGGTCCGCTTCGCGGGGTTGCCGCCGGTGCGCTTGGCGGCCTGCGGCAGCGCGTCGCGGATCAGCTCGACGAGCCGGGCGCTGTTGCTGAACGGCTCCTTCTCGCGCTCGCGGACGACGGCGGAGACGATCCGCTTGGCCTGCTTCTCCTCGCCGTACGCGCGCAGGATCCGGACCAGTTCGCCGGGCGGATAGGTGTTGAGCACCTCGGCGGCGCCCATGCCCGTGCTCTGGTCCATCCGCATGTCGAGCGGGGCGTCCTGGGCGTAGGCGAATCCGCGGTCGGCCTCGTCCAGTTGCATGGAGGAGACGCCGAGGTCGAACAGCACGCCCTGGACCTTCGGGATCCCGAGCCGCGCGAGGACATCGGGGAGCTCGTCGTAGACCGCGTGGACGAGGGTGGCGCGGTCGCCGTAGGGGGCGAGGCGTTCACCGGAGAGCCGGAGCGCCTCCTTGTCGCGGTCCAGGGCGATCAGCCGGGCGGTGGGGAAGGAGGCGAGCAGCGCCTCGCTGTGACCGCCGAGGCCGAGGGTGCAGTCGACGACCACGGGCTCCGGGTGGGCCGGGTCCTGGAGAGCCGGGGCCAACAGGTCCAGACACCTCTGGAGCATCACGGGGACGTGTCGGGTCTGGCTCAAGGCGCCCTCTCAGGCTCTGTCCCGCGCGGCCGGCACGTACGTCCTGGTCCCCGCCCGCTCTGAAGGGGAGGTCCGCCGGCGCCGGGGAAGAGGCGTCGGCCGACCGAGAGCGGGAGAGGGCCGGGTCGCACGTACGCCGCACATCACGGGGGAAATACGGAATATGCAGGAGGTGCAGGGGGTGCGTCGGGGCAGCGGGTAGGGAGGCGGTTGGTGACTTCGCGTTACTTTAGTCCACCCTGCCATTCGATCGATTCGCGATCAACGAACCGGGCAGCGAGTCGCGCCACCCGTCCGGATGCGGCGAACCCACCCGAACGGGTGCATCCCTGTGAGTCTTGTGGGTTAGCTCACAACAAGCCGAGTTGACGTTTTTTGTCCGCTCTCACAGCACGCCCGGGCCAGGTGGGAAGGCTAACGTCGTATCCATGTCGACTTCTGCTCACTCCCCCGCCGAGTCCGTGACGTCCACCGCTGCGGCGGTCCGCGAGGGGGGCCAGGTCACCGACCGGCTCGTCGCACTGAACGCCGGGTACGCGAAGGACTTCCGCGATCCGGGCATGGACGCGCGCCCCGTCCTCCAGGTCGCCGTGGTCGCCTGCATGGACGCCCGTCTCGACCTGCACGCGGCGCTCGGCCTGGAGCTCGGCGACTGCCACACCATCCGTAACGCGGGCGGCGTGGTCACCGACGACGTGATCCGCTCGCTGACCATCAGCCAGCGGGCGCTCGGCACCCGCAGCGTGGTCCTCATCCACCACACCAACTGCGGCCTGGAGTCCCTCACCGAGGACTTCCGGCAGGAGCTGGAGCGCGAGGTGGGCCAGCGTCCGGTCTGGGCGGTCGAGGCCTACTCGGACGCCGACCAGGACGTGCGCCAGTCGATGCAGCGGGTGCGCACCTCGCCGTTCCTGCTCCACACCGACGACGTGCGCGGGTTCGTCTTCGACGTGACCACCGGTCTGCTGCGCGAGATCCACTCCGTTTCCTGAACGCACTCACCTCGCTCCCCGGCCCTCCGCCGTACCTCCCGCACTCATTCACCGCGCATCGCGGTGCAAAATCGCGACAGACGCTGACATTTCACACCCACTTATCCACAGGCGAGTGACACGAAGCGGTAACGGCAACAAGAATGCGGGTGTGACATCCCCGGGTCTTCCGGAGGAGTGTCCCGATTTTTCGGGGTGGGCCGCGCGGGTACGCGCGACGGCCCCTGCGCAAAAGGGCCGAGGAGGGCCGGGTGACGACCTATGACGATCGAGCGAGCCTCACGGATCTGACCACCACAGCAGAGCGGGTACGCAAGTCGGTGGAGGGTGTGATCGAGGGCAAGCCCGAGGTCGTACGGCTATCACTGACAGTGCTTCTCGCCGAGGGGCATCTCCTCATCGAGGACGTCCCCGGTGTCGGCAAGACCATGCTGGCCAAGGCGCTGGCGCGGTCCATCGACTGTTCGGTGCGACGGATCCAGTTCACACCGGATCTGCTGCCCTCGGACATCACCGGTGTGTCGATCTTCGACCAGCAGCGGCGGGACTTCGAGTTCAAGCCGGGCGCGATCTTCGCCCAGATCGTGATCGGCGACGAGATCAACCGCGCCTCGCCGAAGACGCAGTCGGCGCTGCTGGAGTCGATGGAGGAGCGCCAGGTCACGATCGACGGGCACTCCTACGAGCTGCCCGACCCGTTCATGGTGGTGGCCACCCAGAACCCGGTCGAGATGGAGGGCACCTACCCGCTGCCCGAGGCCCAGCGCGACCGCTTCATGGCCCGGGTCTCCATCGGCTACCCGAGCCCGGAGGCCGAGCTCCAGATGCTCGACGTGCACGGGGGCGTCTCCCCGCTGGACGACCTCCAGCCGGTGGCCCACGCCCACGACATCGTGAAGCTGATCGACGCCGTCCGTACGGTGCACGTCGCCGACGCCGTGCGGCGCTACGCCGTGGAGCTCGTCGGGGCCACCCGGAGCCACCCCGACCTCAGACTCGGCGCGTCCCCGCGCGCGACGCTGCACCTGCTGCGCGCCGCGAAGGCCTCCGCCGCGCTCAGCGGGCGCGACTACGCCCTGCCGGACGACGTGCAGGCGCTGGCCACGCCGGTGCTCGCGCACCGGCTGCTGCCCACCGCCCAGGCCCAGCTGAACCGCCGCTCGGCGGAGCAGGTGGTCCTGGAGATCATCCAGCGCACCCCCGTACCGACCTCGGCCGGTGGCACGGCGCCGCCCGCGCCCGGCGGGCAGGAGCCGGGCCGCCCGCTGTACCACCAGCAGCAGCAGCCCGGGGCACGGCGGCTGTGATGGCGGCCGGCGAGCCCGGCGCCGTGGAGGACGGTGACAGGAAGGGCGGCCTCCGGGCGGCCCTGGGGGGACTGACCACCCGGGGACGCTCGTTCCTGGCCGCCGGTCTCGCCGCCGCCGTCTGCGCGTACGTCCTGGGCCAGGGCGATCTGCTGCGGGTCGGACTGCTGCTGGCCGTGCTGCCCCTGGTCTGCGTGACCGTGCTCTACCGCACCCGCTACCGGGTGACGGGCACCCGGCGGCTCTCACCGTCGCGCGTGCCCGCGGGCGCCGAGGCCCGGGTGCACCTGCGGATGGAGAACGTCTCCCGGCTGCCCACCGGACTGCTGATGCTCCAGGACCGTGTTCCGTACGTCCTCGGCCCGCGCCCCCGCTTCGTCCTGGACCGGGTGGAGGCGGGCGGACGGCGCGAGGTGTCCTACCGGGTCCGCTCCGACCTGCGCGGACGCTATCCCCTGGGCCCGTTGCAGCTGCGGCTCAGCGACCCGTTCGGGATGTGCGAGCTGACCCGCTCCTTCAGCGCGTACGACACCCTCGTCGTCATCCCGCGCACGGTGCCGCTGCCCGTACTGCGGCTGGCGGGCGAGGCCTCCGGATACGGCGACGGGCGGCAGCGGTCCCTCGCGCTGGCCGGTGAGGACGACATCATTCCGCGCGGCTACCGGCACGGCGACGATCTGCGCCGGGTCCACTGGCGCTCCACCGCCCGCCACGGCGAGCTGATGGTGCGCCGTGAGGAACAGCCGCAGCGGGCCAGGTGCACGGTCCTGCTGGACACCCGGGGGATCGGCTACCAGGGCGCCGGGCCCGACTCGGCCTTCGAATGGGCGGTCTCCGGGGCGGCCTCGGCGCTCGTGCACATGCTGGAGCACGGCTTCGCCGTACGGCTGCTCACGGACGACGGGAACGCGGTGCCCGGCGAGGGGTCGGGCGGTTTCGCGGGCTCGACCCAGGAGTCCGCGGACTCGGCGGGCCTGATGCTCGACACGCTCGCGGTGGTCGGCCATTCCGACGGCGGGGGCCTCTCGCGCGCCCACGACGTGCTGCGCGGCGGCAACGAGGGACTGCTCATCGCCTTCTTCGGCGATCTGGACGAGGAACAGGCCGCGGTCGCGGCCCGGATGCGGCAGCGGGCCGGGGCGGGGGTCGCCTTCGTCCTGGACAGCGCCGCCTGGGCCGGCGACGAGGACGACGCGGGGCGGGCCGAGGAGCGGCTGCGGCGGCTGCGCGAGTCGGGCTGGATCGCGGTGCCCGTGGAGCCGGGGGCCGAACTGCCCGCACTGTGGCAGCTGGCGGGCGGGATGCGCACGGATTCGCCGTCGGGCACGAGCGGCGGCGCGACAGGTTTCACGGGGAGATGGTCATGAGCGGGCGGGCCAGGCTGGCGCTGTGCGCCTATGCGGCGACACTGCTGGCGGCGGGGGCGCTGATCCCGCTGGTGGAGGGGGTCGGCTGGCTGGTGCAGGCGGCGGTGCTGCTCGGCGTCCAGAGCGGGGTGGGCGCCCTCGCGCGCCGGGTGCCGCTGGCGAGGACGCTGACCATCGGCGTCCAGACGCTGGTCACCCTGCTGCTGCTGACGCTGGTGTTCGTCCGGGACCACGCCCTGTTCGGGGTGGTGCCCGGGCCGGGGGCCCTCATGCGGCTCGGTGAGCTGCTGGTGGCGGGCGGGGAGGACGTCGGCACGTACGCCATCCCGGCCCCGATGACCGACGGCATCAAGCTGATGGTGGTCGGCGGGGTGCTCCTGATCGGTCTCGCCGTGGACGCCCTGGCGGTCACCTTCCGCAGCGCGGCCCCCGCCGGACTGCCCCTCCTCGCCCTGTATTCGGTCGCGGCCGGTCTCTCCGACGGCGGAGCGAGCTGGCTGTGGTTCCTGCTGGCGGCGTCCGGCTATCTGCTGCTCCTGCTGGCGGAGGGCCGGGACCGGCTCTCCCAGTGGGGCCGCGTCTTCGGTGGCGCCACGCGGAATTCGGGCGGGCTGGCCGACGGGCTGGCCGGGGTGAGCGGCGGCTCCTCCCCCGTCCGGACCGGGCGGCGGATCGGTGTGTTCGCGCTCGGCATCGCCCTGGTGGCCCCCCTGGCGCTGCCCGCCCTGGACAGCGGCCTGCTGGGCGGCGACGGCCCGGGAACCGGCAGGGGCAGCGGCGGCGGCACCATCTCCGCGGTGAATCCGCTGGTCTCGCTGCAGAACAACCTCAACCAGCCGGACAACCGGGAGGTGATGACGTACCGCAGCAACATCGAGGACCCGCAGAGTCTCTACCTCCGGATCCTGGCCCTGGACGAGTTCAACGGCAGCGAGTGGCGTTCCTCCACCCGCCGGCTGACGGACGTTCCCGACCGCCTCCCGCAGCCCACCGGTCTCGGCAGGGACGTCTCCGTCACCGAGGTCCGGACGAACATCTCCGCATCGGGCTCCTACCAGCAGACCTATCTGCCGCTCCCCTACCCGGCCAGCGAGGTCCGCGTCGGCGGCCGCTGGCGGTACGAGCCCGAGGGCCGCACCCTGGTCGGCGACGACGGGCAGACCACGCGCGGCGCGAGTTACGAGGTCGGCAGTCTGGTCGTCGAACCCACGGCGGACCAGCTCGCGGCCGCGGGGTCGCCGCCCCAGGAGCTGGTCCGCGAGTACACCCAGGTTCCCGGCTCCCTGCCGAAGGTGGTCGCCGAGACCGCCGAGCAGGTCACCGAAGGCGCGTCCAACGCGTACGAGCAGGCCGTGAAGCTCCAGGACTGGTTCGCGTCCGACGGCGGCTTCACGTACGACACGACGGTCACCTCGGGGACGGGGTCGTCCGCCATCGCCCGGTTCCTGCGCGACAAGGAGGGCTTCTGCGTCCACTTCTCGTTCTCGATGGCCGCGATGGCCCGGACGCTGGGCATCCCGGCCCGGGTGGCGGTGGGCTTCACCCCGGGGACCATGAAGGCGGACGGAGCGGTCTCGGTCGGGCTGCGCGACGCGCACGCCTGGCCCGAGCTGTATTTCGAGGGGGTCGGCTGGACCCGGTTCGAGCCCACCCCGAGCCGCGGCAGCACGCCCTCGTGGACCCGCCCCGAGGTGCCCACGGACAGTGCGAGCGACGTCGCCGAGCCCTCCGCGGACACCTCCGACGAGCCGTCCGCGGCGCCCTCCGCCGACGACAGCTGCCCGCCGCAGTTGCGTCAGGAAGGCGGGTGCGGTCCCTCGCAGGAGCCGGGAGCCGCGCTGCCGACCGACCGGGGCACCCCGGCCGGGACGGTGCTGCTGGTGATCCTCGCCGCGGTCCTGGTGCTGGTCCTGCCGTTGTCACCGCTGCTGTGGCGGACCCGGACGCGGAACCGCCGGATGGGCTCCGGGGGCCGGACGCCCGCGGACGCCGCCGCGCGGACGCTGGCCGCCTGGCGGGAGCTCACCGACACGGCCTGGGACCACGGCATCGCGCCGGACGGGTCGCTGACGCCCCGGAAGGCGGCGGCCAGGATCGTGCGGCTGGGCCGCCTCGACACCACCGCGGCCGAGGCGGTGCACCGGATCGCGAGCTCGGTGGAGCAGGTGCTGTACGCCCCCGAGCCGCGCCCCGCGTCTGGACTGGCCGAGGACGTGTCGGCGGTACGGACGGGTCTGCGGGCATCGGCCGACCGCGGGACCCGGCTGCGGGCAGCGCTCCTGCCCCGATCGTCCGTCCGGGTGGTGTGGGCCCTCACCGAGCGCCGGACGGCGCTCGGTGAGCGATGGGCGGGCCGCCGGGGAGCCGGTCGCTGGACGGCCCGGCTGCGCCGCCTGACGCGTCAGCACGGCTGAGGCGGTCGGGGGCCGACGCACGACAGAGCCTGCGGTCCCGGCCCCGGGAAGGGGCCGGGACCGCAGGCTCAGCGCTGTCGGGCAACGGCGCCACGGCCGACGGCGCGGTCGGGCAGGGCGCACCGTGGGCAGCGGCTCAAGGGGCACCGTCGGGCAACGGCTGAGGGGCGGCCGCGGAAAATGCGGCCACCCCTCACCCATCGGTGTCGTACGTCGTGCCCGTGCTCGGCCCTGTGAAGAAGAACAGGGCCGAGGCGTCTACTGGCCCTGTTCGTCGCGGCGGCGCTGCCACCGCTGCTCGATGCGGTTCATCATCGACCGGCGTTGTCTCGGTCGGCGGCTCGCGCCGCTGTCCCCGCTGCCTGCGGCAGCCGGCTGTTGTTCACCGGGCTTGGGCGCCTTGCGCCATCCGGTGACCGCGAGCACGGCACAGCCGAGCATGACGAGGAACCCCACCACGCTGATCCAGATCTGCTGGGCGACCATTCCGGCCATGAGGAGCGCGATACCCACCAGGAAGCCAGCGACCGCCTGATAGACCCTTTTCCGGGTATACGTACGCAGTCCGCTTCCCTCGAGCGCTGTCGCGAACTTGGGATCTTCGGCGTACAGCGCTCGCTCCATCTGCTCGAGCATGCGCTGCTCGTGCTCCGAGAGCGGCACGGGATCCTCCTCGTCGTCGGCCGCGGGGGCGACCGGTATGCGGCCCTTCCAGGATAGGCAGGGATTCGCCCCCGTGAAACCCGCCCTCTAGCGCTCAGCCAGTCCGGACCGCTATGTCGGCTCGGCTGTTGAGGCGTAGATTCCCCGACGACCGATCCGCCATGCCGGATGGTGTCACCCGATCATACGGGGCGTACGCCCGGTACGGGGGTCCTGAGTCCCAGTCCGTCCGCAGCTGCGTTGCTGATCAGCGGTGCTTCTCGCCCAGAACATGGAGCTGGGTGGCGATGGAGTGGAACGCGGGCTGCTCGGCGACGGCCGCTTCGAGCTTGAGGAGCGCCTCCACGGCGCCGGGCTCGGTGTCCACCAGGACGCCCGGCACGAGGTCGGCGAAGACTCGGACCCCGTGCACCGCGGCGATCTCCAGACCGGCCGAGGAGACCAGGTCGGAGAGCTGATCGGCGGTGAACCTGCGGGGCACCGGGTCCCCCTCGCCCCAACGGCCCGCCGGGTCGGTGAGCGCCTGCCGGGCCTCTGTGAAGTGACCGGCGAGCGCGCGGGCCAGGACGGCTCCGCCCAGGCCGGCGGCCAGCAGGCTGAGCGCGCCGGAGGGCCGCAGCGCCTCGACCGCGTTGCGGACGCCCTCGGCGGGCTCGTCGACGTACTCCAGGACGCCGTGGCAGAGCACCGCGTCGAAGCCGTCGCGCTCCACGACGTCGAACAGGCCGAGGATGTCGCCCTGGACTCCCCGGACCCGGTCGGCGACCCCGGCCTCGGCCGCGCGGCGCTCCAGCGCGAAGAGCGCGTTGGGGCTGGGGTCGACGACGGTGACCCGGTGGCCGAGCCGGGCCGCGGGCACGGCGAAGTTGCCGGTGCCGCCGCCGGTGTCGAGAACATCCAGGGCGTCCCTGCCGGTCGCCTTGACCTGACGGTCCAGAGCGTCCTTGAGGACCTCCCAGACCACGGCGGTACGGAGAGAGGCGCGGGGGCGCGGCTGGTCCGACACGGCAGATGACTCCTCGGCAACGTGCCGCCGGGGACGGCGGAGCGTGAACAGTGCGGGTGGTGAGGTGAGCGGTCACCACCCTATTGCCTCGCCCCGCCGTTCCGGGGCCCGGCGTCGGCCCGGCGCCGTCGCCCGGTGGCGCCGGTCCGGCGCGGGCCCCGGGTCACCCGCCGCCCGGGCGCTCCGGGCGTGGTTGCGGGAGCACCGGCTGGAGGACCAGGAGCCGTTCCACCAGGCGCAGGAACATGGCCGCGTCGCGGAGCAGGTCGTCGGCGTCGCGCCCGGTGGCGGCTCCCGGCATGCCGGCCTCCGCACGGGCCCGGCGCAGGGCGCCCGAGGCGAAGAGGGCGCTCCATTCGGTCAGTTCCGGTGCTATCTCCGGGAGGACCTCCCAGGCACTGCGGATGCGTTCGCGGCGGCGCTTGTTCGTCTCGGGGCGGCCTCGGGCGGCCAGCACGGCCGCCGCGGTGCGCAGGGCGGCGAGGTGCGCGGTGGCGTACCGCTCGTTGGGCTCGTGGAGCACGGCGGCCTCGTCGAGGCCGGAGCGGGCCTTGGCGAGCAGTTCGAGAGCGGCGGGCGGCGCCGTGCTGCGGCGCAGCACGGGGTGGACATCGCCGGCCGGACCGGTCAGTGAGGGGGCAGGGCTGCCTGCGCGGCGCCGCGGGGCGGCGGCTGCGGACGAGCTGGCCATGACGAACCTCCTGTCGTCGTGTGACGGCTTCGTGGCCGTCTGTGTCCATGGTGGCGGTCCCCACTGACAATCGACCTCGGCACACCCCTGACCTGCCGTTTTGCTTCGAGCGCGAGTTCGTACTACTTTTTTGCACTGACTGGTCAGTTCAAAAGGGGAGAGTCTGTGGAGAGCCCGCACGGCGCGGCTGTCGCCGCCGAGGACTTCGGACTGGAAGGACCGCGCGGCCGGGTCTTCCGGAACGTGACGTTCAGTGCCGAGCCAGGAACGCTGGTGGCCATCGAGGGACCGTCGGGATCGGGCCGCACCTGCCTGCTGCTCGCCCTGACCGGTCGGATGCGCCCCACCGGGGGCCGCGCCGAGACCGGCGGACTGCGACTGCCCGAGCAGGCCTCCGCCGTCCGCCGGATCGCCGCCCTGGGTCCGGTCCCGGGCGTCAGCGAGCTGGACCCCGCCTTCACCGTCGCCGAGCACCTGGGCGAGCGCGCCCTCCTCCAGGGCCGCTACGGCGCCTCCCTGCGCACCCTGCTGCGCCCGCGCGCCGAACGCCGGGCAGCGGCCCGCGCCCGGGTCGACGAGGCTCTTGAGGCCGCGGGCCTCGACCTCGCCACGCTGCCCAAGGCGGGGCGCACCTCCGTGCGGGATCTGGAGCGTCTTGAGGCGCTGCGGCTGTCCGTGGCGCTGGCACTGATCGGCGAGCCGCGGCTCCTCGCCGTCGACGACACCGACCTCAAGCTCCCGGACGCCGAACGCGACCGGGCCTGGGAGCTGCTGCGCTCCGTGACCGACGCCGGGACGACCGTGCTCGCCGTGTGCAGCGAGGCCCCCGAGGACGCCCTGGTCGTGCGTACCGGGCCCGTCACCGAGGAACCCACCACCGATGAGGAGACGGCCGATGCGTAGCCCGAAGCTGGCCGCGCTCGAATTGAAGCGGTTCGGGCGGGGGAGGCTGCCGGCCGCCGCGCTGGTGGCCCTGCTGCTCCTGCCCCTGCTCTACGGCGCCCTGTACCTGTACTCGTTCTGGGACCCGTACGGGAAGCTCGACAAGCTGCCCGTCGCCCTGGTCAACGACGACAGGGGGGCCACCGACGACGGCAAGAGCGTCGCGGCCGGGGACGAGATCAGCGAGAAGCTGCTCGACTCCAAGGTGTTCGACTGGCACGAGGTGAGCTCAGCCGAGGCCGAGAAGGGCGTCGAGGAGGGTACGTACTACCTCTCGCTGACGATGCCGTCGGACTTCAGCAAGAAGATCGCGTCCAGCGGCGGGGACTCCCCCGAGACCGGCGCGCTCCAGGTGCGGACGAACGACGCGAACAACTACATCGTCGGGCAGATCTCCAGAACGGTCTTCGGCGAGGTGCGCAACGCCGCCTCCACGAACGCCTCGCGGGGCTTCCTCGACCGCATCTTCATCAACTTCTCCGATCTGCACGACAAGACCGCCGAGGCGGCCAAGGGCGCAGACGACCTCAAGGGCGGCATCTCAAAGGCCAAGCAGGGTTCCAAGGACCTCGCGGACGGCCTCAAGGACTCCAAGGCGGGCAGTAAGAAGCTCTCCGACGGGATCGTCAAGCTGAACCAGGGCTCGCGCGAACTCGCCACGGGCTCGGCCCAGGTCGCCGGAGGCACCCAGGTCCTGGCCGACAAGGTCAACGGCATCGCCACCGACGTACGCCCCTTCTTCCAGGACAACGGGAAGTCCGTCCGCGACACGGCACGCCTGGTCGCGGACACCTCCGCGGCCGTGCGGCACAACCTCGACCTGTTGGTGAAGAGCGCGCCCACCGCCGCCGTCGACGCCAAGGAGGCGGCCGACGAGCTCACCGAGATCCACCGCGCCCGGTGCGAGGAGGCCGAGGAGCCCGACGCCACGGTCTGCCCGCCGCTGGAGCGCGCCAAGGTCACGGCCGTCGACGTCGCGAAGATCGCCGCCGATGTGAACACCCTGGTCACCAACCAGAACGGCGACCTCAAGAAGCTGAGCACCCAGCTGACCGCCTTCCAGAAGCAGGCCGAGGACCTCGCGAAGCGCGCGCCGACGCTGGACGACGACCTGGCGTCGGCCGTGGCCAAGGTCAACGAGCTCAACACCGGCGCCCGCAAGGTCGCCAAGGGCGCGCAGGCGCTGCACACCGGACTCGGCGGCGCGCAGACCGGCTCCAGCGATCTGGACACCGGCGTCGGCAGGCTGAAGACCGGTGCGGAGAACCTGGACGGCGGGCTCTTCCGGCTCGGCGACGGCTCGACCGAGCTGGCCCGGGGCCTCAACGACGGCGTCGACAGGATCCCGGACTACGACAAGAAGGACCGCGACGCGCGGACCGACGTCATGGCCGACCCCGTCCAGCTGGCCTCCAAGTCGCTGCACGAGGCACCCAACTACGGCACCGGCTTCGCCCCGTACTTCATCCCGCTGTCCCTGTGGGTCGGCGCGATGGTGGCGTACATGCTGATCCAGCCGCTCAACAAGCGGGCGCTCGCCGCCGGGGCCTCCTCGTGGCGGATCGCGCTCGCCGGCTGGCTCCCGGTCGCCGCCATCGGCACCCTCCAGGTCGGGGCCCTGATGGCCGTCCTGCACTGGGGCCTCGGCCTCCAGATGGCCGACGCCGCCGGGACGATCGGCTTCCTGGCCCTGGTGACCTGCTGCTTCGCCGCGATCGTGCAGTGGCTGAACGCCTGCTTCGGGGCGGCCGGGCGGATCCTGGTGCTGGTGGTGCTGATGCTCCAGCTGACCTCGGCCGGGGGCACATACCCCGTCCAGACCAGCCCCGGCTTCTTCGGCGCGATCCACCCGTACCTCCCCATGACCTACGTCGTCGAGGGGCTGCGCAGACTGATCACGGGCGGCCCCCTCGGCCCGGTGTGGCTGGGCTGCGCGGTGCTGGGTGCCTTCACCGTCGGCGCGCTGGCCCTGACCGCGTTCACCGCCCGCCGCAAGCAGGTGTGGAGCCTGAGCCGGCTGCACCCGGAGCTGAGCCTGTGAGCGCGCCGGGAGCCGCGCCTGCGAGCACGGCGGGGCCTGAAAGAATCGGCCTCATGGAAAGCAGTGGCACCACGCGCCGCCAGGCCACCCGGCAGAGGCTCTACGAGGCGGCGGTGACGCTCATCGCCGAGAAGGGGTTCTCGGCGACCACCGTCGACGAGATCGCCGAGCGGGCCGGGGTCGCCAAGGGCACGGTCTATTACAACTTCAAGAGCAAGACCGAGCTGTTCGAGGAGTTGCTCCGGCACGGCGTGGGGCTGCTCACGGCCTCGCTGCGGGCCGCCGCCGAGGAGTCCGAGGAGCGCGGGGGCACCCGGGTCGAGGCGCTGGACGCGATGATCCGGGCCGGGCTCGCCTTCATCGACCGCTACCCGGCCTTCACCCAGCTGTACGTGGCCGAGCTCTGGCGCACCAACCGCGCCTGGCAGTCCACGCTGCTGGTGGTACGTCAGGAAGCCGTCGCGGTCGTCGAGGACGTGCTGCGGGAGGCCGTGAGCAGCGGTGAGCTGAGCGACGAGATCGACATCCCGCTCACGGCCGCCGCACTGGTCGGCATGGTGCTCGTGGCGGCGCTGGACTGGCAGGCGTTCCAGCCGGAGCGCTCGATCGACGAGGTGCACTCGGCGCTGTCCCTGCTGCTGCACGGGCGGGTCAGCGGGCACTGAGACCCGCCGGGGGCTCCGGGTCCGGGTCCCGGCCGGGGTGCGGAGAACGTACGGGAGAAGCCGAAGACGCCGGCCGCTGGAGTTCGCATCCCCCGCGAACCTCACCGGACCGGCGTCTTCCGTGCTTGCGGAAACCCGTTCCCCGTGACCCCGTGTCCCCCGTGGTCCCCGGGCCTCCGTCGTGCACCCCCGTTGCGTCGGGGGAACCGCACCGTTCCGCCGCCCCGTGCCGGCGGTCCTGGCGCAGCGCCCCTTCCGTGGTCATCACTCTGCCGTCCTCGCAGGTGGGGGCCTATCCGCGCAGCTACTCATCTCCCTCCCTGAGTACGGATACTCAGGGACGCGCGCCGGACCCCGCCCGGGTCCCGCGCGGGGTCGTTACGATCGCCTGCGTGTCGGTCATCCCCCTGGTGTTCACAAGCGGCTGGGCGAGCGGAATCAACGCGTACGCGGTGGTCCTCCTGCTCGGCCTGTTCGGCGCGACCGGCGTGTCCGACGAGGTGCCCGCCGCCCTGCAGCGCACGGACGTCCTGATCGTGGCCGGTGTGCTGTTCCTCTGCGAGGCGGTGGCGGACAAGATCCCCTACGTGGACTCGGTCTGGGACACCGCGCACACCGTGATCCGGCCGGTGGCCGGGGCGGTGATCGCCGCCCTGCTGGCCGGGGAGAGCGGTTCGCTCCCGGAGCTGGCGGCCGGTGCGATCGGCGGGTCCACGGCGCTGATGAGCCACCTGGTGAAGGCCGGCACGCGGATGGCCGTCAACACCTCCCCGGAGCCGTTCAGCAACGTCGGGATGAGCATCGCCGAGGACCTCGGGGTCGCCGGAGTCATCACCTTCGCCATATTCAACCCGGTGGCGGCCGCCGTGATCGCGGCCGTGCTGCTGGTGCTCGGCATCGTCACCGTGGTCCTCCTCGCCTCGCGGATCCGCCGCTTCCTGCGCCGACGGGCCCAGGGCCGCGAGGAGAAACGCCTGGCCGGCCCGGGTGGGCACCGGCCTCCCGGCTGAGCTGTCGGCGCCGGTCGATAAAGTCACCGGCATGGCACGAATTGCGGTGATCGGCGCCGGGACGGGCGCGATGGCGGCGGCCGCCCGGCTGGCCGTGGCGGGCGAGACGGTGACGGTCTACGAGCGGTCCACGAGTTACGGCGGCTCGGTCGGCCGCCATGAGCACGAGGGCTTCGTCTTCGACACCGGGCCCGGGCTGCTGCACCTCCCCGCCGTCCAGCGGGACCTCTTCGTGAAGACCGGCAAGGAGTCGCTGGAGCAGTCCGTGACCCTGACGCAGGTCGATCCGGCGAGCCGCCATCTCTTCGCGGACGGCACGGCCGTGTCCCTGCCCAACGCCTCCCGGGCCGGGGTGGCCACCGCCCTCGACGACGCCCTCGGCACGGGCGCCGGGGACCGCTGGAGCGACTTCATGGACCGGGCCCGGGACGCCTGGGACCGGTCGCGGCGGCCGCTCCTGGAGGAGCCCCTGCGGGCGGACCACCAGGTGCTGGGGCGCGATCCGTATCCGGCGGTGCGCCGGCGCCGCCTGCTGCGCGGCTCCCGGCAGGCGGGCACGGTCGCGGAGATCGGCGCGTGGGAGCTGGCGGACGCCAGGCTGGCCGCCCTGCTCGACGGGTACGCGCTGGCCCACGGCCTCGACCCGCGCACCGCACCCGCGAGCGCCGCGCTGCTGCCGTACATGGAGCAGACCTTCGGCAGCTGGTACGTGATGGGCGGGATCCGCGAGCTGGCGCGGGCGGTGTACGAGCGCTGCGTGGCCCGCCGGGTGCGGTTCGTCTTCGGGGCCGAGGTGGTCCGGGTCGTCGAGAAGGACGGCCGGGCGGCGGGTGTGGAGCTGGCGGACGGTGAGGTGGCCGAGGCCGACCGGGTGGTGCTCGGGGTCCGGCCGCGCCCGGGGCTGGTGCCGGGTCAGCAGACCTGGGGCGCGGGCGATGTGACGGTCCGGCCGGGCTCCGGCGCGGGTGCGGCGGGCCGGTTCACGGTGCTGCTGTCGCTGCGCGGTGCCCGGGAGGCGGACGCGGTGCACCGGTCGGTGGTGCACAGCGCCGACGGGACGGCGGAGCAGGAGGCGGTGTTCGGGGGCCGGGTCGCTGTCCACCCCACGGTGACGGTGCTGCGCCCCGACGATCCGGCGACCCGTCCGGACGCGGAGCACGAGGCGGTGACGCTCACCGCGACGGTGGCTCCGCAGGGGCCGGTCGACTGGCGGGACGCCGGGGTGCGGCAGCGGTTCGCCGATGTCCTGGTGGGGCGGGCGGCGGCGGCCGTTCCCGGGCTGCGGGAGCGGATCCTGCACACCGAGGTCCGCACGCCCGCGGAGACCGAGGACGGGACGGGGGCCGAGGGCGGTGCGGTGCCGCCGCCCTCGCTGGCCGGGGCCGGCGGAGCGTATCTGCACCCGGGCAACCGCACGCGGCTGCCGGGGCTGTATCTCGCGGGCGGCTGGTCGCACCCGGGCGGCGGGCTGGCGCACGCCGGGATGTCGGGGACGCTGGTGGCCGGGCTCGTCGTGGAGGGCGACGACTTCCGCGGCTCACGCTGAGCGGGAGGGGCCTGAGCGTGTGCCGCTGCCGATGGGCCCCGTCCCCCGGCAGCGGCGCGGCCTCAGTAGCGGTGCTGCTCGTTCTGGCCGGTGTCGTAGCCGTTGCCGTTGCCGTAGGGAGCGGGCTGCTCCGGCGGCATCGGGGGGTACTGCTCGGTGTCGCGCTGCTGCGGGACCCAGACGCCGCCGGGCGGGGTGTCCGCGACGTAGCCCTGGGCGTAGGGGTCGGGGTAGCTCTGCTGCCCGCCCTGGCTGTCGTAGCCGTCGCCGCCGCCCTGGCCGTAGGGGTCGTAACCGCCGTAGGAGGGGGCTCCGTTGGTGGTGCCGATGTACGGGTCGGAGTAGGCGGCGTAGCTCTGCTGGCCGGTGCCGTAGTCGTAGGTCCCGGCGTAGGGGTCCTGGGCCGGGGGCTGTTCGTAGCCGGTGTACGGGTCGTACCCGGGTCCTGTGACCTCCAGGTCCGAGACCTCCAGCGTGGGTTCCTTCACGGCGGCGCCCTCGCCGCCGCCCCTGCGCCGACGGCTCTCCCCCGGACTGCCGCCTATGGCCCAGCCGGTGGAGAAGCCGCGCCGGAAGGACAGCGTCACAAAGGTCTGGCCGGTGGCGAAGGCGAGCGTCCCGACGACGATGACCGGTACGGAGGCCAGCAGCACCCCTACCACCACGCCGAGGAAGCCGCCGAAGGCGAGGAGCCGCCAGCGCAGTCGTGCCTTGTACTGCAACAGCACCTCGCCGAGCAGCCACAGGGCCACCAGACCGAAAGCGATGTAGAGGACCGTCCAGCCCACGCCCGCCCCCTCCTTCGGCCGTAGCCGCGTCGGCGGCGGGTACGACCGGTCACGACTGCTTGTGCAGTCCGAGTTTTTCGTAGATTTCGAGCGTAGCCGTCGAGTTGTTGAGCGTGATGAAGTGCAGTCCGGGCACACCCTCGGACAGCAGCTTCGCGCAGAACTCCGTTGCGAACTCGATGCCAATGGAGCGTACAGCGGCTGGATCGTCCTTGGCCGCGAGGATGCGCTCTTTCAACGACGCGGGCACGGTCGCGTTGCTGAGCTGGGAGAACCTTTCCAATTGCTTCACGCTGGTAAGGGGCATGACCTCGGGGATCACCGGCGTTTCGCAACCCGCGGCGACCACACGGTCACGCATCCGGAGATAGTCCTCCGGGCGGAAGAACATCTGGGTGATCGCATAATCCGCGCCCGCCCGGCACTTGTCCACGAAATGGCCGATGTCCGTCTCCCAGTCGGACGACCGGGGGTGCATTTCGGGAAATGCCGCCACGCCTACGCAGAAGTCGCCCGATTCCTTGATGAGACGGACCAGGTCGGCGGCGTACTTCACCCCCTGCGGGTGCTCGACCCACTCGCCCATCGGGTCGCCCGGCGGGTCGCCGCGGACCGCGAGGATGTTCCTGATGCCCGCGTCGGCGTACTGCCCGACCATGTTGCGCAGCTCGGCGACGGAGTGGTTCACCGCGGTGAGGTGGGCGACCGGGGTGAGGGTGGAGTCGGCGGCGATCCGCTGGGTGGCCCGGACCGTCCCGGCGCGGGTGGAGCCGCCGGCGCCGTACGTCACGGAGACGAAGCTGGGACGGACCGCCTCGACGCGGCGGAGCGCGTTCCAGAGGTTCCGCTCGCCCTTCTCCGTCTTGGGCGCCCAGAACTCGAAGGAGTACGACGTCCTGCCGGTCGCTAGCAGGTCACGCACGGTGCGCGCGTGATCCGTCCTGGTGGAGGGTGTGCCAAGGGCCATAAGGGGAGGTTAACCAGGGGGTGGACGCTCCCCCAACCGGAGCAACCGACTTTGTCTCGTTTTGCCGGACTGTTGTCCATCCCTCGGACAAGCGCCCGAGATGTCCCGCATGGGCGTGCGGGCCGGCAGGCGGGTCGGTACGCGGGCCGACAGGCGGGCCGCCGCGAGGCCGGCCCGTCGGTCGGCGTGCGGAGGACTCAGAGCGCGCGGGCCCTGACGCGTCGGGCCAGGTCGGCGGTGGCGGCGGCCGGATCGCCGGCCTCGGTGATGGCCCGGACGACGACGACACGGCGGGCTCCGGCGTCCAGCACCTGGTCCAGATTGCCCGCGTCGATCCCGCCGATCGCGAACCAGGGCCGTGACCCGCCGAGGGAGGCGGTGTAGCGCACGAGGTCGAGGCCGGGGGCGTGGCGGCCGGGTTTGGTGGGGGTGGGCCAGCAGGGGCCCGTGCAGAAGTAGTCCACACCGTCCTGGGCGAGCGCCGCGTCGACCTCGGCCTCGGCGTGCGTGGAGCGGCCGATCAGCCGGTCGGCGCCGATGATCGCCCGCGCGGCGGGGACCGGGAGGTCGCCCTGGCCGAGGTGGAGCACGTCGGCGCCGATGGCGTGGGCGACGTCGGCGCGGTCGTTCACCGCGAGGAGCTTGCCGTGCCGGCGGCAGGCGTCGGCGAACACGGCGAGGTGCTCCAGCTCCTCGGCGGCCTCCATGCCCTTGTCCCGGAGCTGGACGATGTCGACGCCGGCGGCGAGCACGGCGTCCAGGAAGGCGGGGAGGTCACCCTGGAGCTTGCGGGCGTCCGTGCACAGGTAGAGCCGGGCATCGGACAGTCGCTCGCGAGGCGTGGACATGGGTGGACTCCCCCGTGGTCGTGACGGTGCACGGGCCGCGCCGGGCGGCCCGTGCTCCGCTTCCTGTCGTGTCGGTCAGACGGCGAGCGCCTGGGCGCGGCGCTTCACCTCCGTACCGCGATTCTCGCTCAGCGCCTGCGCGGGGGTGCCGGGCAGGGTCGGGTCGGGAGTGAAGAGCCACTCCAGCATCTCTTCGTCGGAATAGCCGTCGTCCCTCAGGAGGGTCAGGGTGCCGGAGAGGCCCTTGACCACCTTGTCGCCGTCGATGAAGGCGGCGGGCACCTGGAGCGCCCGGTTCTCACCACGGCGTACGGCGATGAGCTGGCCTTCCTTGACCAGCTGCCGTACGCGCGTCACCTGGACATCGAGCATTTCCGCGATGTCGGGGAGGTGGAGCCAGGCGGGGACGAGAGCATCGGTCTTTGCGTCAATCTCGGTCACAGGGACAAGCGTGCCATCCAGGACCGACAGCCGGTAGCCGGGTCCGACCGTACGGGGGTCGGCCCGGCGGTTCCGGGGTCCGTCACAGGGCGGCGGACTTCAGCGGTACGGCGGGGTCGGCCACCTTCTCCGGGTCGAGGACGGCCCCCGACCCGATGAGCCTGCGCCCCTGGGCGAGGTCGCGCGGGCGGCCCACGGCGAGCACGGCCACCAGCGCGCCGTCGCGCAGCCAGCACACCGACCAGGCGGCGTCCGCCCCGTCGCCGCGCCACACCAGGGCGTCGGCGTCCGCGTGGTGGCCGGCGTACTGCACGAAGCGGCCGAACTGCTCGGACCAGAAGTACGGGACGGGGTCGTAGACGGGGAGCGGTCCCCCGTCCTGTGCGGCCATGATCGCGGCGGCCGCGGTGCGCGGGCCCTGGAGGGCGTTGTCCCAGTGGTGGACCAGCAGGCGTGTCCCGTAGCGGGCGGAGGGGAAGGAGGCGCAGTCCCCGACCGCGTACACATCGGGCACCGAGGTGCGCAGCGCGCTGTCGGCGGTGACCGAGCCGTCCGGGCCGAGCGCGACCCCGGAGCCGGCGAGCCAGCGGGTGGCGGGGCGCGCGCCGATGCCTACGACCACGGCCCCGGCGGGCAGGACCCGGCCGTCGTCGAGGACGACGGCCCCCTCCTCGACGCGGTCGACCCGGGTCCCGGTGAGGAGTTCGGCGCCGCTGTCGGCGTACCAGGCGGCCATCGGGGCGGCCACCTCGGCGGGCAGGGCGCCCGCGAGCGGACGGGCGGCGGCCTCGACGACGGTGACGGCGCAGCCCGCGGCGCGGGCGGCGGTGGCGAACTCCGCGCCGATCCAGCCCGCCCCGACGACGACCACGTCGTGCCCCCGGTCCAGGACGGGCCGCAGCCGGGCGGCGTCGTCGAGGGTGCGCAGCAGGTGGACGCCGGGCACGCCATCGGCGCCGGGCAGGGTCATGGGCTCCGCGCCGGTCGCGAGGACCAGGGCGTCGTAGGGCACCGGCCCGTCGGCGGTGTCCAGCACGTGGTCGGCGGCGCGCAGGGCGGTGACGTCCAGGCCGAGGCGCAGGGTGATGTCCAGCGCCTCGAAGTCGACGTCGAAGGCGGAGTCCTCGGCCTTGCCCAGCAGGACGGCCTTGGACAACGGCGGGCGGTCGTAGGGCTGGTGGGGTTCGGCACCGATCAGGGTGACGGACCCGGTGAAACCCGCCTCGCGCAGGGCCACGGCGCTCTGCACGCCCGCCATGCCCGCCCCGACGACCACGACGTGCCGTGCCTGCCGCGCCGCCCGCTGTTCCGTCTGCTCGCTCACCCGTCCACCTTAATCAACTGACGGGCCGTCAGGTAGGGGGGTGCGGGGAAGGAACCCGGGAAGCACCTCGGGAAGGAGCTCAGGAGGAAGATCAGGAAGGAAGCTGTTCCACCACGCTGGTGCCGCTGCCCTCCTGGGACTCCCAGGCCCACCGCTCCTCCAGCCGCACCCGGCCGTCGGCGAGCTCGACGACCGCGGAGAGGCAGTGCCCGGACGAGGTCGTTCCGTCCTGCTTCAGCTGCACGTACCGGAAGTCCAGCGCGTCCCCGTCGCGGGTGCCCACGAGATGACCGCGCACCACGTCGCCGCCCGCGTACTCGGCCCAGATCCGGCCGTCCAGCTCGTGGTAGGTGAAGCGGGTGCGGGTGCCGACCTGGCCCGGGGCCTGGTCGGCGACGGGTGACAGGACGAGTCCGTCGAGCGAACGGGCCATGGCGGGCGCTCCCTTGGTGGCTTGCGGGCGAGGGGGTCTAGGCTGGCCAAGGTAGAACACTCGCGGGAGCCCGGACGCACCGGGCTGAGAGGGAGGCTGGACGGCCTCCGACCGTACGAACCTGCTCCGGGTCATGCCGGCGAAGGGAGGGGCTGGACACTCATGCGCGTCTCGGAGAGAAGCTCCGGATCGGACGTCCTCGTCATCGGGGGCGGAATCATCGGCCTGGTCACGGCGTGGCGGGCCGCCCAGCGGGGGCTGCGCGTCACGGTCGCGGACCCGCGACCGGGCGGCGGCGCCGCACAGGTCGCGGCGGGCATGCTGGCCGCCGTCACCGAACTGCACTACGGCGAGCAGATGCTGCTCGGGCTCAACCTCGCCTCCGCCGCCCGCTATCCCTCGTTCGTCGCCGAGCTGGAGGAGGCGAGCGGCCGGGACACCGGCTTCCGGACCTGCGGCACGCTCGCCGTCGCACTGGACTCAGACGACCGGGCGCATCTGCGCGAACTGCACGCCCTCCAGGAGCGTTCGGGCCTGGAGTCGGTCTGGCTGAGCGGCCGTGAGTGCCGCCGCCTGGAGCCGATGCTGGCCCCGGGCGTCCGGGGCGGCCTCCGGGTCGACGGCGACCACCAGGTGGACCCCCGCCGCCTCGCCGCGGCGCTGCTGACCGCGTGCGAACGGGCCGGGGTCGCGTTCCGCCGGACGACCGCCGAGCGGCTCACCATCGCCGAGGGGCGGGCCGCCGGGGCGCTGCTCGGCGACGGTACGGAGTTCGCGGCCGATCAGGTCGTGCTCGCCGCGGGCAGCCTCAGCGGCCGGCTGGCCGGGCTCCCGCCGGAGCTTCTGCCGCCGGTCCGCCCGGTCAAGGGCCAGGTGCTCCGGCTCACCGTGCCCCGGGCGTACGCCCCCTTCCTCAGCCGCACCGTGCGCGCCGTGGTCCGGGGCGGCCACCTCTACCTCGTGCCGCGCGAGAACGGCGAGCTGGTCGTCGGCGCCACCAGCGAGGAGATGGGCTGGGACACCACGGTCACCGCCGGCGGGGTGTACGAGCTGCTGCGCGACGCCCACGAGTTGGTGCCGGGCATCACCGAGCTGCCGCTCACCGAGACCCGGGCCGGTCTGCGTCCCGCGTCGCCCGACAACGCCCCGCTGCTCGGCCCGACCGCCCTGCCCGGTCTGCTGCTCGCCACCGGCCACCACCGCAACGGCGTCCTGCTGACGCCCGTCACCGGGGACGCGATGGCCGACGTCCTGACCACCGGCGAGCTGCCCGAGACGGCACGCCCCTTCACCCCCGGCCGTTTCGAACCCGCCGCCCCCGTACTCCAGGAGCAGCCCGTATGACCCAGCAGCACGCCCTACCGGAATCCGCCGTCACCGTCTCCGTCTCGGTGAACGGGGAAGTCCGCGCCGTTCCCGCCGGGACGGACCTGGACGCCCTCGTCGCCACGCTGACCCCGGCCCGCTCCGGGGTCGCCGCCGCCGTCAACGAGAGCGTCGTCCCGCGCGGCCAGTGGGCCACGACGACGCTCGGCGAGGGCGACCGCGTCGAGGTCCTGACCGCCGTACAGGGAGGCTGACCATGTCCGACGACGTCTTCGCGCTGGGGCCCGCCACGTATCGCTCCCGGCTGATCATGGGCACCGGCGGGGCCCCGAGCCTGGAGGTGCTGGAGCGCTCGCTGATCGCCTCCGGCACCGAGCTGACCACGGTCGCGATGCGCCGGCTGGACCCGACCGTGCGGGGTTCGGTGCTCTCGGTCCTGGAGCGGCTCTCCATCCAGGTCCTGCCGAACACCGCCGGCTGCTTCACCGCGGGCGAGGCGGTGCTGACCGCCCGGCTGGCCAGGGAGGCGCTCGGCACCGACTGGGTGAAGCTGGAGGTGGTGGCCGACGAGCGGACCCTCCTGCCCGATCCGATCGAGCTGCTGGACGCGGCGGAGGTCCTGGTCGACGACGGATTCACCGTGTTGCCCTACACCAACGACGATCCGGTCCTGGCCCGGAAGCTGGAGGACGTGGGGTGCGCGGCGATCATGCCGCTCGGCTCCCCCATCGGCTCCGGGCTCGGCATCCGCAACCCGCACAACTTCGAGCTGATCGTCGAGCGGGCCGGGGTGCCGGTGATCCTCGACGCGGGGGCCGGGACCGCCTCGGACGCGGCGCAGGCAATGGAGCTGGGGTGCGCAGCAGTGATGCTCGCCTCGGCGGTGACCCGGGCCCAGGAGCCGGAGCTGATGGCAGGTGCGATGCGTCACGCGGTGGAGGGCGGGCGCCTGGCGTACCGGGCGGGCCGCATCCCGCGCCGCCACTTCGCCGAGGCATCGTCGCCGGTGGGCGGGCGGGCGGCACTCGACCCGGAGCGCCCGGCGTTCTGAGCGCCGCTTCCTGGTTCGGGGGCGGCGCCCCCGAACCACCGCTCCTCAAGCGCCGGAGAGGGGCTTGGATCGCCCCGGGTGCGTGGGCCTGTCACAGGTCGGTAAGGGAACGGCCCCGGGAGTGCCCCGGCCCGTCCGGGGTGTCGGCGGCGGCTCGTAGACTCTCGGGGTGGACACGACCCTCCAGGACCCTCTCGTCGGGCAGCTGCTCGACGGCCGGTATCGCATTGAGGCGCGCATCGCCGTCGGCGGGATGGCCACGGTCTACCGGGCCGTGGACACCCGCCTGGACCGGGTGCTCGCCCTCAAGGTGATGCACCCGGCGCTCGCCACCGACGTCTCGTTCGTCGAGCGCTTCATCCGTGAGGCCAAGTCGGTGGCCCGCCTGGCGCACCCCAATGTCGTCGCGGTCTTCGACCAGGGCGCCGAGGGCGCGTACGTCTATCTCGCGATGGAGTACGTGGCGGGCTGCACCCTGCGCGACGTGCTGCGCGAGCGCGGGGCCCTGCAGCCCCGGGCGGCGCTGGACATCCTGGAGCCGGTCCTCGCCGCGCTCGGCGCCGCGCACCGGGCGGGGTTCGTGCACCGCGACATGAAGCCGGAGAACGTCCTGATAGGGGACGACGGCCGGGTGAAGGTCGCCGACTTCGGCCTGGTCAGGGCGGTCGGTACGGCCACCGACACGACCGGCTCCCTGCTGGGCACCGTGTCGTATCTGGCCCCCGAGCAGATCGAGCACGGCAGCGCCGACACCCGCAGCGATGTGTACGCCTGCGGGGTCGTGCTCTACGAGATGCTGACCGGCGTCAAGCCGCACACCGGCGAGAACGCCGCCCAGGTCATCTACCGGCACCTCAACTCCGACGTCCCGGCCCCGTCCGCCGTCGTACCGGGGCTCCCGGTCGCGCTGGACAGCCTGGTGGCGAGCGCGACCGCCCGCAATCCCGAGGTGCGCCCGCACGACGCGGTGCTGCTGCTGGCCGAGGCGCGTGAGGCCCGTGCCACGCTGACCGACGCCGAGCTGGACGCCGTACCGCCGGGGGCCCTGTCGGATGCCCATGACGGCGCGGACGACCGTACGAGCGTGATCCCGCGGGCCCTCCCGGCGGACGGCGACGGCGTGCACCGCACCAGCCGTCTGGAGATGCCGCCCGCGGGACCCACCGCACCCCGGCGCGGGACCGGCCGTCGCGGCCCGTTCGGCGGGCCGCACCGCAAGCTGATCACGGTGGTCGCCGCCGTACTGCTGACGCTGGGCATCGGAACGGGCGTCTGGTACATCAACTCCGGGCAGTTCACCCAGGTCCCCTCGCTGCTGGGCCAGACCCAGCAGACCGCCGAGCAGCGGCTCTCCGACGAGGGGCTCGGGCTGAAGGGTGTGGAGCGGGTCTTCAGCGACACCGTCGAGCGGGGCTCGGTCGTGAGCAGCGACCCCGCCTCGGGCGACCGGATCCGGGGCAACGGCTCGGTGAGACTGGTCGTCTCGCGGGGTCCGGAGATCGTGCGGGTGCCCGATGCCGTGGGCCGCTCGCTCGCGGACGCCCGGCGCTCCCTGAAGAAGGTGGGCCTGGTCCCCGGGATGGTGACCAGGGAGTTCAGCGAGGACGTGGGCCGCGGCGAGGTGATCCGCACGGATCCCCGCGCGGGCACGGACCGCAACCCGGACACGGCCGTGGCTCTCGTCGTCAGCAAGGGCGCCCCGGTGGACGTCCCGGACGTCAGCGGGCTCTCCGCCGAGGAGGCCACCGCCGAGCTGGCGGCCGAGGGGCTGAAGGCCGAGGTGCTGCCGGGCCGGGTCCACTCCGCCGAGGCCGAGGGCGATGTGGCCGAGCAGTCCCCCGGCGGGGGGACCGAGGCCGCCGAGGGCGACACGATCGAACTGACCGTCTCCAAGGGCCCCCGGATGCTGGACGTCCCGGACGTCACCGGCCGGGACGTAGACGAGGCGCGGAGCACCCTGGAGGAGGCGGGCTTCGACGTGAAGGTCGACCGGCCGTTCCTCTCCTTCAGCGACACGATCGCCGGCCAGTCCGTGGACGGCGGCGAGCAGGCCCCCGAGGGGTCCACGATCACGATCAAGACCAAGGGGTTCTAGAACCGTATGCACACGCTGCGCAACCCGGTGGGCGGACACGTTCCGGTCGCCGGCGGCCTGGCCAAGGTCGGCCTGGAGTACGCCCGGGAGCTGGCGGCGGAGACCGTACAGGTCTTCGTGGCCAATCCGCGCGGCTGGGCCACGCCCGCCGGGAACCCGGCGCAGGACGAACTGTTCCGGGCCGGGTGCCGGGCGGCCTCGATCCCGGCGTACGTCCATGCCCCGTATCTGATCAACTTCGGCTCGCACACCGAGGCGACGGTCGAGAAGTCCGTGGAGTCCCTGCGCCACTCACTGCGGCGGGCCCGGGAGATCGGCGCGCTGGGCGTGGTGGTGCACACCGGTTCGGCGACCGGCGGACGGCCTCGCGCCGAGGCGCTGGCCCAGGTGCGCGAGCACATGCGCCCGCTGCTGGACGAGCTGACCCACGACGACTCCCCGGATCTACTGCTGGAGTCGACGGCCGGCCAGGGCTCCTCGCTCTGCTCGCGGACCTGGGACTTCGGTCCGTACTTCGAGGCGCTGGACTCCCACCCGAAGCTGGGCATCTGCCTGGACACGTGCCACATCTACGCCGCCGGGCACGATCTGGCCGGCCCCTCGGGGATGCGGCAGACGCTCGACCTGCTGGTGGACACGGTCGGCGAGGGGCGGCTCAAGCTGATCCACGCCAATGACTCCAAGGACGTCGTGGGCGCCCACAAGGACCGGCACGAGAACATCGGCGCCGGTCACATCGGGGTGGAGCCCTTCCGGGAGCTGTTCACCCATCCGGCGACCGAGGGCGTGCCGCTGGTCATCGAGACGCCCGGCGGCAAGGAGGGGCACGCGGCGGACGTGGCCCGGTTGAAGGAGCTGCGGAAGCCCCGCAAGAGCTAGGACCCCGAGCCCGGCACGATCCGGACGAGAAGCCCTAGAGCTCGGGGCCGTCCCCGGGCTCCTCCTGGTAGGAGTAGCGCTGCTCGCCCCAGGGGTCGCCGATGTTGTGGTAGCCCCGCTCCTCCCAGAATCCGCGCCGGTCCGCCGTCATGTACTCGATGCCCCGGACCCATTTCGGCCCCTTCCAGGCATACAGGTGCGGGACGACGAGGCGGAGCGGGAAGCCGTGCTCGGCGGTGAGGAGTTCGCCGTCCTTGTGGGTGGCGAACAGGGTGTGCTCGGAGGCGAAGTCGTCGAGGCGCAGGTTCGATGAGAAGCCGTATTCCGCCCAGACCATCACATGGGTGGCGTCGGGGGCGGGCGGTGCCAGTTCGAGGACCGTACGGGCGGGGGTTCCGCCCCATTCGGCGCCGATCATGCTGAACTTCGTCACGCAGTGCAGATCGGCGACGACCGAGGAGAACGGCAGCGCCGAGAACTCCTGATGGCTCCAGCAGTGTTTGTCACCGTCGGCGGTGGCCCCGAAGACCCGGAACTCCCAGCGGTCGGGCTTGAACTTGGGAACGGGCCCGTAGTGGGTGACCGGCCATCCGCGTTGCAGGCGCTGTCCCGGCGGAAGCTCGGACTGCTCTGGTTCGCGGTTTTCCCGGCTTTCCGGCTGACCCATGCCTCCATGGTGACAGACAGGCAGGGGTGGTCATGACCAGGGAGTACCCCATCCGGGCAACTCATACTAAGCGTGCACTTACTGGACGGCTGCCGGGCGCGGTGCGAGGATCTCGCCAACTCGCCAGATCGATCACCGGTTGGAAGGAGCCTTTGCCATGCAGGGCGACCCCGAGGTCCTTGAGTTTCTCAATGAGCAGCTGACCGCCGAATTGACTGCCATCAATCAGTATTTCCTGCACGCCAAGATGCAGGACAACTTCGGGTGGACGAAGCTCGCCAAATACACCCGGGCCGAGTCCTTCGACGAGATGAAGCACGCCGAGATCCTCACCGACCGGATCCTGTTCCTCGAAGGGCTGCCGAACTACCAGCGGCTCTTCCATGTGCGGGTGGGCCAGACGGTCACCGAGATGTTCCAGGCGGACCGCCAGGTCGAGGTGGAGGCGATCGACCGTCTCAAGCGCGGTATCGAGGTGATGCGCGGCAAGGGCGACATCACGTCCGCGAACATCTTCGAGTCGATCCTGGCGGACGAGGAGCACCACATCGACTATCTCGACACCCAGCTGGAGCTGGTCGAGAAGCTCGGCGAGCCGCTCTACATCGCCCAGCTGATCGAGCAGCCGGAGAGCTGACCGGGACCGCACCCGGGGCGAGGGCGGTTCGCGGGGAGTGCGGGGCGGTCAGGCGGCGTCGGAGAGCGTCACGTCCCGGATCGCACCGATAGCGGCCGCCGCAGCGGCCGATGCCGCGACGGTCGCGGCGACCGGGTGTGCGAGGGAGGCGGTCGCGGGTTCCTGTCGCTGGTCGAGCAGCTCGCGGCGGGGGCAGTCGCCCCGGCCCAGCAGCGCCTGGATGCGGCGTACACAGCCACCGCAGTCCGTCCCGGCCTTGCAGGCCGAGGCGATCTGCCGGGGTGTGCAGGCTCCGGCGTCCGCATGCTTCTTGACCTGTGCTTCCGTGATGCCGAAGCAGGAACAGACGTACATGCGGTTCACCTCCCTGCGGGTCGGTCACGGGCGCCGCTCCGATTTCCACGGTGAGGCTAACCTAACCTTACCCGCCGCTCAACCCGCGCAAAAGCCCGGATACGACTGTGGGGCACGGATCACATGGATCCGTGCCCCACACGTGCGACTGCCCGGAGCCCTCCCGGACTGCCGGACTACTGGTCGCGGTACATCTCGGCGACCAGGAAGGCCAGGTCGAGGGACTGGCTGCGGTTGAGCCGGGGGTCGCACGCCGTCTCGTAGCGCTGGTGCAGGTCGTCCACGAAGATCTCGTGGCCGCCGCCCACGCACTCGGTGACGTCGTCGCCGGTCAGCTCCACGTGGATGCCGCCCGGGTGGGTGCCGAGGCCCTTGTGGACCTCGAAGAAGCCCTTGACCTCGTCCAGGACGTCGTCGAAACGGCGTGTCTTGTGGCCGGAGGCGGCCTCGAAGGTGTTGCCGTGCATCGGGTCGGTCACCCAGGCGACGGTCGCACCCGACGCGGTGACCTTCTCGACCAGCTCGGGGAGCTTGTCGCGGACCTTGTCGGCGCCCATCCGGACGACGAAGGTCAGCCGGCCCGGCTCGCGCTCGGGGTCGAGGCGGTCGATGTAGCCGAGCGCCTCGTCGACGGTGGTCGTCGGGCCGAGCTTGATGCCGATCGGGTTGCGGATCCGGGCGGCGAACTCGATGTGCGCGCCGTCCATCTGGCGGGTGCGCTCACCGATCCACACCATGTGGGCGGAGGTGTCGTACAGCTCGCCGGTGCGCGAGTCCGTGCGGGTCAGCGCCGACTCGTAGTCCAGCAGCAGGGCCTCGTGCGAGGCGTAGAACTCGACCGCCTTGAACTCGGCCGGGTCGGTGCCGCACGCCTTCATGAAGTTCAGCGCGTTGTCGATCTCGCGGGCCAGCGCCTCGTAGCGCTGACCGGAGGGGGACGACTTCACGAAGTCCTGGTTCCAGGCGTGGACCTGGCGCAGGTCGGCGTAACCGCCGGTGGTGAAGGCGCGCACCAGGTTCAGCGTGGAGGAGGACGCGTGGTACATCTGCTTCAGCCGCGCGGGGTCCGGGATCCGGGCCTCCTCGGTGAAGGCGAAGCCGTTCACCGAGTCGCCGCGGTAGGTCGGCAGGGTCACGCCGTCGCGGGTCTCGGTCGACTTGGAGCGCGGCTTGGAGTACTGGCCCGCGATGCGGCCGACCTTCACCACGGGCACGGAGGCCGCGTAGGTCAGGACGGCGCTCATCTGGAGCAGCGTCTTCAGCTTGGCCCGGATGTGGTCGGCGGACACGGCGTCGAAGGCCTCGGCGCAGTCGCCGCCCTGAAGCAGGAACGCCTCGCCCTTGGCGACGGCTCCCAGGCGGGCGCGCAGCTGGTCGCACTCGCCGGCGAAGACGAGCGGCGGATACGACGCGAGGTCCGCGAGTACATCGCGCAGGGCCTCGGAGTCGGGGTACTCGGGCTGCTGCGCCGCGGGAAGGTCTCGCCAGGTGTTGCCACCGGCGACGGAGGTATTGGCGTTCACGGTCACGAGCACAACATTACGGGGTCGGAAGGGGCGTCCAGCCGTGCGCTCAACAGATGAGACACGCGCTCCGATGCCCGGACCGGTCCGCTAGGGTCGGATCATGTCGACGCGACTGATCGAGACCTCGATCCAGAACTGGTGGTGGACCGCTCATCCGGCGGCCCGCTGACTCATCGCGCTGACACGACGCGAAGGCCGCCCGAGGGGCGGCCTTTCTGCGTTGCGGAGCCGTTCCTCCCCCTGTGAACCCCGTACGGAATCCCGTGCGGGCCGTCCGGAAGGAACCTGCTCCCATGTCGCAGACCGCATCCCGCTCCGCCTCCGGTCTCGTCCGCCGGCTGCTGGCCGACGACGCCCCGCCGTTCGCCCTGCTGCGCCGGCGCACGCCCGGCCGTGACCACGATCACGTCGAACTGCTGATCGGCGGGGTGCGGGAGGTCGACCGGCTGGCCGACCTGCCGGTGGGCGCGGCGCCCGCGCTGGCGCTGGTGCCGTTCCGGCAGATCGCCGAGCGCGGCTTCGACGTGCGCGACGACGGCACCCCGCTGAGCGTGCTGGTCGCCGACGAGACGCACGAGCTGGAGCTCGCGGAGCTGCTGGCGGCGCTGCCCGCCCATGACGTGCGGGTGGAGGACCGGGGCTTCGACGTGGAGGACGCGGAGTACGCGGACATCGTGCGGCGGGTGATCCGGGACGAGATCGGGCGGGGCGAGGGCGCGAACTTCGTGATCCGGCGGACGTTCCGGGGCGAGATCCCCGGGTTCGGGCGGGCGGACGCGCTGGCGCTGTTCCGGCGGCTGCTGGCGGGCGAGCGGGGCGCGTACTGGACGTTCGTCGTCCACACCGGGGACAGGACGCTGGTGGGGGCGAGCCCGGAGGTGCACGTACGGATGTCCGGCGGGACGGTCGTGATGAACCCGATCAGCGGGACGTACCGCTACCCGGCCGAGGGGCCCACCGCGACGAGCCTGCTGGCCTTCCTCGGGGACCGCAAGGAGAGCGAGGAGCTGTCCATGGTGGTCGACGAGGAGCTGAAGATGATGTGCACGGTGGGCGACATGGGCGGGGTGGTGGTCGGGCCCCGGCTCAAGGAGATGGCGCACCTCGCGCACACCGAGTACGAGCTGCGCGGGAAGTCCTCGCTGGACGTGCGGGACGTGCTGCGCGAGACGATGTTCGCGGCGACCGTCACCGGCTCCCCGGTGCAGAACGCGTGCCGGGTCATCGAGCGGTACGAGTCCGGGGGCCGCGGCTACTACGCGGGCGCGCTGGCCCTGCTGGGCCGGGACGCGCACGGGGCGCAGACCCTGGACTCGCCGATCCTGATCCGTACCGCCGACATCGACCCCGACGGTTCGCTGAGGGTGCCCGTCGGGGCCACCCTCGTCCGCCACTCGGACCCGGAGAGCGAGGTCGCCGAGACGCATGCCAAGGCGGCCGGGGTGCTGGCCGCGCTGGGGGTGCGGCCGGGCCGGCCCGGGGCGGAGGCGGACCGCCCGCGGCTGGCATCCGACCCCCGGGTGCAGGCGGCGCTGGACGACCGGCGCGGAGGGCTCGCGCCGTTCTGGCTGCGGATGCAGGAGCGCACCCGGGACCTTTCGGGGCACGCGCTGGTGGTGGACGGCGAGGACACGTTCACCGCGATGCTGGCCCATCTGCTGCGGGCGTCCGGTCTTGACGTCTCGGTGCGCCGCTACGACGAGCCGGGGCTGCGCGAGGTGATCCGGGCGCATGAAGGGCCCGTGGTGCTGGGTCCGGGTCCGGGCGATCCGGGCGATCTCACCGATCCGAAGATGCGGCTGCTGCGGGAGATCACCGCGGAGCTGGTGCGGGACCACCGGCACGGGCTGCTGGGGGTCTGCCTCGGGCACGAGCTGATCGCGGCGGAGCTGGGTCTGGAGATCGTGCGCAAGGCCGTGCCGTACCAGGGGGCGCAGACCCGGATCGAGCTGTTCGGGCGGCCGGAGACGGTGGGCTTCTACAACAGCTTCACCGGGCGGTGCGACGGTCCGGCCGCCGTCGAGCTGGCCGCGCACGGGATCGAGGTGAGCCGCGACGAGGACAGCGGTGAGCTGCACGCGCTGCGCGGTCCCGGTTTCGCCTCGGTGCAGTTCCACCCGGAGTCGGTGCTGACGGTGCGGGGCTCGGTGATCGTGACGGAGCTGCTGGCGGGCCTGCCGGTGGTGCCGAGCTGAGAGGCTGTCGGGCGGCCCGGGGCGGACAGCGGACGCGGTCCGGTGCGTGCGATTCCCAGGCGGAGGAGGGAGGCGACGCAGTGGGGTCTGACCTGCTCGACCCGTTCGAGAGCTTGGGGAAGTCGTCGGCCGACGACAACGCCGGATGCGCGTGCCAGGGCGCGTCCGCCCGCCCCGAGGTCAGGTCACCCGAAGCCTCTGAGGGGCGGCTTCACGCCCTCGGCACGAGGACGTTCTCGCTGTGGCGGCGGGCCAGGTAGTCGGTGACGTTCTTGACGGTCGCGTCGATGATCTGGCCCACCGCGTCCTCGGTGTAGTACGCCTGGTGGGAGGTGACGACGACGTTGGGGAAGGTCACCAGCCGGGCGAGGGTGTCGTCGTCGATGCCCTCCAGGGACTTGTCGAGGAAGAACAGTCCCGCCTCCGCCTCGTACACGTCGAGTCCGACGCCGAGGAAGCGGCCCGCGCGCAACTCGGTGACCAGGGCGGCGGTGTCGATGAGGCCGCCGCGGCTGGAGTTGACGAGGATCGCGTCGTCCTTCATCGCCTTGAGGGCGGCCTCGTCGATGATGTGCTGGGTGCTGGGAAGCAGCGGCACATGCAGGCTGATCAGGTCGGCCTCGGCGAACAGCCGGTCCTTGTCGACGTACTCCATGCCCAGCTCGACGCAGGCCGGGTTCTCCGCCACGTCCCAGCCGAGCAGCTTCATGCCGAAGCCGTGGGCGATCCGGGTGAACGCCTCGCCGATCTTCCCGGTGCCGAGCACCCCGACGGTCCGGCCGCGCATGTCCCGGCCGAGCAGCCCGTCCAGGCGGAAGTCGAAGTCCCGGGTGCGGCTCGCGGCGCGGATGATGCGCCGGTTGACGGCCATGGCGAGCGTCCAGGCGAATTCGGCGACCGAGTAGGGGGAGTAGTACGAGACCCGGGCGACGCGCAGGGCGAGGCGCTCGGCGACCTCCAGGTCGATGTTGTTGAAGCCGGTGGAGCGCTGGGCGATCATCTGCGTGCCGCCCGTGGCGAGCGTCTGGAGCACCTGGGAGCCGAGGTCGGCGTTGACGCTGGTGGAGACGATCTCGTAGCCGGCCGCGATGGGGGCGGTGTCCCGGTTCAGGAAGACGTCCAGGCAGCGGACGTCGTGCAGCCCCTCGAAGGCCTTCTCGATCAGGGGCTTCTCGTCGGACTGCACACCGAAGGCCAGGATTTCCACGGGTACTCCCGATCTGTTTCCGCGGGCGGGGACAAACATCGCGAACTGTGGCCGGACAACGCGAATATACGGCTCCGCTCCCGGACCCGCCGGTCAGACGTCGTCGAGGCCGCGCTCGATGGCGTACCGAACGAGCTCCACCCGGTTGTGCAGCTGGAGCTTGCCGAGGGTGTTCTGCACGTGGTTCTGCACCGTGCGGTGCGAGATGACCAGGCGCTCGGCGATCTGCTTGTACGAGAGTCCCTTGGCGACCAGGCGCAGCACCTCGGTCTCCCGGTCGGTGAGCTGCGGGGCCTTGGGCTCGTTCGACGCCACGGGTACGGGGTCGGAGGCGAGCCGGCGGTACTCACCGAGGACCAGACCCGCCAGGCCCGGGGTGAAGACCGGGTCGCCGGCCGCGGTGGAGCGGACGGCGTCGGTCAGCTCCCGGGTGGAGGCGGACTTCAGCAGATAGCCGGTGGCCCCGGACTTCACCGCCTCCAGGACGTCGGCGTGCTCGCCGCTCGCGGAGAGGACCAGGACCCGCAGGCCCGGGTGGGAGCCGACGAGCTCCTTGCAGACCTGGACGCCGGGCATGCCGGGGAGGTTCAGGTCGAGGACCAGGACGTCCGGGCTCACGGCCTTGGCCCGGCGGACGGCCTGCGGGCCGTCCCCGGCGGTCGCGACGACGTCGAAGCCGGACTCGGCCAGATCTCGGGCGACCGCGTCGCGCCACATGGGGTGGTCGTCGACGACCATGACCCTGATGGGCCGGTCCCCTGCCCCCTGCTCGTCCTGTGCCGCGTTTGCCGCGTTTGCCGCGTTTGCTGCGTTTGCTGCGTTTGCTGCGTTCCGTGTACTCATCGGGCCGATCCTGCCTTCCCCCGGGAAACCTTCGGTGCTTTGGGAACCTTCAACTCGACCTCGCAGCCCTGTCCGGGCACCGAGATCAGCTCTGCCGTACCGCCCAGGTCGCGCAGCCGGCCGCGGATGGACAGTGCGACGCCGAGCCGCCCCTCCCCCTCCGCCTGGGCGAGCCGCCCCTCCGGGATGCCGGGGCCGTCGTCCCGGACGGTGACGATCACCTCGTCCGGCTCGTCCTCGACCAGGATCCACGCCTGGGCGTCCGGACCGGCGTGCACGGTCACGTTGTCCAGCGCGGCGCTGACGGCGGCGGCCAGCTCACGCGCCGACTCGGCGGGGAGCAGCACCGGGGCGCCCGGCTCCGCGAAGCTCGTGCGGGACCCCGCGTGCGGGGCGAGCAGGGCGCGCAGGTCGCAGGCGGCGCCGGGGCCTTCGTCGTCGTCCACGTCGACCGTGCGGACCACGGCCCCCTCGGCGGCGTCCTCGGAGACCCGGGTCGGCGGGACCAGGCCGCTGGAGACCAGGGTGCGCAGGGCGACCTCCTGCTCCCCGGCCATCCGGCCCAGCTCGGCCGCCTCGCCGCCGATGGCGGTGCCCCGGCGCTGGACCATGGCGAGGACCTGGAGCACGCTGTCGTGGATGTCGCGGGCGAGCCGTTCGCGTTCGCGGGTGGTGGCCTCGATCTCCAGGGCGCGGGCCAGGGTGCGTTCACTGGCGCGGGCGACCTCGACGACGTACCCGATGGCGATGGAGGCGACCCAGACCAGCAGGACGTTGTGGTAGGTGTCCCGGCTGGGCTCGCCGCGCTGGATGATGTTGGCGGCGGCGACGAACGTGGAGGCGAAGGCCGCCCACCGCCAGCCGCCCTTGATCGCGAAGGCGAGGACCGCGCCGGCCGTCCAGATCGACGGCAGCGTCGGGCCGTCGAACGACTGGGAGTCGAAGTCGGCGAGCGGGGTCAGCAGGATGCCGGTCAGCGCGACGACCAGGTCCGCGACGAGGAAGCGTTTGGTGCAGCTCGCCGCCGAGCGGACCTTCGGCAGCGTGGCGAGCGTCCAGACGAAGAGGAACGTCAGGTACGCGACGGCCACCCAGGGCCGCTCGAACCTCTGCTGGCCGAAGTTGTCCTTCCCGAAGATCGCGAGCAGCACCGCGTAGATCATCGTCAGGACGCGGTACCCCGTCAGCGCGCGCCACAGCGGCAGCTCGACCGACATCCGTACGACCCGCTCACGCTTGGCCATGGCCCCACACCCCCCGGACGGTGAACGACGCTTTTACGCGCCGGACCGTTCCGTTCCGTTCTCGTTGCCCGCGGCGGCCTGCTTCTGGGCGCGCTTGGCCTCTTCGGCCCGGGCCTTCGCCTCCTCCGCCCTGGCCTTCGCCTCGTCGGCGATCTGGCGCTTGGCGGCGGTGGCGTAGACGTCCACGTACTCCTGGCCGGAGAGCTTCATGATCTCGTACATGACCTCGTCGGTCACCGAGCGCAGGATGAAGCGGTCGCCGTCCATGCCCTGGTAGCGGCTGAAGTCCAGCGGCTTGCCGATCCGGATGCCGGGGCGCATCAGCTTGGGCATGACCTGGCCGGGCGGCTGGATCTTCTCCGTGTCGATCATGGCGACCGGGATCACGGGCGCTCCGGTGGCCAGCGCGACCCGGGCCAGACCGCCGGGCTTGCCCCGGTAGAGGCGGCCGTCGGGCGAGCGGGTGCCCTCCGGGTAGATGCCGAAGAGGCCGCCGCTCTCGACGACCTGGATGCCCGCCTTGATCGCCGCCTCGCCCGCGCCGCGGGCTCCGGAGCGGTCGACGGGGAGCTGGCCGACGCCCTTGAAGAAGGCGGCGGTGAGCTTGCCCTTGACCCCGGGGGCGGTGAAGTACTCGGCCTTGGCGATGAACGTGACCTTGCGGTCCAGCACGGCCGGGAGGAAGAAGGAGTCGGAGAACGACAGGTGGTTGCTCGCGAGGATCGCCGGACCGCGCTCGGGGATGTTCTCCAGGCCCTCCACCCACGGCCGGAAGGCGAGCTTCAGGGACCCGCCGATGGAGAACTTCATTGCGCCGTAGATCAACTCTTGTGCCTCCTGTGTGCTGTCGTGGAGACCTTAGCCTGTGAGGTCGTAGCGGCCGGTGCCCGGCATGGGAGGACCGGCTGCCCTGGCGGGCCGTGCGGGGCGGCCCCGGGGGGCGTGACGGCCCTGGTCGGTGTCGGTCCGGTCGCGTACGGTGAAGTCATCCGTCAAGCACTCCCCCAGGT
>NZ_JAAXYC010000495.1 GCF_018619185.1 Streptomyces sp. McG3 | reverse complement strand
GGGGTGGCGGGCAGGGTGTGCTCCGGCGTGCGCCGGGCGGTGTGCGCTCCCTGGTGCCGGGATGGCGCGGAAGTCTGGGTGCCCTTCCGCGGATCGGAGCCCTGGCGTGGCTCGGCACCCTTCCGTGGCTCGGAGCCCTTCCGGGTGGCGGAGGCCTTGGCCGTGCCGGGCGGCTTGACCGTCCCAAAGGAGCGGCGGTGGGCCTGGCGGCCGCGCCTGCGCTCGGTGAGGGTGCGCAGGCAGGTCCAGCGGGCCAGCGCGTACAGCCAGGATTGACGTTCCTCCTCGGCCGTGGGGCCCCGGGCGTCCTGCCGGTCCGCGACCGACAGGGCGGCGCCGAGCGCTTCGGCGGCCGCGTCGTGGTCGCAGAGCACGGAGAGGCAGTAGGTGAAGAGTCCGTCGAGATACGGCTCGTAACGTGCGGGCGGTCGCTGTGCCGGGGCGTGGGGCACTCGGCGGTGCGCCCGGTGTGCGCCGGGGGTGTGCGTCGGGGTCTCCAGCCTGCTGCTCGTCACCCGGCGACCGTAGGCAAAGGAGCCTATGCCCCAAGTACCCCTTGAGCACATTTAATCCTTACGGGTGAATGTATCCCTCGAAAGAGGACAGGGATCACGGATTCCGCCCGTAGTGCTCCCGTGCGCTTCCGTGCGCCCTGCGTGCGGAGAGGCCTCGCACGCCGCCGCCCGGGAGGTGTTGTCGTACCTCACCTATACGGTGGCGCCATGGCTGCCCGTACGAAATCCGCGAAGGACCGGCCGTCCTACCGCTGTACCGAATGCGGCTGGACCACCGCCAAGTGGCTCGGCCGCTGCCCCGAGTGCCAGGCGTGGGGGACGGTCGAGGAGTTCGGCGGCGCCCCCGCCGTGCGCACCACCGCGGCCGGCCGGGTCTCCACGGCTGCCGTGCCGATCGGTCAGGTCGACAGCCGGACGGCCACCGCCCGCTCGACCGGCGTCGGTGAGCTGGACCGGGTGCTGGGCGGCGGGCTCGTGCCGGGCGCCGTCGTGCTGCTGGCGGGCGAGCCGGGCGTCGGCAAGTCGACGCTGCTGCTCGACGTGGCGGCCAAGGCGGCGAGCGAGGACCACCGCACGCTCTATGTGACCGCTGAGGAGTCCGCGAGCCAGGTCCGGCTGCGGGCCGACCGGATCCGGGCGATCAACGACCACCTCTACCTCGCGGCGGAGACCGACCTGTCGGCGGTGCTGGGCCACCTGGACGCGGTGAAGCCCTCGCTGCTCGTCCTGGACTCGGTGCAGACGGTCGCCTCGCCCGAGATCGACGGCGCGCCCGGCGGGATGGCCCAGGTCAGGGAGGTCGCCGGGGCGCTGATCCGGGCCTCCAAGGAGCGCGGGATGGCCACGCTGCTCGTCGGCCACGTCACGAAGGACGGCGCGATCGCCGGGCCCCGGCTGCTGGAACACCTGGTGGACGTGGTGCTGTCCTTCGAGGGCGACCGGCACGCCCGGCTGCGGCTGGTGCGCGGCGTCAAGAACCGTTACGGGGCGACCGACGAGGTCGGCTGCTTCGAGCTGCACGACGAGGGCATCACCGGTCTCGCCGACCCCTCGGGCCTCTTCCTGACCCGCCGCGACGTGGCGGTGCCGGGCACCTGTCTGACGGTGACCCTGGAGGGCAAGCGGCCCCTGGTCGCCGAGGTGCAGGCGCTCACCGTCGACTCGCAGATCCCCTCGCCCCGGCGCACCACCTCGGGTCTGGAGACCTCCCGGGTCTCGATGATGCTCGCCGTGCTGGAGCAGCGCGGCCGGATCAGCGCGCTCGGCAAGCGGGACATCTACAGCGCGACGGTGGGCGGCGTGAAGCTCACCGAGCCCGCCGCCGACCTGGCGATCGCGCTCGCGCTGGCCAGCGCGGCCAGCGACACCCCGCTCCCGAAGAACCTGGTCGCGATCGGTGAGGTGGGGCTCGCGGGCGAGGTCAGGAGGGTCACCGGGGTGCAGCGGAGACTGGCCGAGGCACACCGTCTGGGCTTCACCCACGCGCTCGTTCCGACGGATCCGGGGAAGGTCCCGGCCGGAATGAAGGTCACGGAAGTCGCCGACATGGGCGACGCTCTGCGGGTCCTCCCGCGCCGGTCTCGTCAAGAGGCGCCGCAGCCTCGTCAGGAAGACAACGCGCGCCGGTAGACTTTGCCCTGGTCTCGCCCGCCCGTGGACACGGCATGGGGGACGCAAGGGCACCGCAACCTGTGACCGGAGGAGTGCAGTGGCAGCCAACGACCGGGCGACGACGCCCGGAAAGTCCGGCCAAGGCACCGGTAACGAGGCGCTGATGCGCGCCTCGTTGAGCGCGGTCGCGCCCGGAATGGCCCTGCGGGACGGCCTGGAGCGCATTCTCCGCGGCAATACCGGTGGGCTGATCGTGCTGGGCATGGACAAGACCGTCGAGTCGATGTGCACCGGCGGATTCGTGCTGGACGTGGAGTTCACGGCGACGCGCCTGCGCGAGCTGTGCAAGCTCGACGGGGCGCTGATCCTCGACAAGGACATGACCAAGATCCTGCGCGCCGGCGTGCAGCTGGTCCCGGACGCCTCGATCCACACGGAGGAGACGGGCACCCGTCACCGCACGGCGGACCGGGTCTCCAAGGCGTGCGGCTTCCCCGTCGTCTCGGTCTCCCAGTCGATGCGCCTGATCGCGCTGTACGTGGACGGGGAGCGGCGGGTCCTGGAGGAGTCCTCGGCGATCCTGTCCCGGGCCAACCAGGCGCTCGCCACGCTGGAGCGGTACAAACTGCGCCTCGACGAGGTGGCGGGCACGCTCTCCGCGCTGGAGATCGAGGACCTGGTCACCGTCCGGGACGTGACGGCGGTGGCGCAGCGGCTGGAGATGGTGCGGCGGATCGCGACGGAGATCGCGGAGTACGTGGTCGAGCTCGGCACCGACGGGCGCCTGCTCTCCCTCCAGCTGGACGAACTGATCGCGGGCGTGGAGCCGGAGCGGGAGCTGGTCGTCCGGGACTATGTGCCCGAGCCGACGGCGAAGCGGTCGCGCACGGTGGCGGAGGCGCTGACCGAGCTGGACGCGCTGAGCCACACGGAGCTGCTGGAGCTGGCGGTGGTGGCGCGGGCGCTGGGCTACAGCGGCTCGCCGGAAACGCTGGACTCGGCGGTGTCCCCGCGGGGCTTCCGGCTGCTGGCGAAGGTGCCGCGGCTGCCGGGGGCGATCATCGAGCGACTGGTGGAGCACTTCGGCGGTCTGCAGAAGCTGCTGGCGGCGAGCGTGGACGACCTCCAGACGGTGGACGGCGTCGGCGAGGCGCGGGCGCGCAGCGTGCGGGAGGGGCTTTCGCGGTTGGCGGAGTCGTCGATCCTGGAGCGGTACGTCTGAGATCGGCCGCACCCATGAAGCCCGGGCCGCGGCAACCAGCCCGTCCGGCGCTTGAGGGCGGAACCCCGGGCCCGGACGGGCGGTGCTCATGCGGGCCCGCCCGGCCCCGTGGGCGCGTCGCTCGTCCCCGTGGACGCTTCCGTCCTCGAACGCCGGACCGGCTGGGGACGCCCGGCC
>NZ_JAAXYC010000494.1 GCF_018619185.1 Streptomyces sp. McG3 | reverse complement strand
CGCCCGCCCCGGTCCCCCTCTTCCACACCTGGTTCGCGGAGGCCGTGGCCGCCGGGCAGGCCGAGCCGCACGCGATGTCGCTGGCCACGGCCGACGCCGAAGGCCTCCCCGACGTACGCACGCTGCTCCTCCACGACGCCGACGAGCGCGGCTTCCACTTCGCCTCCCACGCCACCAGCGCCAAGGGTCACCAGCTCGCCGCCCGCCCGTACGCCGCGCTCGGCTTCTACTGGCCCGCACAGGGCCGGCAGGTACGGGTCCGGGGCCCTGTTGTCCGCTGCACGCCCGCCGAGAGCCACGCCGACCTGCACGCGCGGTCCACCGGGGCGCTCGCCGCAGCACTGACCGGGGCGCAGAGCGAGGTCGTGGGCTCCGTGGCGGAGCTGCACCGGGCGGCGGACGCGGCCTGGGACCGGGCCCGGGCGGAACCGGACACGGAGGCTCCGACCTGGACCCGGTACGTGGTCGAGCCGGCCGAGGCCGAGTTCTTCCAGGGCGACGCCCGGCGCCGGCACGTCCGGCTGCGCTACCGGCGCCAGGAGGACGACGGCTGGGCGCGCGAGCTGCTCTGGCCGTGACCGGCGCGGGCGGCCCCCGGGCCGGTGGGCCCCGGGCCGGTGGGCCCCGGGCCGGTGGGCCCCGGGCCGGTGGGCCCCGGGCCGGTGGGCCCCGGGCCGGTGGGCCCCGGGCCGGTGGGCCCCGGGCCGGTGGGCCCCGGGCCGGTGCAGACAGCACCTTTATCCGCTTCTCACCGTAAAGGGGCACTATGGGAGTCAGGTGAGAGGTGAGCTGTTGGGAGGCACCGATGCCACGAGCCCGTTCGCGCTACGCCCCCGACCGGGGCCTGACCGGTCGCATGGTCACCACCATGTTCCTGATCGGTCTGCTCTACGTCGTCTTCGTAGGCGTGCTCCTCGCGGCCCTGTGGGGCTCCTGGCCGATCATCCTGATCATCACGGGCGGCCTGTTCATCACCCAGTTCTGGTTCAGCGACCGCATCGCCGCGTACGGCATGGGGGCCCGCGAGGTCACCCCTGAGCAGGCCCCCGAACTCCACGGCACCATCGACCGGATCTGTGCGCTGGCGGACATGCCGAAGCCCAAGGTGGCCATCGCCGAGAGCGACGTACCGAACGCGTTCGCCACCGGCCGCAGCGAGAAGACGGCCCTGGTCTGCGCGACGACGGGCCTGCTGCGCAGACTGGAGCCGGAGGAGCTGGAGGGCGTCCTCGCCCACGAGATGTCGCACGTCGCGCACCGGGACGTGGCCGTCATGACGATCGCCTCGTTCCTCGGCGTGCTGGCGGGCATCGTCACCCGTATCGCCCTGTGGGGCGGCTTCGCCCGCAGCAGGCCCGGCAACGACCCGGCGGGCATCCTCCTGCTGCTGATCCCGCTGATCAGCGCCGTCGTGTACGCGATCAGCTTCCTGCTGACCCGGCTGCTGTCCCGCTACCGCGAGCTGTCCGCCGACCGGGCCGCCGCCCTGCTCACCGGCCGGCCCTCCGCGCTCGCCTCCGCCCTGACGAAGGTCAGCGGGCAGATGGCCCGCATCCCGACCGAGGACCTGCGGAAGGCGGAGCCGTACAACGCCTTCTACTTCATGCCGGCGTTCTCCGCGAAGGAGAGCCTGGGCCGGCTGTTCTCCTCCCACCCGACGCTGGAGCAGCGCCTGGACCAGCTGTCCCGCATCTCCGCCGACCTGTCCCGCTGAGCACGCAGTGAAGAACGGTGAGGAGTGACGCCCGTGGGCCTGCTCGACGCGATCCTCGGCCGGAGCAAACCGGTCCGCCCCGACCTCGACCAGCTCTTCGCCGTCCCCTCCGCCGCCCTCACCCTCCAGGCCGCCGCCGGCTTCGCACCGACCGGCCTGGGCTCGGTCTGCTTCGCGGGCGTGGAGGGCGGTGGCTTCGCCCGGCTCCAGGAGGACGTACGCGAACTGCTGGACGCGGACACGGAGCGCGGCGGCATCCCGGTGGAGTTCAGCCGGGACGCGTACGGCTACACCTGGCTGCTGGCCCGCCACCCGGCCGACGACTCCGCCGCCCTGGTCAACGACCTCCACGCGGTCAACACCCTGCTCCAGGACGGCGGCTTCGGCCCGCAGCTGCTCTGCTCCCTGATCGGCTTCCGGGACGCGGAGGGGCGGTCGCTGGCGCTGGTCTACCTCTACAAGCGCGGCACGTTCTATCCGTTCGCCCCGCTGCCCGGCGACGCCGAGAAGCGGGACAACCAGCTGGAGCTCCAGGTGCGGGGCGTCCTCGGGGACGACCTCCGGGTGGAGAAGGACCTGTCCCGGTGGTTCCCGGTGTGGGGCGCGCCGGGGCTGTGATCAGCCGCTGACGGTGGTGGCGGTGGTGTGGTCCAGGAACGCTGTTCAGCCCCGGGGCCGGAAGACCGCCACGGCTTCGCCGCCGCCCCCCGCTTCCGCGTCCCCGCTCCGGAACGTGACCGTCAGCCCCATCCCGATCCGAAGACCGTCGTGCGCGCACTCCACGATCTCCGTCATCATCCGGGGGCCCTCGGCGAGGTCGACGACGGCCGCGACGTACGGGACGCGGGAGCCGAAGGGCGGCAGGTCGTTGCGGTGGACGACGGACCAGGTGTAGAGGGTCGCCTCCCCGCTCGCGCGCTCCCAGCCGACGTCCTCGCTCCAGCAGTACGGGCAGAACTCACGCGGGTAGTGATGGGCCCGGCCGCATCCGCCGCAGCGGCGCAGGAGCAGGTGCCCCTCCGCCGCGGCGTCCCAGTAGGGGCGGGTGAAGGCGTCGGGCTCGGGGAGGTCGAAGCGCGGGGCCGTCGCGCGTTGCGGGGTCACGGGAACAGTCCGAGGGCGGAGTCCAGGGACCAGGTCTGCCAGGCCATGGCGAACAGGGCCACCAGGGAGATCAGCGCCATCATCGCGTTCTGTCCCTGCTCGGCCCAGTCGTGGATCATCAGGACCAGGTAGAGCAGGTTGAGGAGAAGCCCGGCGACCAGGGCGACCGGGGTCAGGAATCCTGCCACCAGGCCGAGACCGAGGGCGAGTTCCGCGTAGACGACGATGTACGCCATCGCCTTCGGGCGCGGTTCGACGACCCGCCGGAAGCCCGTGCGCACCACGCCCCAGCGATGCTTGCCCGCGACGTCCGCCGCCCAGGCGATGCCCGTGCCGCGCTCGAACCAGCCCTTCTTGTCCTTGTGCCGCCAGCTCTCCAGCCACCACAGGCCGAGGCCAATGCGCAGGACGGCGAGCCATTCCGCGCCGCTGAGCCAGATCGTCCGCATCGGGCCTCCGGAGAAGAGTTTCTGACGGTACGTCAGTTCAGCGGACATGGTGGCCCGGCGCAAGAGGGAAGGCGAGGTTCGGCCTCCGGAACCCCTCGGCGTTCCGCCGCCCGACCGGCGGGAAAGCGGCGCCCTGCTGGAGGGGGTGTCCCGCGTACCGCGACGGTGGGCCGTGGTCGCCGCGACCGGCGCCGAACCTGCCGTCGCCGCCGCCCGGGCCGAGGCGCCGGCAGCGGCTCCGGCCGCCCCGGCCCCCGCCCGTGATCAAC
>NZ_JAAXYC010000493.1 GCF_018619185.1 Streptomyces sp. McG3 | reverse complement strand
CGCCAGGGCCCGTGCGCTCACCCGCGGGCCCGGCGTTCGGGTCGGGCTCTGCGGTGAAGCCGAGGAGGGCGGCCCCGCGGGTGAGCGCACGGGCCCTGGCGTGGGCGTACCGGACCCGGAAGAGCGGGTTCGCCTCGCCCTGGACGAGCAGTGCGGGGCCGAGGGCGGCACGGTCGTGCCCGGCGGGCCGCAGGAGCCCCCAGCGGGCGGCGTCGGACCCGAGCCGCTCCAGCAGCTCCCCCGCGGTGGCCCCGGCGGGAACGGGCCGGATCCCGGTGAGCGGCACGGGGGGCGTGCCGTGCGCGTCCACGGTGACGCCGAGGCGGGCCCAGTCCGGGTCGGACGCCTCCTCGCAGCTGACCCGGACCCGGGCGCCCTGGGCGATGACCAGCCGGCGGACGGCATGGGCGGTGACGGCGGCGCGGACCTCCCGCGCGTGGTGGAACTGGAGGATCTCGTCCCGGAGCGCGTCCCCGTGTCCGTACGCGAGGCCCTGTTCCCGTACGGCGTCGAGCACGGTCCGGTCGGCCGCGGCCGGTACGTCGAGGGTGAAGCTCAGGAACCCAGGTCCGGTGATCTCGACCCGCCCGACGCCGGGCTCGGCGGCGACGCGTTCCCGCAGGATGCGGGCGACCTCCAGGGCGGGCAGCGCGGCGGGCCCGGCGAGCTGGAGCGCGACGGCGCAGGCGTAGTCCCCGCTGCCGCCGGGCCGCGTCCTCTCCACACGCACGCGCGCGGGCACGGGTGCGCGCAAGGCATCCTCGTCGACCGCGCGGCGCACGGCGTGCAGCACGGTCCGGGAGAGGTCGGCGGGGGTCACGGGTCAAGCGTAGGTGAGAGAGGGGGGCACTTCGCGACCCGGTTTCGCCATCCGGTCGGCCGGACCCCGCCCGACGCCCGGGAGGGCCGGCCCCGGGGACACCGCCACGGTCGGCCAGGACCCGGTTTCGCCGCCCGGGTCAGCCGGTGGCGCTCCCCGCCCGCCCGGCACCGCGACGCCCGTCCACCGAGGGCTCTTCCTCCCCCGTCACCAGCCGGCGCATGATCCGCACCAGCTCGCTCGGCTCGAACGGCTTCGCCAGGAACGCGTCGACCCCGGCCGCCACACCCGCGTCGACCTCGTAGGGCGTACAGGCGCTGATGACGGCGATGGGAACACGACGGGTCCGGGGGTCGGAGCGCAGCCGGGTGGCGGTCTCCAGACCGTCCAGCCGGGGCATCACGACATCGAGGGTGATCGCGTCGGGGCGGACCCGCTCGACCAGGTCCAGGCACTCGACACCATCGGCCGCGGTCACGACCTCGAAGCCCTCCAGCTCGAGATTGACCCTGATCAGCTGCCGGATGACCTTGTTGTCGTCGACAACAAGCACGCGGCCGTACGCCCCTGACACCCTTCGAGAGTAGGTCGGCCGGAGGTGCGGCGTCCGGGTTTTGTCCACTTCCGCCCCGGACGGGTGGCCACCGCTCCCACGGACCGCCCGAGCGGGAGGAAGAGGCGCGGAGGCACGGCGGAATACCTGTTCACGGACACCCCGTGGGAGCTGGTAGTGTTTCACCCGTCGCAGAGCAGCACCGCGATACGCCCCCGTAGCTCAGGGGATAGAGCATCGGCCTCCGGAGCCGGGTGCGCAGGTTCGAATCCTGCCGGGGGCACTTCCGGATTGAAGAACCGGACCAGCAGAGGCTGGTCCGGTTTTTTCGTATGCGTCGCGCGTGTGCCGCGCCCTCGCGGGGGCGAGCGGAGCGTGTGCCGCGCCCCCGCGAGGTGGGTCGGTCAGTACTTCCCGTCGACCGGGATCCAGCCGGACCAGGCCTCGGGCTGGTAGAACTTGCCGGTGTCGCCGTCGTAGCGCAGGACCCGCAGACGTACGTTCCCGGTCTCGCGGTAGTCCTTGTCGCAGGTCGCCCAGGTGTTCACGCCGAGCTTGTTGACGCAGACCGCTTCGGCGCGCCCGTAGTCGGTGTAGACCCCGACGGCCGCGGACATGCCGTCCTTCTTCGTGTCGCCCGCCCAGACGATGTCGCCGTTGTGCTGGAAGCACCCGGTGGAACCGTAGGCGGCGGTCGCGCCGAGGCAGGTGTTGGACGGCGGAGCGGCCTTGGCGGACAGCACCGCGTCCGGCGCTCCCTTCGTCTCCGTCCCGTCCACCGGGAAGGGGATCTCCACGCCGGGCTCCGGGGTGAGGCCTTCGACGATGCTCACGTCGGCGGGCAGCTGCACTTCCAGGGGGGCCTCGGGAGCGTCGTGGGCCAGCGCCGGCGTCGCGGTGACGGCCGCCAGGGCCAGTGCCGACGCCCCGGCGAGCACGCTCAACTTCGAGCGCCAGTTTTCACGCATACTTCACTACCCCCGCGCCTGACCTCTGTGGCGAGATCATCCATTACCAAATGTGAACAGGGTGTGAGACTAAGAGATCGCTGTGACGGATGGAAGGGGCTTCTGTGACGCAGGTGGCCCGTGGTGCCCCAGTGATCCGGGCCGTGCGCGCGCGGGCGGTCGTGCGGGCGGTGCGGACGCAGAACAGGAGGGCGGGCACACCGGCGTGTGCCCGCCCTCCTGTGGCGGCTGTCTCACCCGTTCACGGGCGGGGTCTCACGGCAGGGTGGGCGGCTCGGCGGCCCGCTCCCCCTCCGTGAACTCGGCGAACGAGGGGTCGACGACGCAATCCGCCGGGATCTCGGCGATGGAGGTGGCGCACTTCTCGGGGCCCGGCACGCTCTGCCCGTTCAGCTCGGGCGGGCCCGCCTGACGCTTTCCCGTCTCGATGCTCTCCGCCAGCCCTTCCACGGACGCCGGCCCGGTGCGGGTGGTGGGCCGCTCGGCGTCCACGGCGTCCGGCGAGGACGAACAGGCCGCTGCGCCCGCCACGGCGGACAGGACGAGCGCGGCCGAGGCCGCGGCGGTACGAAGTCGCATGAAGGTCCCCCCTACGCGGATGCCCGGACGCCCGGGTCATCAGTCGATCCACGGTGCCACACGGTGCGGGGCGGAGGGCGGAGAACCTGTGAAGAGGCCGGGCGGGTGAAGGTGACCCTTGCGACGGCCGCCCGAACACCCGCGGCGTCAGTCGAACTACGTTGCCACAAAGGGTGGTCAGTCAGACGGGTAACGCACGAAGAGGCCGGAGAGGCATAGGGCGCGCGTACCGTCGCCTCCAGGTGTGTACATACCGAAGGCATATGCCAAAGGCAATGAGCGCTCCGGAATGGGCCCGGTCCGGGCGCAGCCGATCGCCGTGGGCCCGGGTATCGAGCGCCTGTACGGAAAGGATGTCTGGTGAAAGCTGGTACTCGGCTGTCCGGAGGGGGACGCATGCGGGGGCACGAGCACAGCACGAACACCAACGAACTGAGCGGCACGGTGCACGGCTTCGTCGTGCAGACGGGAAGCGTGCACGGCGGCATCCATGTGTCCGGGGGCGGGGCGCGGGAGGAGGTGCCGCCGCCCTGGCAGTTACCGCCCTCGGTCCGGATCACCGACCGCACGGACGAGCTCCGCGCCCTGGAGGCGCACCGGGACCGGGCCACGGAGGACGGGCATCCCACGCTGGCGGCGGTGAGCGGGCTGGGCG